>NZ_JACHDL010000009.1:0-247187 GCF_014201055.1 Paraburkholderia sp. CI2
CTGGAATTCTTTCTGGACAAGCTGCCGGTAAAGCCCATATCCGCACGGACCGGCTTCGTAGACGATGCTGACGCATCGCGCTTTAGATTGCAGTCTCTTGCACAACCGTTCCACGTCGGCCTGCGTAGTACCGATCTTGCCGAGCAGTTCAACCTCGCCCGAACCAATGGCATAGGCGACCGTGATCGAATCCTTATGAACATCAAGACCCACGTAAAGAGTGCTATCGTGCTCCATGCTGGCCTCCGCGTCGGAAATCGCCGGGTGCGGCACGTCCGCACCGTGCGGCTCTGACAGCAATGCTAACCCGCGTTTGATTCCGTTGCGGCAGGCCAGCCTCTGTCCCGCAGGAAGTCATACTGCCTACCAGGTCTGGCGCGAGGTTCCTGACACGCATCTAAGATGGGTGGTTCCCGTCAGAGCCACAAAGGAAGGTCATGGGCATCGACTCGACACATCAAACTGCCATCAAAGCTTTCGTGTTCGATGTCTTCGGAACCGTGGTTGACTGGCGAAGCGGCGTCGCGCGCGAAGCGCAACCGTTTCTACGGCGGCACGCGCCGAATCTCGACGCATCCGACTTTGCGGACGCATGGCGACGCGAGTATTCGCCCGCGATGGAAGAAGTGCGTAGCGGACGCAGACCGTATGTGCGTCTCGACGTGCTGCACCGGGAAAACCTCGTCAAAGTGCTGGCGCGTTTCGGCATCGCCAACGTTCCCGAACCGGAGATCGATGAGTTGAACCTGGCCTGGCATCGGCTGGACCCCTGGCCCGATGCCGTCGACGCATTGCGGCGCCTGAAGGCGCGCTTCATCATCGCACCGCTATCCAACGGCAACATTCGCCTGATGGTGGACGTGGCAAAGCGTGCCGGTCTGCCTTGGGATGCCATTCTCGGTGCCGAAGTCGTCCGCGCTTATAAACCCTCGCCGCTGGTCTATAGCGAAACGGCGGAAATTCTCGGCATTGCGCCACGCGAATTATGCCTCGTGGCCGCGCATAACAACGATCTCGCCGCTGCCCGGCGCGTCGGCTTGAGCACCGCGTTCGTCGTGCGGCCCACCGAGCATGGCCCTCAACAGACGAGCGATCTGAAGGCGCACGAGGCGTGGGACTTCATCGTCGACGATCTGCACGAACTCGCGACGCAACTAGGCTGCGCGCGCTGACGCAAACCCACGCAAGGCGACGTACTGCAACAGCATGATCGTCTTGCCGTCGACGATTTCCCCTGCGTCGACCGCTCGCAACGCGGCTTGCAACGGCATTTCGATCACCTCGAGATCTTCCCCTTCATCCTCGACGCCGCCGCCGTCGTTGACCCGCATCGACGCGTCGTACTCGCCGACATAGAAGTAGAGCTTTTCGGTTACGGATCCCGGGCTCATGTAGGCCTCGAAAATCTTGTGGACCTGACCCACGCGATACCCCGTTTCCTCCTCGACTTCGAGCCGGATGCGTTCTTCCGGCGAAGCGTTGTCGAGCAACCCGCCCGGCGCTTCGATCATCATGCCGTCGTGACCGTTCACGAACGCGGGCATGTGGAATTGTCGCGTGAGTATCACGTTGCCGGTGCGCGGACTGTGCAGCAGGATCGTCGCGCCGTTGCCGCGATCGTAGGTCTCGCGGTTCTGCCGCTGCCATGTGCCATCGCGACGCAGGAAGTCGAACGTCACCTTCTTCAGCGTGTACCAGTCGTCGGATAGCAAGGTCGTTCCGACGATGCGAACCCGGTCTTTCGTTGCGGTCATGGCGCCTCCTGTCGACCATGGACAATGATTCATGGTATCGTGCAACTTCGTGCAATTTCAAGATATTTCGTGCAATGCAATGTTGACGGCCCAACGCAAGAAAGCGATCCTCGACGAACTCGCGCGCAACGGGCAGGTCCTGGCAGGCGAGCTGAGCGCGGCGTTTGGCGTGTCGGAAGACACGATCCGCCGCGATCTACGCGAACTGGCCGCGCAGGGGCGCTTGCAGCGCGTCCACGGCGGCGCGTTGCCCGCGTCGGCGGCGCTCGCGTCATTCGAGCAGCGTCAGGACATCGAGACGCTCGCCAAGCGGCGCATCGCTCGGCGAGCGGTCGAACTGATCGCGCCAGGGCAAACCGTGATCGTCGACGGCGGCACCACGTCGGCGCTATTGGTCCAGGCGCTGCCGTCCGATTTGCACGCGACCATCGTCACGCATAGTCCGAGCGTCGCCACGGCGCTTGCCGCGCATCCTTGTGTCGAGGTGATCCTGATTGGCGGCCGGCTTTACAAACATTCGATCGTGGCCGTCGGCGCCGCGGCGATGGAAGGCATTTCGCGCATCCATGCCGACCTGTACTTCATGGGGGTGACCGGCGTGCATCCCAGCGCTGGGCTGAGCACCGGTGACTTCGAGGAAGCCGCGATCAAGCGCGCGCTCGCCGCGCGGGCGGCGGAAACGGTCGTGCTCGCGTCATCGTCGAAACTGAACGCCGCATCGCGGTTCGTGATCGGCGAGATCAAACTCGCGCAGACCATCGTGGTCGAGAAGAAGACCCGCGCGGAATTGACGAAGCCGATCGAAGCGGCTGGGGTGACTGTGGTGAGAGCGTAGAGGTGGCGCGCCCTGGATCACGCCGACGTCCTGGCTTTCGAGCAGGTACATGACGAAATCGCTGTCGTTGGCGATCACGCGTGCGTCGGGCGTACGCCGCCCGATCACACCCGCGCATGACGGATAGACATAGAAGGCGCCGGTCGGACGAGGACAATAGCGTCCATCGATCGCATTCAGTCTATCCACCACGAGATCGCGCCGCCGCGATTTTTCGAAGCCGGAGTTTCATCCGCGCGCGGCCGCTTCCGAACAAAGATAAAACAGGCGACTTCTGGAGTGCTAGGATGACGCGCGCAACCCGGCTTGTTCCACGAAGCGACACTGCCGGGTTGCCGACACGATGGTGAAATCGTTGCGTTACGCAGCCTGATACTCAAGTACAGAGGAGACACTCAATGAAACTTTCGAAGCTGCTTATAAACGCGTTGGCGCTCTCGGCTCTCAGCTTTACCGCGGTCGCGGCTCATGCCGAAGATCTGCTCGACTCGGTCAAACAGGCCGGAGTCCTGAAGATCGGTCTCGAAGGCACCTATCCGCCGTTCGACTCGCGCAACAAGGACGGCGAGCTCGAAGGCTTCGACGTCGATGTCGCGAAAGCCGTGGCGGCGAAACTCGGCGTAAAGCCGGTATTCATTCCGACCGAGTGGAGCGGCATTATCGCGGCGCTGCAGAGCGGCAAATTCGACGTGATCGTCAATCAGGTCACCATTACCCCGCAACGCAAACAGGTTCTTGATTTCAGCCAGCCGTACACGTACTCGGCCGCGCAGCTGATCCAACGGGCGGACGACAAGCGTGAGTTCAAATCGCTCGACGAATTCAAGGGCGACAAGAAGATCGGCGTGACGCTCGGCACCAACTACGACCAGATGGCGCGCGCGGTACCCGGCATCAACGTGCAAACTTATCCGGGTGCGCCCGAGAAACTGCGCGATCTCGCCGCCAGGCGTATCGACGCGACGATCGACGACCGGCTGATGCTGCCGTACATCATCAAGAACTCGCAGTTGCCGTTGCGTACGGGCGCGGTGCTGAAAGGCGCCGAGCAGGAAATGGGCATCCCGTTCCGCAAGGACAATCCGAAGTTCGCGAAAGCACTCGACGACGCGCTGACCCAAATGAAGCAGGACGGCACGCTCAAGAAAATCTCGATGCACTGGTTCGGCACGGACGTGACTCAGCCTGTCGCGCAGTAATTTTCTCGTTGGTCTCGCGTACCCGCGCCGACCTGCCGAATGGTCGACGCGGGTACGCCGCTTGCTCGCTAAGCGGTTTTTGCCGCGGAATCGCTCGCGATCAACGCTTCCATTGCTTCGAATCACGAAGCAAGCGCGGATACGCATGCTGAATGCATGCACGCTCTGCTGCGCCGCAGTTGCCTGATGCTTCGAAAGCGTGCGATGCTTTCGGAGCCATTGATCCGGCCACCTCGTGTCGGACTCGCATGTCGCCGGGAGACGACCTCGAATGGCACGCGATGAGACCAGTGAAATGCCCACAACCTTGGAGGCATCATGAGCATTCAATCACTGTCTCGCAGCAGCACCGCATCAACCGCCCATCTCTTCTCCAGCTCAAGTAAGTATTTCGTGCCGCGGCGTTCGCCGATCACGCTCGGCGTCGCCTGCATCGCCTCGCTCGTCTTCGCATCCGCGAGCTGTCTGGCCGATACCCAGGTGGGCGCCACGCTGCCGCCGGCGCCCGACATTCTGTACGGCGATCTGTTCGTCGCCGTGCAGACCGCGCAGATCTTCGCCGACCAGAAGACGTTCGTCGACGCAACGCCGAATGGCAATCCCGCCGCGATCGTCCAGCTATACGAAACGCAGAAGAATCAGCCCGGCTTTTCGCTGCAGAAATTCGTCAGCCAGTACTTCACGCCGCCGCCCGATCAGAGCATCACGCCGCCGCCGAACCAGAGTCTGCGCGAGCACATCGACTGGCTCTGGAACGGCCTCACGCGCACGACGACGAGCGCGCCCGACTACAGCTCGCTGATCCCGCTGCCCAAACCATACGTCGTGCCGGGCGGCCGCTTTCGCGAAGGCTACTACTGGGATACCTATTTCACGATGCTGGGGCTGCAGGAGTCCGGGCGTGAAGATCTCGTCGACGATATGCTCGACAACTTCGCGTACATGATCGACACGTTCGGCCACATACCGAACGGCAATCGCACGTACTATCTGAGCCGCTCGCAGCCGCCGTTCTACTCGTATATGGTGGAGCTCGCGGCGCAAAAGGAAGGCAACAAGGTTTATCAGAAGTACCTGCCTGTGCTGCGCAAGGAGTACGCGTACTGGATGCAAGGCTCGTCCAGCACGCCGCCCGGCGGCGCTACGCGCAATGTGGTCGTGCTCAACGATGGCACCGTGCTGAACCGCTACTGGGACGATCTGGACACGCCGCGCGACGAGTCGTACCTCGAGGACGTGCAGACCGCGCAGGCGAGCGACCGGCCGGCCAACCAGGTCTACCGCGATCTGCGCGCGACCGCCGAAAGCGGCTGGGATTTCAGCTCACGCTGGTTCGGCGACAACCAGACGCTCGCAACGGTGCGCACGACATCGATCATCCCGGTCGATCTGAACAGCCTGTTGTTCCATCTGGAGACGACGATCGCGCGCGGCTGCTCGGAGACACGCGACTTCCGTTGCGTCGCGCAGTTCATCGGCTACGCGGCGCGGCGCGCGGAAGGCATCAACCGCTATCTGTGGAATCGCAACGGCTACTACGGCGACTACGACTGGCAACTCGGCAAGTCGCGCGACAACCAGACACCGGCGATGCTGTATCCGCTGATGGCCGGCGTGGCGTGGCCCGATCGCGCGTGGAAGACCGCCCAGACCGTGCAGAATGCGCTGCTCAAGCAGGGCGGCCTCACGACGTCGACCTATAACACCACACAGCAATGGGACGCGCCGAACGGCTGGGCGCCGTTGCACTGGATCGCGATTCAGGGCCTCAAGCGCTACGGACGCGCCGACCTCGCGCAGCCGATCGGCACGCGCTTTCTCGCGGACGTCGAGAACGTCTACAACACGCAGCACAAGCTCGTCGAGAAGTACGTCGTGGAAGGCGCGGGCGAAGGCGGCGGCGGGGGTGGCGAGTATCCGCTGCAGGACGGCTTCGGGTGGACCAATGGCGTAACGTTGATGCTGCTCGATCTGTATGGCAATGGGCAGTGAGTCCCCGCGGCATTTTCAGGCGAGTGCCGTGAGGTAGGTCTTACGATTGCAGACACATGATGCCTACGAGGTCGTGAAAACCTCGTAGCCAGAATTTCACGCCTCGGCCACTCGATACACCGACCCGGATTCGCCGCACGAATCGCTCTGCGGGCAGTCCAAATCTGATCGACGTCGTCAGTAAGACCATCTCCGGTGGAAGCAGCATGATCTGGCTCGCCAATATTGTTCTCGTGCTGCACGCGCTGATCGTGCTGTTTATCGTCGGCGGACTATTCGCGATCTGGATCGCCCACGGTTTGCAACTCCGGTGGGCGCGCAATCGCGCATTCCGGACGACACATGTTCTCGCCATCGGTATCGTGGCGACCCTTGCAGTGCTCGATGTGCCGTGCCCGTTGACCGTTCTGGAGGACTATCTGCGCACGGGCGCGTCCGGTCCGCAAGGCTTCATACAGCGCTGGGTTAGTGCCTTGCTCTATTACGACTTTCCGGGCTGGGTGTTCGTGCTCGCATATGTCGCGTTCTTGCTGGCGGTGCTTCTTACGTGGCGCCGAATTCCGCCACGATCGTAACTGGGACATGGCCGCCCGAGCACCTGATCCGCTTGCGCAATTGCGCAGCTGACCTGCTCGATGCCGGACGATTGCTCTTCCGAGGTCTACTGGACGGCGAGCGGCTTCGCTTCGCCCGTTGGTTCACGCCAGGAAGCGCCGGCTTATCGCAAGCGATTTTTTATTTGGCCGCCTTGTCGACGGATTTGACCTTGGTCCATACCAGCACTGAAGTACTTTGCTTTCCCGTTACCGGGTTCTTGTCCGGCAGCGTCGTGATGTACAGATGCTCGCCGTCGATTCTGAATCGACGCACCTGCACCGTGCCGGTCCACGACTCGTTCCACGACGCGTCGACATGATGACTGACGAGGTCGCCGTCGGTGTTATACGTTCCCGCGTAGGCGCTGAGTCCGCTATAGAGTTCGATGCGCTCGGCGTCGGTCGGTACGACACCCGCAGGTGCCTTTCGTCCTTCCTTGAGCACAATCGCGTGCATGCGGCCGTCGACGCTATAGCTCAGATAACCGTCCGGGTGTGCGCCGAACAGATCGGTCTTTTCGCCATTGGCGAGGTCTTCGGTCGTGAAAGACCGCAGCTTCCAGGTTCCCAGCAGCATAGTGTTGCCGTTACGCCGATCTCGTGCCACCGCCGCCTCCTTTTCCGGAAACGAAGTACGCAACTCGCTTCAACATCGCGATCGTTGGATTCCCACGACACTACGCGCAACCGCTCGCCCACGCAATCACCGCCACCCGAACGGAATTTCCGCAACTTACCTTTTAATTCTATTGAGAACACATTTTCACCGGTTAAATTTACCATTTAATTAGATTTTACAAGCGCAATTAATTCCGACAACGTATCCCACGAAAATCCGCAGTTCATCGTCGCTATTCAATGCGATTCGGATAAACGCCGCCGGCATTTTTCCGCCCCATGCCGCCGCAACCGCACCGATGCTCCATCACAGCGCCCTATTCCTCGACAACGAGCCGACTTTATTCTGCATCACATAATTGCCGCTTGATCCTTGACAAGACCGCATTTCACATCCTATTTTCACTCTTGCTGTAAGCATCGGAAAGATTCAATTTTAAATTTCTCTTGAAATGTCGAGATAAATCGACAGGGAATTCCTTTATCCGTTCAATTAGCAATTGCAGAAAGCAAATCGAAATATTGATGCAAGCATTTTGAATTAATGCATTGCGAAAAACTGTCCATGCAACCGCTGCGTGCCATCGAGTGCGGTGCGGGTTATTCGATCTCCCATGCGCGCGACCGGCGAAAAGCGGCCTTTGTGTAGCGGTATCACTCACCAGGGAACGAGATGAAACCAGACAGAAGGAACACCGACGATGGTCGCCTCCGTCGTCATGGCCGGCTCGCCGCGCTAAGCGCGCTGACACTCGGAATCGTTATGCTCGCCGGATGCGGCGGCAGCGACGGAGGTTCGTCGGCGTCGGCGGTACCAAGCGGCATGGCGCAGGTCGCCAATCAGGCGCAAGCGGCGTCGGCGCCGCAGACGCCATCCGCCAATCAGCCCTACACCGATCTCACCACCTATTCGACGAGTGCGACGTCCGGGATAGCCGCGTCGCTGGTCGCGGAGAAAGCGGCGATCATGCATTACCAATGGACGTCCGGCAGCACCACCGTCAATTACACGACGACCACCGGCCACCTGACCGCAATGGATCTGACGAGCGGCGCACCCGAAGCGACGATGTCCTACGTGGCCTACACGGCGCCGAGCACGAATGGCAAACCGCGCCCCGTTACGTTCGTCTATAACGGCGGGCCGGGTTCTTCGTCGATCTGGCTGCGTCTCGGATCGTTCGCGCCGACGCGCGTCGCGACCACCGATCCGCTGCTGAACGGCACCAGCTGGCCGAACTATCCGCTTGTGAACAACACCGAGAGCCTGATCGACACGACCGATCTCGTGTTCATCGATCCGCCTGGCACGGGCCTCTCCGAAGCGATCCTGCCGAACACGAACCAGACCTACTGGAGCACCGATGCCGACGCGAACATCATGCGCGACTTCATCATCCGCTACCTGACGGTCAATTCACGCAGCAGCTCGCCGATCTATCTGTACGGCGAATCGTACGGCACGCCTCGCACCGACATCCTCGCGCTCGCGCTCGAATCGGCCGGCGTGCAACTGACGGGGATCACGCTGCAGTCTTCGATCCTGAACTACTTCGCGGATGCGATCGAGGCGGTGGCAATCACGGGTTCGCCCGACCAGCTCGCGCTCGAAACCGATACATTGAGCGGCTACATGCCGGGCTACGCCGAGGTCGCGGCGTACTACAACCAGGTATCGCCAGCGCCAGTGAGTCAGGCGACCTACGCGCTTCGCAGCGAGGCGTTCGTGACCGCCAACTACAACCTGTTCAAGAATTATTCGCTGTACTGGACCTTGAGCCAGCTCGGCGCGCCCACCTACGCGGGACCGCCGAACTTCCCGCCGACGTGGCTGGAGAAGGTCTGGGACGCCGAATCCGGTCTCACGTTGCAGGCGATGCAGGGCTACTTCAACATCAATCCGTTCAACCTCACGCTGGTGCCAGGCTCGACGATAGGCCGCTACGATGGTCGCGTGTCGTTGCCCAACTCGGACTCGCGTCTGCAGAGCGACGGCGACCCGTCGGACATCCTGATCTCGCTGCCATTCACCAATGCATTGGCGACACAGATGCCGGATTACCTCGGCTACACGGCGCCGAACGCGGCGTACATGCCGCTGAACGACGCGATCATCGAGGTGTGGGATTTCTCGCACGGCGGCCAGCCTCTGCCCGACACGATCCCCGATCTGCTCGGCGCGCTAAAGCTGAATCCGCAACTGAAGGTGCTGGCGGAAAACGGCTTCCACGATCTCGCCACGCCGTTCTTCAATACCGAGAAGCAGCTCGCGCGGCTCAAGACGGTCCAGGGTCTCAACCCGAATCTGCAGGTCAACTTCTTCCAGGGCGGACATATGATTTATCTGGATGACGTGGCGCGCCCGCAGATGAAGGCGGATCTCGCGGCCTTCTATGGCGGCACGCCGATAGCGGGCGCGCTGACGCTCGCGACGCTGCCTCAGCCGTGGGCCGACGAAGCGTCAGCCGCTACGCCGACGAGCGAGGCGCTCGCCGCGGCCGCGCCCTGATCGATGGTGGTTTCGCTTCGCGCGAAACCCTCTGACTACTTTTTATGGCGAATGATCATGTCTTCAATCGATATCTTGCGACGTACTCTGGCGTTGATCGTCCTCGGTGTGATCGTCGGCAGTGCGCATGCGTTGCCGCCCCAGCCGGTGGCGCCCGTGACGCTGCCCAACGGCGGACACGGCGTGGACGGTCCGTTCTTTCCTCATAACCGTGCCAACGCGGTCGCGCCGACCACCGGCTCGACGCTGCAGCAGCAGGCTCAGCAGCGCGTGGAGAGCAGACTGGGCGCGAAATCGGTGCTCAGCAACGGCTCGTCGATCACCAAGGCCCAGGCGCAAAGCGATGGGCTCGGCTATATCGCCAGGCATTTTGACGAGATCGATACCGCGCATTCGGGCCGCGTGACGTTGAACGACGTTCAGCAGTATCTGCAGCAGCATCAGCAGTGAGAGTCAGCTAGTCCAGTGGTCCGGGATGACGGTTGGCGGTGCTTCGCGATCGTGCGACGCACCGCCGGCCGTATGCGGCTGCGCGCCGCGCCCGCGCGCGGCGGATCGCTCACGCTCACTTGCCCGTTGCCGCCTGGATCATCTTCCATCCATTGCCCGCCGGATCGCGAAAGCCCGCATCGACGCTGCCGAAACGATCCACCGGCTCCTGCGTGAATTCCACGCCGCGCGCCTTCAACTGCTCGTAGCTCGCGCGACAGTCGGCAACGGACAGCACCAATGGCGGCATCGCCCCCTTCGCGACCATCGCGCGCAGCGTTTGCGCGGTCGCTTCATCGTGGACCGGCGGCCCCGGCGCGAACAGTCCCAACTGGAAAGACGGCTGGTCCGGGTGCTGGACCGTGAGCCAGCGGTAAGCACCGTTGCGCACGTCGGTGTGGACGCGAAAGCCGAGTTTGTCGACGTAGAACGAAAGCGCCGCATCCTGATCGTCGACGTACAAACCGACCACATTGATACCCTGATTCATAACTCCTCCCTCGCTGGTTGAGGGTTCGACTGTATCGCTGGCCACGCGGCGGCGCTTCTCCAAAACTGCGATCGGCAGGTTCGGGCGTTTGCCCGGCCTTCGGCACGTTGGCGCGCCGGCTTCGGCGACGACCGCGCGAATCTCGTCCTCCGAGTAACCGAGCGCGCCGATCGGATCGGTCGGCGACGCGACGCCGCCGGAGGCCATGATCTTGATCTGGTCGGCGCCCATCTGCAGTTCTTCGCGCACGGCGCGGCGCAACGCGTCGACGCCATCGACGACCCGGCCCAATGCACCGACGCGTGCGCAGCAGTTGCAAGGCGCGTCGCCAGGCATGAAGTCCGTGCGCGCGCGACCTTCGCCATGGCCGCCGGAGCGGTTCAGCGGTTCAGGCGCATCGCGGCGATTTCTTCGAGTGACCGGCCGCGGGTGGACACGCCCATGATCAGAACCGCGAGCGCACCGATGATCAGCACCAGCGTCGTGCCGCCGAAAACCCCGCCGAAGCCCAGACGCGGATACAGAAAGCCGACCAGGATCGGCGCGGCGATCGCGCCGAGGCGTCCGATCGCCGAAGCGACACCCATGCCGGTCGTGCTCACTTCGGTAGGGAACACCTCGGGCGCGTAGGCGTAGACGCCGGCATAAGTCCCGTTCATGAAGAACGACAGCAAAAAGCCCGATGTCAGAATTTCGGCATCGCTGTGCGTGAGCGCGAGCCCTAACGCGGAGAACCCGCCGCGCGCCATGTACGTGACGATGGTCGCGCGGCGGCCGATCTTTTCATTGAGCCACGCGCCCGAGAAGTAGCCGGGAATCTGCGCGAGGTACATAACCAGTGAATACGAAAAACTACGCGTGATCGTCATGCCGCTTTGCACCAGCAGACCGGGAATCCACGTAAAGAACGCGTAGTAACTGAACGTGATCGACAGCCACATCAACCAGGCCATCGCGGTGATGCCGGCCAGTTGTCGCGACCAGAGCGCCTTGAGTTTCGCCAGTGGCATGCCGGACGCGACGGGGGCTGGGGCGCTCGCCCCGACCGCTTGCTCCGGCAGGAGTGGCAAGCCGGCGGCGTGTACCACTGCTTCCATCCGTTCGACGATCACCGCGGCTTCGGCGGTTCTGCCGCGGAAAGGACAGCGCCGTGGCGCCGGGCATGGTCGAACGAGTATAGGAAGTCGGAATGAGCGGGTCTTGGTTGGAAACCGCATCGAACATGCGGATTCCGGCATCAGGGCGCGGCGTGCCGCGAGATGCTAAAGCGCTTCGCAAAGGCAGCGGGGCATCGGTATCGCGGCGCTCGCGCGTCGAACGCGAGCGCTGCGTCCCTTCTGATCGTCGACGTGCGCGCCGTCCACATCGATACCCTCATTCACGACGTCTCGCTGGTAGGAGGCTCGACGGTGTCGCCGACCACGCGGCGGCGCTTTTCCAGAACTGCGGTCGTCAGATCGGGGCGTTGTGCGGCCTTCAGCACGCAGGCGGGCACGCGATCGAGTTCAGCGGGATTGGCGCGTGCCTGCACGCGCATCTCGCTCGGGCTCAGGCCGGTAATGTCGCGAAAGACGCGGCCGAACGTGCCGAGGCTTTCCCAGCCGGTCGCGAACGCAATGTCCGTCATGCCGAGGTTGGTGTCACGCAGAAGCGTGGTGGCCTGTTCGATACGCCGCGTCAACAGATAGCGGTGTGGCGGCACGCCGAAGGCCCGCTTGAACGAACGCGCGAAGTGCGCCGCCGACACGCCGCTGACTTCGGCCAGCCGCCGCACCGGCCAGGTTTCGTGCGAAGCGGCATCGATGCGGTCTTTCGCACGCAGCAGGCGACGCAGCAGCGCCGGGTCTTCGAGTGCTTCGGCGCCGCCCGAGACGGGGGTCGGTTGGACTGCAGGGTCGTGTGAGCCGGGCATATGTTCGCGTTAGAACCGATAGCCGATGCGCGGCCGCCGCCGCGCCAGGAACGATCGCGGCCATGAGGAGCGTCCAGGCAGGCTTTGTCATCGAGCGGCAGGCCTCGTGTTGATGGAACGACGCACAAGCTGCGGCCCCTGGCCCTGACCGCAACCCGAGGCCATTGTTGCACGGCTTCGCGTGAACCTCGCGTCAAAGGCCGATCGAAAATTTCTCGATTTATTTAAAGAGATGGCAACGGTGCTGTGGACGATACCGCGAAGAACACCGACGCGTTCGACGGCTACCTGAAGAACGTCGTGTTCGCCTACAACATCAGCACCGGCGACGACCGGCCAGACGTGGTCGGGTTCTTCGCAGTAAGCAGCAAGCGTTAAACGCTGATGGCAACAGCGTGCGGCGGCGGCAAGCCGCACGCGTCGAGATAGACGTGTTTCATTCGACGGCCCGCGCGGACTATTCCGCACGGGCCGTTTTCATTTCATGCGCCTGGTCGACGATCATATGTCCGCCATGGTGGGCGCTTCACGCGGTCTGTTCGGTCTTGCCGTAAGTGAGCCGGCCGTTTTTCGACAGCAGCACCGCAACCGGCCGCGTCATTTCGAACTCGGAGAAAATGATCGTCATGCTGGCGGTGATCGGCACCGCGAGAAAGGCGCCCGGCACGCCCCACAAAGCCGACCACACGGCCATGCTCGCGAGAATCGCGAACGGGCTCAGGTTCAGGGAGTTGCCCGTCAGATACGGATCGAGAATATTGCCGATCACGAAGTGAATCGCGGTCAGCGACACCAGCACGACAAGGATCGAATTCAGGTCGCCGAACTGCAGCACCGACATCAGCACCGGGAACACGATCGCGAGCACCGAGCCGATATAGGGCACGTAGTTCAGCAGCGCGGTCAGTATCGCCCACAGCCCGGCGAACTCGAGGCCGACGCTGCGCATCGCGAGCCAGCAGATCCCGCCTAGCAGCACGCCGAGGAACGTCTTCAGCGCGAGATACGCGCCAATGCGCCGGTTGATGTCGGTGACCACGCCCCGGATACGCGCCGCGTTGGTCGAATTGGCGGTCATGTTCGTCAGCTTGTCGCCGAACGTCCGGCGCTCGACCAGCAGAAAACTCGCATACAGCACGATCACGAACAGGTCGATGATCACCGACGAAAGCGACGCCAGCATGCCGGTCACCATCGCCTGAATATTCAACTGTGTGAGCATGTTCCGCCGCAGCGATTCCCACGTCGGCTCGCTTTCGAGGTGCAGCAGCGTCGAAATCTTGTGGATCATCAGCAGGACCGAGTCCTGGTAGCGCGGCGCGAGCGCGACGAGCGCGTCGTAGTTCTCGACGAGCATGTCGACCGCGAAGAAGATCGCGGCGCCGATCAGAAACATCGAGAGTCCGTAGCGCAACTGGACCGGTAGCCGCGGGCCGATCACCGGAATGCGTTGCAGCAGCCGCGTGAAGTCGACCACCACGTATACCGCGATCGCGCCGAACACGATCGGCACGAAAACCGCGCGCCCGATATACAGCACCCAGCCCACAATCAGCAGCAGCACCACTACATATACGGACGCTTGCAATCTGTCGGTCATTGGTCAGTGCTCCATGAATCCGCAAACAGGTGCGCCAGAGAGTCACCCCAGGGTCACCCGAGGACGAAGGCGATGGCCGGGCACGCGCCCGCCGTGCGATCCCCTTACCAGCCGGTCGCGCGATGGACAGCACTGATCTTCGCACAGAACGATGACAGCTCACATAAAAAGCGCGCCAGATCGCTCCGCCGGCAAACTCCGGGCCGACACCTCGAAATGCGCCAGCAGAATGTCGCGAAACGTTGCGATGCGCCGGATTCGCTCGTGAAACCCATCTGCTACGCTGCCCTAATCGGTTTCAATCACCTGACGTGATCCGAAGCGAGCGCCTGCGTCACGCGGTGGCAGCGCACGGCCGAATCCATGCAGTGAAGCCGCGCCGCGCGTGCCCGTGCGATGTCCGCGCTATATCTGTGCGTGATGTCCGATTGCACGCATCCTCTCACCTCACGACATGGGAGTACGAGATGCTGCAACGGCTGGGGTCGCGATTCGTCGCAGTGGGTCTGATGTGGACATTGTCCGCCTGTGGCGGTGGTGGGGACGGCAGCGGCGCCGACCCGGCCAGCACCGGCTCGAACGGCGCGGCTGGCGCGACCACGCCAGCATCGAGTCCCGCGCCCGCGTCGAGTCCGACACCGGCATCTAGCCCGGCCCCCGCGTCGAGCCCGTCGAGCGCATCCGACGCGAGCGCCACGACACCGAAGCTCGCCGCCGCGACGCCGATCATCGACGGCACGACACTCGGCGCCGCCATCTGGCCCGCGGGCGTCACGGCTTCGGGCGGAACCGGTCAGCCCGTCAGCGGACTGAACTGCGGGTTGCGCAGTACCGCGTACACGTACGCGCATCTGTCGATCTACCAGAACGGGCAACTCCTGACGCTGCCACCCAACATCGGCATGGTCGAGCCGACCCTGACCACGCCGACTGGCTGCGCGTATCCGGTGCACACGGTCGATTCGAGCGGCAAGATCCATATGGACGCGACGACCGGCGCGACCTATACGCTCGGCCAGTTCTTCTCGATCTGGGGCGAGACGCTGAGTGCGTCGAACGTGGCGGGATTGACCGCCTCGCCAATCGCGATCTACGTGAACGACGGCGGCACGCTCACGCAATATACGGGCGACCCCGCGAGCCTCGTGCTGAAGCCGCACACCGAAATCACGGTCATGGTCGGCACGCCTGTCACCCAAGTGCCCACCTACACCTGGACCGATCCGCCGCCGTTCGACCCGAACCCGATCACGCTCGTCTTCGGAGGCGTGGTCGGCTCGTCGTTCTGGCCGAACGGCACGACCTCGACGGGCGGCACCGGCACGCCGGTCGACGGCCTGACCTGCGCGCCGGACATGAGCGTGCTGTACCACGTGCACGCGCACCTCGCGATCATCAAGGACGGGCAGTGGCTCGCGTTGCCGATGAACGTCGGCATCCTGTCGCAATGCACGTATGAGATGCATACGCACGACAACACCGGCATCATCCATATCGAAGCGCCGAACCTCAAGACCTATACGCTCGGCGACTTCTTCGATATCTGGGGCGAGCCGCTGACGAACACGAACGTCGCGGGCATCATGGGCGACGTGGTCGCGTATATCAACGACAACGGCGATTCGCGCCGCTATATGGGCGACTTGCGCAGTATCGAGCTGACGTCGTTGCGCGACATCACGCTGCAGATCGGTACGCCGCCGGTAAGCACGTTGGCGACGTATTCGTGGTACGAACCGCAGTGACGTCGGCCGGAGGCCGCGTCACTTCGCCATGGCGCGGCTTCAACGCGACGTACCCGAATGCCCGATACCGCCCGGCCCGCGCGGCACGATGCCCGCGACGGAGCGCGGCGCCGCGTTCGCGACCAGAATCATCGCCGCGCCGGCGAGACCGCTCGCCACGTGCTTCAACGCATGGCCGGCGATCACGTGATGCGTCAGCTCCCATATCTGCCAATCGAGGCTTTCGAAAATCTTCGCGACCCCGTAGAAGACGATCACGAGCGTCCACGCGATCACGCCGTCCACCTTGCGCATGAGCGTCAGGCCGACGATCAGCATGAGCCCGCCGAACTGAAGAATCGCGTAAGGCCACAGGCTGTTGAACACGAGCCAGTAGCCGACGGTGGCGGGCGACACGACCACCATGATCAGCATCTGCGCCCAGCCGACGCGCTGTCCGCTCCACGACGTCCATAGCATGGCGAGGATGCCGGCGAACACGATGGTCATCGGCAGGCGGTCCCAGACGAGCGTCGCATCGTTCGGCGCCATGTGGTAGTAAGCCGAGCCGAACGCGGTGAAGAGCAGCCCGAGCGCGGCGACGACCATGCCGGGAAATTGCGCCGGCTGGTCGGACGCATGGCGCCGGACCCAATGCAGACAGAGCACACCGGCGATCAGAATGACGACGTTCGACAGCACGTCCGCCGCATGGTGCAGCGGCCCCAGCGAGCGTTGATCGGCGAAGTGGTGATACGAGGCCGGCTGCGCGAGCGGCCATATCATCTGCAGCGCGGTGCCCACCACGAAAAGCAGCACGCTAGCAAGCAGCAAGCGGGAGATCTTCACGTTGCTCGACTCCACAGTGGGCGAAACGCTCGAAGGCGCCGTGAACCGGACCCTATATGACCCTTTACGCTGACACGGAGCGGATCATGCTCGATTGCATGGAAACCATGCGGTCGATGCGCAGCCGGGTTGGCCCCCGTTCGAATTCGCGCAGCCTGCTCGTATCATCGGACAAAGCGCTCTGCGCAACAAGAGCGTCGGGCGGCGCACCGATGGGCATGCGCTCATAGTATTCTTCTCAACCAATGCAAGTTGCGTGCAAGCATGCGCGCGACACCGTCAGGACAGGCGGTCGAGCGAAGCTTTGTCGAGCAACGCCACGCGATGTTCCGATTCTGGAACCGGCCGGCTCGCGCGACCCAAAGGAAGACCTGGACTCCATGCAAGCGCAGATACACCACCCGTCGTTCCCGCATCGCCGATGGAGAAGCGCGCTGTGCGCGCTGCTGTGCGCAAGCCTGCTGGCCGGCTGCGCGCCGTTACCGTCGCTCGAGGGTCGCCAGGAGTCGCATGCGTTGTCGCCCGCGGTGGCGGCCACCACGGATCTCGGTCGCGCGGTCGCGCCCGAGCTGGCCGCGCACGCGGGGCTGGCGGGCATTTATCCGCTGGCGGATGCGCATGTCGCGTTTGCCGCGCGCATGGACCTGATCCGTTCCGCGCAACGCACGCTCGACATCCAGTACTACATCTGGCGCGACGATCTGACCGGCACGCTGCTGCTAGAACAGATCCACGAAGCGGCGGACCGGGGTGTGCGGGTGCGCCTGCTGCTCGACGATCTCGGCATCGCCTCCGCGCTCGACCCGACACTGGCGGCGCTCGACGCGCATCCGAACATCGAGGTGCGCCTGTTCAACCCGTTCGTCGTGCGCAGCCCGAAAATCCTCGGCTTCGTGACCGACTTTTCGCGCGCCAATCGGCGCATGCACAACAAGTCCCTGACCGCCGACGCCACCGCGACGATCCTCGGCGGCCGCAACATCGGCGACGAGTATTTCGATGCCACGGACGGCGTCGTCTTCGCCGACCTCGACGTACTCGCGGTCGGACCGGCCGCGACCGACGTCTCGCGCGATTTCGACCGCTACTGGGCAAGCGCGTCGGCGTATCCGGTCGGGAAGATCCTGCCTCACGAGAGCGTCGATGAGCTGGCCACGCTGGAGCGTAATGCGCAGGCGATCGAGCAGGATCCTGCCGCCGCTGAGTATAAGCAAGCGCTGCGCGGCCCGCGCGTCGTGCAGAACCTGCTCGACGACAAGCTGCCGCTCGACTGGGCCAAAACGAAGATGATCAGCGACGACCCCGCGAAAGGCCTGAACGACGCGCCGCCGGAAGCGCTGATTTCCCACCAGCTCCGCGAAGTGATGGGCCAGCCGACGAAGTCGCTCGACCTCGTCTCCCCGTACTTCGTACCGGCAAACACGGGCACGCGGTATCTGAGCGGGCTCGCCGCCCAGGGCGTCGACGTGCGGGTGTTGACGAACGCGCTCGAAGCGACCGATGTCGTCGCCGTGCACTCGGGCTATATGAGGCGGCGCGTCGAGTTGCTGCAAAACGGCGTGCACCTGTATGAATTGCGGCGCGTGGCGGGCGCCACCTACAAGAAAGAACAGTCGCCGGGGCCGTTCGGCAGCTCCGGGTCGAGCTTGCATGCGAAGACTTTCATCGTGGACTCCCAGCGGGTCTTCGTCGGCTCGTTCAACTTCGATCCGCGCTCCGCGCATCTGAATACCGAGCTTGGACTCGTCATCGACAGCACCGAGCTCGCGACGCGGGTCGATCGCAAGTTTCTCGCGCTGCTGCCGAGCGTCGCGTACGCGGTGCATCTCGACAAAAACGGCAAGCTGTACTGGATCGAAACCAACGGCGACGTCGAAACCCGCCACGACACCGAACCGAATACGACGTGGTACGCACGGCTCGGTGTTTGGATGCTGTCGATTATGCCAATTGAGTCGCTGCTATAGCTCACAGTTCAGAATCGTCGCAAATCGCGATCTCGCAGTGGATCGGGCGTGCGCTGCGTCTCGCGCAACACGCCGTTGGTGTCGAACGCGAAATTGAACAGCATGTGGTGGATGTTGCTTTCGATATAACGGTATGACCAGACTTCGCGTTGCGAGAGCCGGAAGAACTGCGTTTGCACGGGGCGGCCGAAATTGATCAGCACATCGTCGCGCGTCCATTTGCCGATTTCCGCGCGATTGAATTCGCTCAACTGCAAGACCTGACGCACGTTCACGATCTTGCCTGAAGCGTCGATATCGGCGGCGACGGTGGTCGAGCCCATCGGCTGGGTCGGCCACATCAGTCGGCGGCCACCCCCCGGCAGGTCATAGACTTCGCGCGGCGGACCCATGCGGGCGACGATCGCCGCTTGATCCTGACCCGCCTGGAATTGCTGCCACGGTTGCGCGCAAGCCGCGAGCATCAACGCCGTTGCACACGTGAGCGCGGCGCGGCGCAATGCCAGCGGCGCGCGCGCGGTTCGCGCGGCAGCGTTCCGAACGTGGGCGAGGCGGGTAAGCAAGGGTTCCTCCCGTTACGTTCGATCGCACGATCCCTCACCGCGCAAAAGCCGAGGCGACACGGGCTGCGCGCCCGCTCGCACATGGCTGCAGTCAGGTAACCGACGCTTACTGCACGAGCTTCGCGCGCAGACGCGAGTGCTCTTCCTCGGAAATTGAACCGGACGCTTTCAGCTTGTCGAGCTTCTCGATTTCGTCGGCGACACTGAAGCCCACCACATTGCGCAGATCTTCGCGCACCTGCTTGACCCGCGCCTGATCGCGTTCCGCCATGCCGCGATGCTGCGTGAGCAGATACGCGAAGATGCCGATATACGGCAGGATGATGAGAAAAATCACCCACAGAACCTTGCCCCATCCGGACACGTCATGGCGGCGGAACAGGTCGCTCGACACCGTGATCAACAGCCAGAACCACAGGATAAAGATGAAGATGGAGAAAACGTCGGCCAGAAAATTCGGGAATGTGAAACCATCATTAAAGAAAAGCATTGTTGTTCTCCAGTCATTCCGGTTGCAATTGAAAGGCTTAACGGATTTCGACCTATGGTTGCCCCGCTATGGATGACGCATACGATCAGCACGGCAGCGCCGAAAACCTACCATGACCGCATGTCGATTGCGCACGCGCATTCATACTGTATGAAAGACATGCATGAGTTTCAATGGCTCGTTTAAAGCCGCAAACCCGCTGATCGTCACGTCTTTCATTTGTGCTCCTCACTTCGGGCGCCGCAAATGCATGATGCGGATCTTTTTGTCTTTATAGCTTATCCCGATCGTGTAACGCGAGCAATTTTTAAGGATTGCGTTCGATTGACGATTTCTGGTGGTGTGGCGATCATGCCGCGTGGCATTGAACATGCATATGTGAAAATGATGTCAAAAACCAGCGCTTTGGCCCGCAAAAAAATGCCAAAAGAGACGTTTGCGAAGCATCCGTGCAGCCCCTGACCGGCCGGCTATGCGCCTCGTCACGCCGCTGCACGATCAACGACTCGTCATTCGCGATGCAGGTCACCGAGTGCGAAGCCGACTACACATGGCAGGACGACCGAACCACGAGCGCTTCAACAGGTGCCGCGGCTGGATCGGTCACCTCGATCGTCATATGCGTGAGCGCGCTTTTCGCTGCAAACGCATCGAGCCACTGCCGGGCGAGGCGCGGCAACACGTGCTGTTCGATAAAGCCGATCAAAAGACGCGCACCGGTCTCCTGCACGAGGCAGCGCCCGACGATGTAGTCGACCACCTCCGCCGCATAACTCAGCGCGATGCGGTTGTTGTCCGCCATCCGCCGAACGACTCGATCGAGATGCAAACGCACGATCCGCGCGAGCGAATCCGAGCCCAGCGGACGATATGGCACCAGCGTCACGCGTCCGAGGAAGGCGGCCGGAAACGCCTTCAGCAATTCCGTCGAAAGCGCGGAACGCAGACCGTCAAAGTCCGGCGCAAGCATTTCGTCCGCGCATAGGCTCGCGGTCAGATCGGAGCCGACATTGCTGGTCATCAGGATGGTCGTATTGCGGAAATCGATATAGCGACCATCGCCGTCTTCCATGTAGCCCTTGTCCAGCACCTGGTAGAACATTTCGTGCACGTCGCCGTGCGCCTTTTCAATCTCGTCGAGCAACACGACCGAGTACGGACGTCGGCGCACCGCTTCGGTCAGCACGCCGCCATCGCCGTACCCGACGTAGCCAGGCGGCGCGCCCTTGAGTCCCGAGACCGTATGCGCCTCCTGGTACTCGCTCATGTTGATCGTGATGAGGTTCTGCTCGCCGCCATAGAGCGCCTCCGCCAATGCGAGCGCGGTTTCCGTCTTGCCGACGCCGGACGGCCCCGCGAGCAGGAAGACGCCGAGTGGCTTGCGCGGGTCCGCGAGCCCGGCGCGCGCCGTCTGCACGCGCTCGCCGATCTGCTGCAACGCGTCGGGCTGGCCGATCACGCGCGCTGCCAGCGTGGCGGGCAGCACCTGAACGGCGCTGACCTCATCGGTGATCATGCGTCCGACTGGAATACCGGTCCAGTCAGAGACGATGTCGGCGACGATCGCTTCGCCGACTTCCGGGAACACGAATGGCGTATCCGCCTGCAGGTTCGATAACGTCCGCTCCAGCTCGCGCAACGTCTCCAGCGCGGTCGCCGCGCGATCGCGCCCTTCGGCCTCGGGTCCGGCTGCGGCGGCGCGCTCGCTTTCGACCTCGCGCGCGTGCGCCAGCGCCTTCGCCACATCGGACTGGGCCTGCCAGGCGGCTTCGACAACACGTTCCTCGAGCTCGAGCGTCGCGATGGTCGCCTTGACGTCGGCCAGCGCAGCCTCGCTGCCGAGCCCGATGCGCACCTCGTTACCGAGCAGCTCGGCTTCGACGCGCGCGGCTTGCAAGCGCTCGCGTATCCGCTGCAATTCGCGCGGCGGCGCATGCTGCGATAGCGCGACGCGCGCGCAAGCGGTGTCGAGCAGGCTGATCGCCTTGTCCGGCAACTGACGCGACGGGATGTAGCGATGCGACAGTGTCACGGCTGCGCGAATCGCTTCGTCGAGAACCACGACGCCATGATGGCTCGCGAGCGTGCGCGCGAGTCCGCGGACCATATCGATCGCGGACGGCTCCTCGGGCTCGGCGATCTGCAGCACCTGAAAGCGCCGCGTGAGCGCCGGGTCCTTCTCGATGTGCCGCTTGTACTCGGCCCACGTCGTCGCGCCGATCGTGCGCAACGTGCCGCGGGCGAGCGCCGGTTTCAGCAGGTTCGCCGCGTCGCCGGTGCCGGCCTGGCCGCCGGCGCCGACCAGCGTGTGAATCTCATCGACGAACAGCACGACCGGCGCCGACGACTTCGCCGCCTCCTCGAGTACCGACTTCAGCCGGGCCTCGAACTCGCCCTTCATGCTCGCGCCGGCAAGCAGCGCACCGACGTCGAGGCTCAACAGCCGCACGTCGGCAAGTTTCGGCGGGACTTCGCCGGCCGCGATCGCGCGCGCGAGGCCTTCGACCACCGCCGTCTTGCCAACCCCGGCGTCGCCGGTCAGCAACGGATTGTTCTGACGCCGGCGCAACAGCACGTCGATCATCGTGCGGATCTCGACTTCGCGCCCAACCACCGGGTCGATTTCACCGGCGCGCGCGCGTGCGGTCAGATCCGCGCAAAACTGCGCGAGTGCCGCGCCCTTCACCGATGCAGCGAGCGCACCGGACGCCTCGCCCGGCACCGCCGACGAAAAGTCACTCTGGTCGTACGGGGCGTCCTCCGCTTCGGGGGAGCCGGCAATCCACGCCGGCAACGCATCGTGAAGGCCGTCGACGGCAATCTTGCCGAATTCCGGCGAAATGGCCAGCAGCAAGCGCCGCAACTCAGGCGTCTCGACAAGCGCCGCCATCAGCCATGCGCCGCGGATCCGACCGTCGCCGAATGCCAGCGTCGCGACCACCCACGCGCGCTCGATTGCCGTCTCGACGTGATGCGAAAAATCCGTGAGCGCGCTCGCGCCTGACGGCAGCGCGGCAAGCGCGGTCTGCAGGTCCCGCTCGAGCAGTTCGCGGCTGATGCCGCAGTGTCTGACGATGCGGTGCAGGTCGCTATCGGACTGCGCGAGCAACTGGTGCAGCCAGTGCGCGAGCTCGATATACGGGTTGCCGCGCAGCTTGGAAAACGCCGTTGCGGATTCGATGCTCCTGAAGAGCGTTGCGCCGAGCTTGCCGAACAACGCGTGGCGTGAAATGGACATGATGACGTTGCAGGTAAAGATGTTTGTAGCGGAAAGGCGTGGCCTCGCGTCGGCATCCCGCGCTCCGCGGGCAGGTATCCGAAAAAGCGCGCCGGCCAGACTGATCGAGCGACAAAGGATAGCCGGTCGATCGCTGCGTGTATTTGGGCCGTCGCCCATATTCCGCTCAAGGAGCGCGAAGTAGCATTCATATCTTCCACGCGCCAACCCACATTTTCAGTTGGTGATTTTTTTATTTCTGCGGCGAGAGAGTTTTTACAAATGCGCGCTTTCCAGGCAAATCTCATTCGCCGTTTCATACCGGTCAGGCCATGACTGGATATCACGCACGCTGGGACCATTCGCCCTTCGAAGCAAGCGCGCTCAGGACCTTCGCACGAACGATCCAGTCTTTCCGGCTCGCTCCAACCGTTTCGCGAATCGATCTGTCGGAAATGAGTGAGGCAAGCCAGTGGGCCGTCGCACGCGAGGACCGTCACGCCGGCGTGGAGGGTTCGCCTCGCGCTGGGCCGAGCGCGCATACCGACCTTCAGCCTATGCCCGATTTATTACGGAACCCGCCTCTCGAAATAGCGAATACGTCTGGAGACTTTGTCCAGGCACCACCGTCGAGCGTGAATTCTGCCGCGGACCGGATCGAGCCCGTGCTCATGCAGCCGGACGACTTCAGCGACCTGATCGCACTAGCCGACGAGGACGATAACGATCCGCTGCAGTTGCGGCGCGAACCGAATCCAGCGGAACCCGGCGCACACGACGGCATGGCAAAGCTTCTGACAGCCGACATCGACGCAGCGGACCCGCTCGCCGCGCTCACGCTGGAATATCGTCACGCGCTGTTGAGCCAGAAGAGCGGCAACGCGCACGAGCCCAAGGCGTCGGCCGAAGATCACGGCGGGTCGATCATCGGCTCACCTCACGATCCGTTCGCCGAGCTTGTCGATCCGTCGCGTGCTGAAGCGTCGGTGTTCGACCTGCTGACGAAGGGGAAGAACATCGACACCCTGCTCGATAGCCTTGACTCGTTCAGTGCCGAGCAGATTTTCGAGGCGGACGAAACGCACGAGATCCTCGCGCTGCTCGCGCCGCGCGGAATTCCCGCGCACCGTGCGAGCAGAACCGCGCAGCTTGCGCGCGAAGAACATCACATGATCAGTATGGACAGCCACATCGCCATGCCTGAATCGATCGAATACGAAGAGCCTGAATTTTCAGATGAAAATAACCGCTGACCTGCCCAAGTCGGACACGCCAACACTTCGCAGCCTGCTCGACGCGCAGACTTACTGCGAACTCAAGGAGCAAACCATCGACAACGTGCGCAAGCATCCGTCGAACGTGCGCGAACGCTGGCTGTTGTTCGAGCTGTTGTGCCTCGACGGTGAATGGAAACGCGCGTTACAACAGCTGCAAACCTGGGCCACGCTAGAGCCGGATGGCACATCGCGCGCCCAGATGTATCGCGGGCTGATTCGCAGCGAGATGTTCCGCGCCGAGGTATTCGCGGGTCAGCGCGCGCCGGGCGAGATCAATCCGCTGCCCGAGTGGGTGAAATCGCTGCTGCAAGCCAACGTCAAGCTGGGCGAGGGCAACCTCGCCGCCGCCGACGAACTGCGCGGCGCCGCGTTGAACGCCGCGCCGGCCACGCGCGGCGACAGCACGCAGATCGGCGCATTCGAGTGGCTGACCGATAGCGATAGCCGGCTGGGCCCCGTGTGTGAGCTGACCGTAGCGGGCGGGTATCGCTGGGTGCCGTTCGACTCGATGAAATCGCTGACACTCGGTCCGGTCACCGCGCTGACCGACCTCGTCTGGCGCTCGGCCGTCGTGGGCCTACGCGACGCGACTATCCTGCGCGGCTACCTGCCGGTGCGCTATCCCGGCTCGGAAAGTGGTCCCGCCGCCACCCGGCTCTCGCGCGAAACAACCTGGAAAGACGTAGGGGAAACCGGCGTGATCGCGCTCGGCCAGAAAACCTGGAGCACCGACAAGGGCGACGTCGGCCTGCTCGACATCGGCGAATGCCGGTTCAATCACGACGAGCACGTATGACCACGTCCGACGCGCGACACCGGCAAGCCTACATGCCGTCGCTGATCGACCGCCTGCTCGACGATGCGCCCGCGCGGCACAGCGAGCGGCCGGAGGCCTATGCGCCCAACAGCGAAGGCATGCGCCGCATCATCCGGCGTGATCTCGGCCTGCTGCTCAACACGACGAACCTGGACGACGAAATGGACATCGCGCGCTACCCCATGCTAGCCGCGTCGGTCGTCAATTACGGCATTCCCGCGTTGTCCGGTAGCTACCTCACCAGTCGCAACTGGGAAACCGTCGAGAAGATGGTCCGCAACGCGATCGTTCGCTTCGAGCCGCGGCTGATTCCGGAGTCGCTGCGCATCCGGCCGCTCAATAGCAAGAACCCGGTACGCTACAACCAGCTCGAGTTCGAGATTCATGGCCTCATGCGCTGGTCGCCCTATCCACTGGAATTTCGCATCCAGAGTGCATTCGACATCGAAATGAATCACGTCACGTTCGAGCTGGGCTCCGGCAAGGGAAGTTGACATGGACCCACGATTTCTCGACTACTACAGCCGCGAACTGACCTACATGCGGGAAATGGCCGGCGAGTTCGCCGCCCAGCACCCGAAAATCGCGCGCCGCCTTGGCATGGAGGGCATCGACGTTGCCGACCCCTACGTTGAGCGGCTCATCGAGGCGTTTTGCTTCATGTCGGCGCGCACGCAGATCAAACTCGACGCCGAATTTCCGCGCTTTACGCAGCGCCTGCTCGAAGTGGTCTATCCGAACTATGTCGCGCCGACGCCGTCGATCGCCGTCGCGCAATTGCGTCCGAGCCTGCGCGAAGGCGATTTCACGAGAGGGCTGAAGGTGCCCCGGCAAAGCATGCTGCGCTCGGCGATCCCGCCCGGCGAGCAAACCGCGTGCGAATTCCGCAGCAGCCAGGACGTCACGCTATGGCCTATCGAGATCGCTGAAGCCCGGCTCAGCGCCGTGCCGCCGGATATCCCCGACACCGATCGCCATCTGTTGCCGCACCTGCAATTGCGCGGCGCGTTACGGCTGCGCCTGCGCACAACAGGCGAAGTGAAGTTCAACCAGATGACAGACTTCGACCGGCTGCCCATTTACATCGGTGGCGACGAACGTATCGCTTCGCATCTGTTCGAGCTGATCCACGCCGGTAGCGTCGCCTCCGTCGTGCGCGCGTACGGCGCGTCGAGAGACGAAGGGCACGTGGTCGCGAAAACACCGGTCGAATTTGAAGGTCTGCAAGCGCAACAGGGTCTGCTGCCGCTCACGTGGAACACGTTTCACGGCCACAACCTGCTTCAGGAATACTTCGCATGCCGCCAGCGCTTCTATTTCTTTGCGCTGACGCAGCTCGCGGCGGGTCTCGCGCGCGTGGACAGCAAGGAGGCCGAGATCGTGCTGCTGCTCGACCGCCTGCCGGAAGAGCTGGCCGCGCACGTCGACGCAGCGCGTTTCCTGCTGTTCTGTACGCCGGTCATCAACCTGTTTCGCAAGCGCACCGACCGCGTCGAAATCAATCGCGCGCAAACCGATTTTCATCTGCTCGCCGACCGCACCCGGCCGCTCGACTACGAGATTTTTTCGGTATCGCGCGTATTCGGTCAGCGCGCGCAAACATCGCTCGAAGTCGAGTTCAATCCGCTTTATCAGACGCTGCATAGCGACGTGGGCAACCACGGCCGCTATTTTTCGGTGCGCCGTGAGCAGCGCGCGCTGTCGGCCAATGCACGCAAGTACGGCACCCGTACGCCGTATATCGGGACCGAGGTCTACGTGTCGCTCGTCGATCAGGCGGAGGCGCCGTACGCTGACGACATCCGCTACCTGTCGGTCGAAGCGTGGGTCACGAACCGTGACCTGCCGCGCCTGATTCCGCGTAACGGCAAAACCGACCTCACGATGTCGGACTCCGTGCCGATCGAGGGCGTGCGCCTCGTGCATGCACCGAGCGCGCCGCGCGCGCCGTACGCGAGCGGTGAAACGGCGTGGCGTCTGATCAGGCAGCTGAGCTTCAACTACATGCCGCTCGCCGAACTCGACCACGGCGACGGCGGCCAGGCGCTGCGCAACATGCTCGGCCTCTTCATCGCCCCAGGCGAGCGCGAACAGGCACGGCAGATCGAGGCACTCGTCGGCGCACGCACTGAACCGGTGGTCCGGCGTCTGCCGGGCGACGGACTACTCGTGTATGGGCGTGGCGTGCGCTGCGAACTGACGGTCGACGAAACCGGCTTCTCAGGCATCAGCCCGTATCTGCTCGGCCTCGTGCTCGAGCATTACCTCGCGCGCCACGTCTCGATCAACGTGTTCACCGAAACCGAACTTCGTTCGATGCAACGTGGCCTGATCACCCAATGGCGGCCACGCATGGGCGGACGCGGAGCGGTATGAGCATGGATGGGGCAATGGCGAGCGCCGTCGCGCCAACGCGATCATCGCTCGATCCGCAATCGCTCGACGCGTGGTTCGATCCGGACACGCCGTGGCAGTCCGGCTTCCTGAGCCTGCTGCGGGCTATCGCCGCGCGCGACCCGCTGATGCCGTTGCCGGGCACCGCGAGTCTGCCGCAAGAAGAGCCGTTCCGGATCGGTCAGCAACCCACTCTGGCGTTTGCGCCACGCGAAATCGCGTCGCTCGGCATGCGAGACGGTCGCCTCGACGTGCGGCTGTTCGGGCTCGGCCTGTGGGGGCCGCAGGGGCCGCTGCCGCTGCATATGACGGAGCTGGCTCACAGTCGTGTGGAAAGCCACCAGGATCACGCGCTCGTCGGGCTGGTCGATCTGTTCCATCACCGCGCGCTGTCGCAGTTTTATCGCGCGTGGGCATCGGGGCAAGCCACCGCGTCGCTCGACCGTGCCGGCGACGAAACGTTTTCGTTCTACGTCGCCAGTCTGATCGGCGTCGATCCGGCCGAGGCGGAGCAGTCCTGTCTGCCCACGCACTCGCGCTACAGCGCGGCGGCGCACCTCGTGCGCGAGGCGCGGACTCCGCATGGCATCGCGGCGACGCTCTCGCATTACTTCGGTGTTCCGATGACGATCGAAGAATTCGTGCCGCACTGGATCCATCTGTGCGCATCGGAACACACGAGGCTCGGGGTGCCGGGGCCCGCGGCGATCATCGGTGAATGCGCACAGCTGGGCGAGGCAATTCCCGACCGGCAACACAAGTTCCGGCTCGTCGTGGGTCCGCTCGACCTCGATCAGTATTTGCGCCTCACGCCGCACGGCGAGGACTTGCCGACGTTCGTCGAATGGGTGCGAGCCTTCGTCGGCCACGAATACGCGTGGGAGGTCAAGCTGCTCGTCAACCCCCGCGCGGCGCCACCCGCCTGCATCGGCACGTCGCAGAGACTCGGCTACTCGACGTGGCTCGGTGATTCCCTCGACGACCTGCCGGTCGTCGGCATGGTTTTCGAACCTGAACAGTACAACGACCGACCCCGGAGTTCCCTCGCATGAACGCCAACACTCCCGCCGTCGTGCTGCGCTACGCCGATCTGCTCGAACCGGTCTCCGCACGCGCGCCTTGCGGTCCCGATCTCGAATACGATCCGGCCTTCGTGATGCTGCAGGCGGCCGCGGCCCCACGCGCCGAAGCGCAGTACGGCGACTTCGTCGACGTGCCGCCAACGGCCAATTGGGCCGACATTGAACGCGACTGCCGCGCGCTGCTGCTGCGGACAAAAGACATCCGCCTCGCGGTGATCCTGCTGCGTTGCCGAACCCGGCTCGACGGCGCGGCTGGCCTGCGCGACGGACTGGCATTGCTGATGGCGATGCTCGAATGCTATGGCGAAGCGCTCCACCCGCTGCCCGTGTTCGAAGGCGAGCGAGACCCGGCGATGTTCGCCAACGCGATCGGTGGACTCGTCGAACCGGATGGCCCGCTGGCCGATGCGCGCGACATCCCGATGCCGAGGGCCGCGGGGCTTCAACTGCATTTGCGCGATATCGAAAAATCATTCGCGACGCCGCGCCAGAAGGACGCGCTCGCCCCTGAATCCGTCGCCCGGTTGCTCAAGGAATTGTGGGGCCGACGCGACGCGGCAATGGCCGCACTAGTCGAAGCGCAGTGTCTGACGCAGCGCATTGCCGCATGGTGCGATGAGATGCTCGACGCCGACGCGCCCGATCTCGGCGCGTTGTCCCGAGCGCTGGAGCCATTCGCGCAGCATCGGGTGGGCGGCGGCGGGTCCGCGCCAGCGCCCGCCCGAGCCGTCAACGAGCAGGACAACAAGCAGGACAACGACAGCGTGCGTGGATCGGCGTCGGCGATCGTGGCTACGGCGACGCTACCGCAGTCCGACGCGCCCGCCGATCTGCCAATCACTGCGCCTTCTCCAATGGATCGCTGGAGCGCGCTCGCAGCCATTCAGGAAACACGCATGTGGTTCGAGCAAAACGAACCGAGCAGTCCTGTCATTGTTTTGCTGCGCCAATCGGAACGAATGGTGGGCAAACGGTTTTCAGAACTCGCCCATATCATTCCCGCCGATTTACTCGCTAAATGGGACGTAGCCGACAGTTGAGGCGACGTGCGCGCATGTGCGACTTTCCCCGCTGTCAGCCCATTCAGTCCGCCGGTCAACCAACAACTTCCAATGAAAAGACTCATTCATTTTCTTATCCTGGTTTGCTTCGCGATACCCCATTTCGCGTTCGCCACCTGCATCCAATTGACGTCTTCGCAAATTTCCGAACTGCTGTCTCAAGGCTACATCGCGGGACAACCATTAGCGGTCAACATACCGTTCCGGGAAAGCTCGGTATCGATCGATCCGGCGTTACCGGTCGGCTCAGTGATCGCCACGGGCTTGTCGCCGGCGTACGCGACCTATGCGAACTTCGCGGCCTGCACCGACGGGGGCACGATATCAATGCAGTATTCCAACGCAACGCCGTCCGTTGTATTGGGGGCTACCGTCTATAACACGAACGTCCCAGGCATCGGCTTTCGTTTGACCTATCTTCGTGCAACCGGCGTGAACTCGCCACTTCCGTTTACGTCGTCCTATCCCGCGGGCGACCCCAATCAGGTTATCTATGCGCGCTTCGGCATTGGCTCGCAATTCGAGATCGAACTGGTCAAAACGGGCGACATCGCAAGCAACGTCAACGTGATACTCAACACCGTGGGAGCCGGCTTCGCCGAGGGTGACGGCACTCGGGTCGTGACCATCACGGGCGGCAGCATCAACGTCAAGGTTCTTCCAAGTTGCTCGGTCAATACCAGCACACTGAACATCGATTTCGGCACGTTCGGCCCAAGCGATGTGTCGACCACAAGCGGGCCAACCCAGCCAGTCGACTTTACGGTGCTCTGCACCGGGCCCACGCCACCGGCTTCGATTACTGCCGTACTTTCCGGAACCCCCGATACAGAAGATAGCAGCCTGTTGAAGAACATCGGCGCGACGCATCTCGCGATTCGTTTGCGGGATGTTTCAACCAACACAATCTTCAGGCCCAACGATCCGACGAGCACCCTCGTCCACACACCGCAGGGCGCGATGCAATCGCCGTTTGCACTCGAGGCGACGGTGCTGCGCGTCGGAACAGCAACGCCGAGCGCAGGCAGGATCCAGGCAACCGCAACAGTCACGATGACCATTCTTTGAATCGACTATTCAACGACGAAGGTCCACCAGAATCAACGCGCATGACCCAGTTATCCGTCACACCGCCGCACTCGATCTTCGTGCAAATCGCGAGTTATCGCGACCCGCAGTTGATCCCCACCCTGCTGGATTTGATCCAGAAAGCTAGAAAACCTGATCTACTACGGATCATCGTCTGCTGGCAGCATGCGCACGACGAGACGATGATCCAATTCTGGCAGCAAGGCTTTGGCAATTGGCGAACCGAGCAGACCGACAGCTGGACCATCCAACATCTCAGTCATCGTGAAGCGAAAATCGAATTGATCGACGTGCCCCACATGATGACGCAGGGCGCATGCTGGGCTCGCAATCTGGTCCAACAGCGATACGGCGGCGAGCGCTACACGCTGCAACTCGATTCGCACCACCGCTTCGTCGACGCATGGGACACGCTCGCAATCGAGATGCTGGAGTCTTTACGCGATGCAAGTCCGAAACCCGTGCTGACCGCCTACCTTCCGATGTACGACCCCGAGAACGACGACGCTCGATCCAGCGACGAGCCGGGGATATTGGCCTATGCAAGGTTTTCCAGGGAAGGGGTGGTCCTGTTTCGCTTGAAGACACTCTCCGACTGGAGAACGCGCATTCGCCCGGTCCGTTCGCGCTTCTTCAGCGCGCACTTCGCATTTGCCGACGGTCACTTTGCCCAGGCGGTCCAGCACGATCCTGACTATTTCTTTCACGGCGAGGAGATTTCGCTTGCCGTCCGTGCGTTCACCCACGGCTATGACCTGTACAGTCCGCACAGGCTGATCGGTTGGCACGAATATCTGCGCTCATACCGCGTCAAGATGTGGAACGACCACAATCACGAGGCCAAGGAACGGGGTGAAATCGACGAGCCCTGGCACGCGCGCAACGAGCGCTCGTTGCAGCGCAATCGTGCTCTGCTCGGTATCGACGGAGAAACGTTGGCTGACGTTGAGTTCGGCAGGTATGGACTCGGAGCGGAACGCACGCTCGCCGATTACGAAGCCTACGCGGGCATCGGCTTCAAGTGGCGCGGTGTCCAGCAGTCGGTATTGAATGATGTTCCACCAGTCGCGGGCACGCAACGTCCCGACGAAGCGACATGGAAAGCTTCTCTGCTACGCGCAAACGACGTCCGTGTGTGCGTACATCAGAATGGATTCGACAGGCATCTGGTCACGCCCGGCGTCGAGCACGCGCTGCGGGCCGCGACGTCAGTCACCGTCGTGATTTACGGCAACGACGAGACGGTACTGCGCCGCGAGACCGTCGACGGCAGCGGTCTTTCCCGATACCGGAAAAACGGCTGGCTCGACTTCCATGTGATTTTCGAATCAGAGCTTGGCCAGCTCCCAGCCTGCTACGTCGTGGAGTTGTTCGACGACGCCGGCAAGATATTGAGCCGGGTCCGGTGCGCCATCGATGCATGACGCATCCGCGAGGACGACGCACGGAAACGCCTCCGGCGTCGCGCGGCCGACAGGACTGCACCACGTCAGCGGATTCGGCGCGTAGCGATACGGACTGGCTCCGCCTTCGCCGTTGCGATCGGGGCTGATGTAGCGGCCCGCGTGAGGATCATAAAAACGCGCACCGTTGTAGTACAGCGTGGTTTCATCGTCCGCGTATTGGCCGGCGTAACGAAGCGGCTGCGCAAACGCGTCGCTGCTTGGCCACTCCGGCGTCACGAGACTGCCCCACGCCCGGTAACGCCCGCGCCATGCCACCTGGCCGGTCTCATCCGTGAGCGCGACGGCCGTACCGGCGACGTCAGTGTGATAGTGATAGACCTGCGTGTTCTTGATCGCGCCATCATCGGTGAGGGTCTGGTCCACGCAAGCGAGCGGCGCGAAGCCGGTTGAGCGGTCGGGCTCGGGTTGATACAGGTACGTGCGCAGTTCCATCGCGCGCTGCTGCTGGATCAGTCTGCGTCCTTGCCACAAATAGCGCGTGACCTCGTCCTGTTCCGGCGTCGATGACTGCTGCGCGCGCCGTGACGAAGCGGGTTCGACACGCCTGCCGATACGCCGACCGATCGCGTCATACTGATAGCGCACGGTATAGCCCTTGCGATGCGCGGCGATGACGTGCCCCTCCGCATCCCAATCGAGCGTTAGCGTATGGTTGCGGCCACGCCTACGCACCAATTGCCCCCACACATCATAGTCATAACGATGTCCGCGGCATTCCCGTAACCGGTGGTCGGGATACGCGGCCGGGAACCAGCTGCCGCCAGGCGTATCGAGCAGATTGCCAGCGGCGTCCCACGTGAAATACTCGATGTCCCCCTTCTCCGACACCGAGCGCAACAGACAGCCACGCCGGTCGTAGTCGTACCACGTCTGACCGTCGACCTCGGCGCCCGTTCTGACGATCACGTCAGCGAGACTGTAATCGGCTTCGCGCCACAATCCGGCGACAGGTTCTGTCGCGCAGCCCGGCGTATCCACGTCGCGCCCCGTCACCGAACGCCACCACACCGGCAAGCCGAGCGGCGAATAGCCCGTATGCGTGCGCAAACGGCCTTGCGTGCGCGCAACCGGACGCCTCATCGCGTCATACCAGAAGCGCGCAATCTGTCGATCGTCCAGTTCGACGAACGCGACAGCGCCAGTTTCGAAGCGACGCATACGCAACTCCTGCCCCTGTGGCAGCTGAATCGCGACAAGGCGGCCAACGACGTCGTACGTGTAGCGCAGTATGCCGTTTGCGCCGTGCTCGGCGATCAGACGGTCACCGGCGTCGTGTTCGAAGCGGATCTCATCCGCTCCGATTCCGAGTAGCTCGCCTTCTCGTGTTGGCTCGCGGCTCACGCAGTCGAGCAATCCGCGCGGCCCGTAGCGATACATATAGCGGTTGTGCGCGGTCTCACGCCGGATCAGACGGCCCGCGCGGTCGTAGTCGAACGTTTCGCGACGCTGTTGCCCGCCCGCCTGCCACGTGAGACAACGGACCTGCCCGGTATTCGCATAGTCGAAGTTGCGTTCCACGCCATCGGCATCCGTGATCGACAGGCAACTGCTCGCATTCCACCGAAGCAACTGCACCGCGCCGTTCGCGCTTTCGATTCGAACCGGACGCCCATGCGCATCGTATCGACGCACGATCACGTGCCCCTCTTCGTCAACCGCGCGTACGACATTGCCGCGCCGGTCTCGATACCAGTGCCGGCTTCGGTCACTCGGGCCGACGAACGACGTCCGCTGGCCAGCCGCATTCCACACATGACGCTCGGCCTGTCCGTCCGGACGCGTGATGGTCAACGGTCGGCCGAGCCCATCGCGCTCGATTCGCGTGACCGCGCCGAGCGCGTCGGTCACACTGACTACGTAACCATTGACGTCATACTCGTAATCCGTCGTGCTTCCGCCAACTCCGGTGCGACGTGTCACCTGCCCCCACGCGTTATGCGCGAAGGTCGTGGCGACCCCCTGCGCATCCGTCGAGCACACGACATCGCCATCGTCACCATATTCGAAACGCGTGAATTCTCCAGACGGGGTTTGATAGTGCAACGGCTGCAAGCGATCGTTGCGTGCCCACATCCACACACGGCCATCGCTCAACGCGACTGACACGGGCTCGCGTGACGCAAACGCATACTGCGTCGAGCGGGTTGCGCCCTGGAGATCCGTCTCACACGCGACGCGTCCGAGCCCGTCGTATTCGACGTGAACCACCCGCTCGCCGGGCAGTTGCATGGTGAGCGGCGCGACGGCGTCGCCGTAGTCGAACCGGTAGCGCCGGTCGTCGAAGTCTGTGTGCGACAGCACGCGGCCCTGCTCGTCGTATTGCCAATGCGCCGTGTTGCCGAAGACGTCGCTGACCTCACTGGTCCGGCTATCGAAGTCGTAGGCGAAGCGCTCACGCGCGCCTTCTGACGTGACTCGTCGAATCACCCGTGCGGCGCCGCCGATCGTCTGCCACACATAGCGTGTCGCCATTCCGAGCGCGTCTGCTTCTTCGACGATCCGCCCATCGCGGTATGCAAAGCGACGCACGATTTCGCCGACCCGGTTGCGTACCTCGGTGAGTTCGCCGCGCTGGCTGTAGCCGTACTGGACCAGCGCGCCGGTGGGACCGCCGTCGACACACTCGACAGCGCTCAGACGCGCGCCCATCCGCGCTTCGTAGTGCATGCGCAGCTCGTGGCCGCAGGTTCCACGCATGCGCAGCAAGCGCCCACCGGCGTCCCAGATCAGGCCGATCCGCTGCTGACGAAGATCCTCGACGTATTTGAGCCGTGCGATTCCGTTCGCGTCAAAGTCGCCGAACACGCGGTAATGCGGCGTCAGATCCGCGACGACGAGGCGTCCGTCGCTCAGATGCGCGATGTGCAACTGCGCAGCCGACGCAATCACCTGCGACCCGCGCTCGGGAAACGGCACGCTGAGCGTGCTGCCGTATTCGTCGGTGTAGAGCAGTCGATCGTCCCGCTTGTGCAGCGTGACTTCCCAACTCGTGCGCCAACCGACGCCGAGCAGCCCGAGCGCGTGCTGCTCGCTCGAATAACAACGCGACCATACGAGCGGAAGACGGCCTCGCAGCCTGAAGTCGGTTTCGTCGGTAGGTAGGCAGATTTTGCTGCCGCTGATTACCTCGACCGAGCCGCACAGAATGCCCGACAGCGCACGACGCGTCCGAAAGCGGTCGACGACGTCGCCGAGCCGCTCACAGCGATCGAGCAACGGTCCGACACTGGCGAGGGGCAATACGACGCCGGGCAAGCCGACCAGCTCGCCGCCGATTCCCGCGACTCCCGTCGTCACATGGCCCCCATCGTCATCATGAACCGATGCGCACGTCTGGCGAGCCAGCGGAACACGGCGCGCCACACGAAACCTTGCCGCCAACCAATGCCGCCGGCACGTTGTTGATCAACACCGTACCCGAACCCGCGACCACAGCTTGCGAGCACGGGTGCAGCGCGCAAACGGCAGAGCTCATACCGACGAGCGCCGCAGGCAATCGATTGATGAAGACCGTCGGGGAACCCGAGACGATCGAACCGCCATGTCCGATCGCATCGCCTTTGCGAGCCGCTGGAAACATGATCGATTTTCTCCTCATGGAAACTGAACGTCCGTGCAGGGCGATGTGCGAAGGCATTCGCCGTCTGCACGGTATTGCGAAATACGCTGTTATATGTCAATGCCGGTTTTCGGCGGCTCTTCGGACGGCGGCGGCTCCTCCGACGGTGCCGGCTCTTCCGATGGCGCCGGCTCTTCCGATGGCGGCGGCTCTTCCGATGGCGGCGGCTCTTCCGACGGCCGTGGTTCTTCCGTCGGCAGCGGATCTATCGTCGGAAGCGGCTCGTCCGATGGAGGTGGCGGAATAACTGGAACGTCCAGCGCATCGAGCACCACTACAGGAACTGGCACCGTCACTGCGCTGCCGCATACCTTGTCACCGGGGTTAAGGTCCAGCGGCGTGCCTTGCACCACGACACGGGTGTCACCCTGGATGCGGATCGACTTACCAATGAGCTTGATCTCGCCATGCTTGTTCATGGTCAGCGACGACTTGCCGCACACGATAGACAGCGCCCCCCCGGCCGACAGCGAATAGGCTCCGCCTACCGCGTGCGTCGACGCGCCACCAACCGTGACCGTACGTGCACCGCCCACCGTCAGAAGGGAGGCACCCCCAACCGCGGTTTCCTCCGCCCCGCCAATCGAGACAAAGTGTGCAAGACTCACGGAATAGAAGGAAACACCCTTCACCCTTACCGAGTACTTGCCGCCGACGATCGTGCTGGACGTCGCCCCGACGGTCATGCTGTGCGCCGCGGCCACGCCGATCGTGTAGTCGGCACCGACGACGTGTGACTCATTCAGCTTCGTCAGGCGGTTCATGTCCCGTTCCGCCTGCAACGTGAATTCCTCGGCACCCGCCTTGTCCTCGAAGCGGATGCTGTTGTAGTTCTGCAGGCCCCCTTCCATCGACCGGCTCATGAAACCGCTCTGCGTCGCGTTGCCTGGCAAGTCATAGGGCGGACGCGTCGCCGCGTTGTACAGGCTCCCGGTGATCAGCGGACGATCCGGGTCGCCGTTCCAGAAGTCGACGATGACTTCCTGGCCGATGCGCGGAATGTAGATACCACCGAAACCCTGACCGGCCCACGCCTGGCTCACACGGACCCAGCAGGAGTCGGTTTCGACGTTTTGGCCGTAACGGTCCCAGACGAAGCGGACCTTCACGCGGCCGAATTCGTCGGTCCACAGTTCCTTGCCCTCGGGACCCACGACGACAGCCGACTGCGGCCCGTTGACGACCGGCTTCGAGGTCTCCCGCGGCAGTCTGAACACTTCGCTTGTCGGTTGCACGTCGAACTTGTTGCTGCAGGTGTATTCGTAGCCGCTACCCGATTCGTCCGGCGTACCGGTCAGGTCGAGCTTTGTACCGATGACGAGGTATTCGCAGTTCGCGGCCGTATAGTCGTAGTTGGTCAACACGAACGTCTGCCCGCACGCGAGTCCCCGCACGTTACCTTCGCCCTTCGCTCGCGTACCCGGCGCGCGCAGTGCTTCCATGCGCGTACGCGCCAGCAGTTCACCGTGGCTGCTGTCGGTGTAGTCGCCCGGCCAGTCGTAGCGCTCGAGCAGGTTCCAGCTGGTGTCGCGCGGTTGCTGATTGATCGCCCGCATGTCGGCGCGCGAACGCGTGAAGTCGAAGTCGCTCGTCACGTAGTGACCGGTGCACAAGACTTCGGCCGTCGAAAACGCGCTGATGTATTCGGTGTCGGTCTTGCCGCCCTGCGGTTGGAACGCCAGTGTCCGGTATGACGGGTTCGGCGAGTGGCGGTGCGCGCCAATGTGATCGCACAGCACGAGCCGGTGCTTGCCGTCGGCATGCTCGAAAAACCAGTAGATGCCCCACTCTTCCATCAGGCGATGAATGAAGTCGTAATCGGTCTCGCCGTACTGGACCTGGAACGCGCGCGGTTCGTTGGTCGGACTCTCACCCTCGAGCGCATAGCGGCTCACGTCGAGGCGCTTTTCGACCGGGTACGGATAGTCCTTCAGCACCTCGTCGATGATCTCGATGACCGTCCTGTTCTGGAAAATCTTGTAGTCGGTCGTCAGGGTCGCCAGCCACAGCCACGGCTTCAGCACGACACGATAGACGTTGTAGCGGCCTTCCCGACGCAGGTATTGCGCGGCGACGACGAGTCCGGTGATTTCGCGCTGACATGCTTCGGTGTCGGCGCTCGGCTGGAGGTCGATCGCGACGGTCATTTCCTTGCCTAGCAGCGCCTTCAGGTCGAGGTTGGCACTGACGGCAAGCGGTACCGTGTAATCGTCAGGCGTGCGCAACAGCAGTTCGTACTCAAACAGCTTGCCGAGATGCTCGTCGCCGTTCAGTGACATGAACTCCAGCGCCGGCTGCGTCTGTCCGTCCGCGGTCTGCCCCGGCCACCGCGGTATCGCCGCGCTGGATACGGTCACTGAGCGGCTTTGCACACTTATCGCGTTCAAGGGATTACTTGACATGCACTCCTCTAAATTCTCTATATCGAAAAGACGCTACTGTTCGTCGGCGAATGCGGAGCCTGACGACGCGTCCGCTCGCCTTCCCATCGCGTTTCCGCTACCGGGACAACGAAAATCGTGCAGCAACGCCGTGAGTTGCGGTCCTGACTGTCCGCCCGATGTCAGTTCGATGACCGCGTGCCGGTCGTCGAAATTGAAGTCCACCGCCGAGCGGCTCGACGACAACGTCGACGTCACGCGGCCCCGGTCGATCAGACGGAACAGCGCCCACGGACCTTCGGTCATGACGGTCGACGTGTCCGGACGCACGCGCGGATTCGCGGTGAGGCCGGCCATCGAACCGCCGCGCGGCCCCGGCCAGGTGATCGGGGACGTCGTGACCGGACCATGCGCATAGCGCAGGTTTTGCCCGTCGACGTCGATGAGCAGATCGGTAATCTCGGGGTCCAGCGACACGACCTTGAGGCCCGCGTTCCACGACATCCGGGTCGCGCCGGGATCGCGGAAAAATGTCTGACGGATCGCCGCGGCGCGCTCGAACGGTTCGAGGCCCGGTCCCTGCATGGGCGGCATGCCCGGGCTGACCGGCTTATAGCGCCATGGCCGCATGCTCGTATCGACGCGGCTGGCGAGCGTCTTGTGGAAGAAGTCGTCGAGCAGGCCGCCGGCCGCGAACACGCGATTGAAATCGTCGATGTCGACTTCCTGGGCGCTCGCGGCAAACGGATATTTGCCTTCGACAGCACGGCGGCATTGCGCGCCAACGCTCGATTCGACCTGCATCGTGAGCAGGGAGCCGACATTGCGGTCCACCTTGCGCATCGACTGCGACGCGAGGCCCACGAGCACGGCCCGAAACGGCGGCGGAAGCTTCTGCGCCTCGAGCTGCATCGTGGAGCCGAGGTCATCCGTGGGCGGCATGCTGTTGGTGGCGAGCACGTCGCCGGCCGTCATCAATCGCGTGTACTGCTCGTTGATCAGCCCGATGACGCCGCCCAGCTGCAGCACGCCGCTGCCGCCAGGCAGCGCGCTCCCGCTATCGGCCTGGCCGGTCACGACTTCGCGCAGCGCGGCAAAGCGTCTGTCGACCAGTTCACGTTCCATCTTCTGTTGCGCGAGCTGACCGATCGTGGCGGTTGCGGCCACGGCGCTCGCTGCGCGCGCCGCCTGCGAGCGACGCATGATCACGTTGATGGCACTACCGGCGGCCGACGGCTCGTCCGCGCCATCAACGATCGACAGCGACGTCTCGCGCGCGGCCGTTCGCGCGAGTCTCGCCAGCGGCGAATCCGGCGCAGCCAGCGTACGCAGCGTCTGCAGATCGGGCGCCAGGGTGCCTTCGCTGCCGGACACCGGTCTCACGTCGTCGAGAAACTGGTTCCAGTAATTGCCATAGTCGGTCAGGTATTGGCGACGGATATCGTCGGCGAGCCTGTCCTTGTGCGGTGCGTTGCCGTTTGCCATCCGCCGCCGCCGCGCCGATGTATCGGCCTCGCCCATCACCCAAGCGTCCTGTTTTCGCGCCTGCTCGAGAAAATCAGGGAGGCGCTTGTTAAAAACGGCGTGATAGCCGTCGTAGGTATAGAGACCGGGGATACCTCGCGCGAGCGTCGAACCGTCGGCCAGCATGAACACGGTAGTAGCCTGCGGACCCGCAGCGCTCAGCAGCGTGACGTTCTCGGGCGCCTCGGGAGCCATGGCGTTCATCGCACGTTCGTAGAGCCGTCCGGACGCCGGATTGCGGCCAAGGAACTCGCGCGCGCGGCGCACGAGCTGTGCATTCACCGGTCTTGCCGGCACCGCGGGCACCCCGTCCACGATCAGCGCATCGAGGTGACGCGCCATCACGTTGCGCTCGCCGAGCGATGCGACGCTGTTGGCGTGTTCCCAGTCGCCGAGCACCCATGCCTTGATCGCTTTCGCGTCGTAGTGCGAGCCATCGAACAGCATCAGGTAGACCATCAGCGTGCGATAAACGCCGTCCGCGTCCTGTACGCCGATTTGCGTATCGAGCACCGTTTCGAGCCGGCCGACGACTTGCGGCAGCAGCATCTGTTTCAGCAGATTGTTGTAAGTCTCGCCGGCGGCGGCGCGGATGGCGGGCACCGTGTAGAGCCCGTAGTGCCATGCGACACCGGGACTGTCGAGGTCCATGCCGTCGAACTGAGGCAGCTCACGCGACGCCGACAGAAGCGTCCCCATCGTCCCGGGCTGCGGCGCCTTCCGTTGCGACAGGAACCGCGCGACGAGCGCATTGGCCTTGCCATCGATCGCGGCGAGATACTCGCGGTTGTTGCCGAAGCTCACGACGAGCGCAGCAATCAGCCACACCGCCACGACGATCGCGAGCAGATGTCCGATAAGACGCAACGCGCGGAAGCGGACTTCCCAGTACAGGTTCGGCCGCACCAGATGCGCTTCGGCCAGGATCACGCGCTGAAACAGATTGCGCAAGAAATAGCCGCGATAGCCGGTAGGCATCGCGTCGCCGGACGACGGCGAGACCGTTTTCGGCGCGGCACCGAACCAACCCGCGAGCCCGCGACGCAGCCGCTGCAAGAGCGTGGAGCTGTCGGCGGACACGGCCTCGTGAGTTTGCGCCGCGCTCGTGAAATAGACGCCGCGCAGTGTGCTGTTCAACTGCGTGTCGTCGTATTTCGAATCGAGAAACACCAGCGCGAGCAATTCATTGAGTTCCGCGCACAGGCTACGAAATTCTGACGGCAGCGCATAAAGTTTCTTGCGCAGATCGACCTCGTACACCTCTTGCAGCCTCGTGTTGACGCCGTCTTCGAGTCCCTGCTCCAGCTCACGCATTTCGGCCGCGCAGTTCAGGCGCAGTGTGTCGCGGCCGTGTTGTTCCGCCGCTTCCTGATAAGGCAGTGTGAAGCCGAAAATCTGCGCGCGGCTTTCCGCCGTCAACGACTGGAAATACTCCCCGAAGCCGGGCAGCAGATCGAGCTTCGTGACGAGCACGTAGACGGGGAATCGAATCCCCAACTGCTGGCGCAACTCGCCGAGCCGAGCGCGCATGGACGCGGCGAGCGCCTTTCGTTCGGGCGCTGGGCGCGTCAACAACTCTTCGACCGAAACGACCAGCAACGCACCGTTGATCGGCGCGCGCGGGCGCCGCTTGCGAAGCAGCCCCAGAAGGCCGCGCCACTCGGCCTCGTTCTCGCTCTTCAGGTCTTCCGGATTGACGTCAACCTTCGCGGCGTCTTGCGACGTTGCGTCCTGAACCGTATAGCGGCCAGCGGTGTCGATCAGCACCGCTTCGTTCGCGAACCACCAGTCGCAGTTCGCCGTTTCGACGCGGCTTCTCAGCGACGCCGCGACCATCTGATCCGCCTCCGGAAAATCCAGACCCGAGTTCAGGACCAACGTCGTCTTGCCGGCGCCTGGCGAGCCCACCACCATGTACCACGGGAGTTCGTACAGGTAGCGCTGGCTTTCGAGCAGACGACGCAGCCCTGCCGGTCCGCCGCGCATGCGTTTGAGCTTGTCGATGGCCTTCGCGACGACCGCGTGAAGCGCGCGGATTTCGTCTCGTGCGACAGGGGTCGCGGCCGACTTCTTCGTGAACGGGTTCAGAACGCGCTGCAGCAGCACGTCATCGCTGCGCACTGCCCGCCACAGACGATACAGCCCATAGATCGCGTAGCAGGCAAGCAGCACCGAGATCAGCAGCACGCGGGACCATGTGGTGCCGAGTGGATGCGTTTGGCCGAACGCGAGTATCGGTCCGAAATACCAGAGCGCGAGACACAGCAACGCGACGCCGATGACGCCAGGCGACCAGCCGAGCAGCCAGAACAGCAGCAGCAATAACAGCACGACGATCGACAGCGTGCGCGAGAGCACGCTCTCGAGTGGGCGGTAGTCGCCAAATGCAATCAGAGGTCCCACGAACCAGACGGCCACAGCCGTCACGAGGATCGCGGCGAGCACCAGCGTCTGGCGCGTGAGCACAAGTTTCGATAAGCGGTTCAAATAAGACATCAAGGCTTTCCCGTTAATGCGTGACGAAGACTTCCACGCGTCGATTGCGGGAACGACCTTCCGCTGTACTGTTGTCCGCGACAGGTTGTGTATCGCCCTTGCCGACAGCCTCGATGCGATTGCCGGGCATGCCGTGCGCCTTCAATACGTCGGCGACGAACGCGGCGCGCTTTTCCGATAGCACCAGGTTGTCAGGAAACTCCGCCGTATGAATCGGCTGGTTGTCGGTGTGCCCGGTCACCGTGACATTGCCGCCGACCCGGACGACCTCCTGCGCGACCTTGGTCAACACCGGATCCAGTTCCGGTCGAATGCGGCTTTGCCCCGGCAGGAACACGTAGTCGCCACGGAACACGACCCGGCTGCTGCTCGCGTTCTCTTCGACGGAGACCTGGCCGCGAGCGATCTCGTCTTTCAGCAAAATCGACAGGCGCAAGCGCTCGTGAACGACCGGAGCCGCGACCTTGATCGGCTCTCCGATCGCGAGAATCTTCGCTTCCAGCGCATTGCTTTGCGCCAGAAGCCGATACTTGTACCAGGCGAACAGCGAGAACACACATAGCGCAGCGACGCCCGCCGTCGCCCAGACCGGCACGCTTTTCAGCAGCCGCATCCTGCCCGGCTCCTCGCCGCGCCAGTGCGGCGACAGTTCGAGCCGCATCGTGTCCCGCGTGCCGCTGATAAGCGTCAGCATCCGCTGCCGGATCTGCTCCAGATGACGTGGACCGTCCGCGGCAACGCTGTAGCGTCCTTCGAATCCAAGGCTGAGAATGCGATACAACACCTCGAGGACGTCGAGGTACTCCTGGGGATCCGTTGCCATGCGGCCGATCAGCAGGAAGAACTTCTCGCCGCCGTCCACTTCTCCTTCGAACTTGAGCAGCAGCCCCCCCGCGGCCCAAATTCCGCCGCTCCCCCAACGCGTGCGATTGGCGGCTTCGTCGAGCGCGGTGCACAGCGCGTAGCGGACAGCCGCTACGTGCTTCCACGGCAAACTCGCTTTGTCGCAGACCTTCTGGAATGCGGCGACCTCGCGCACCAGCAGCGAGCGCAAGCTCGCGACCGCAGCCAACGAATCGAGCGAAGCCGGCATGTCCGCCAGCATGCGCAACAAAGGCTGCGCGGCTTCACACAACGGATTGCGCGCAGCCTTCATGCGCTCCAGACGCGTCTGCACTTGTTCCGGCGGATCGAACGCGGCCGCATCGACCACCGGTTCCTGATTGGCAACGCCCGCGGTTGTGGGACGTCCAGCGGGAACGGCAGACGGCTGGCTCCGGCCAGAAGCAGAGTTGTCGGGGTTCAACAGAAACTCGAACGCGTCGTCCCCGTATGCACCGGTACTCATTTTTGACGCACGCCCCACAGCTCAAGCTTGAGTTCCGGGAAGTGCCCGGCGACATGCATGGCAAGCCCTCCGTGCCGCGCAATCTGTTCCCAGAACGGTCCGGTACGCGACAGTTCGAAATAGATAAAGCCCGAGTTGAACGGAATCTGGCGCGGAGGAACCGGCAGCGCCGCTACTGCCAGACCCGGCAGGTGCGAACGGATCAATTCCGGCAAGCGCTGCGGATGACTGATCTTCGTTTGGGCAAGAAACTGCTGCTGCAGCAATTCGGAAGGCATCTGCGCGCCCACGGCGAGCACGAGGCTCGAATAGCCGGCCAATTCGTTCGGCAGCATGGCGGCCGTACGGATGCCATGCGCCTGCTCCGTAAGCGGAATGGGCTGCGCACCACGAATCAACACCTGGTTCAACAGATAGTGAACCTCCTCGACGAGGGGCCTGATACTGCGGTAGAGCTGCGCATGGTCATAGCCCGGCGCCGCCCGCGGACGCCGCGTTTGCGGACGCACGAAGGTCGAAAGCTCGCCCGCGAAAAGCGCGAGCTCGCGATACAGGGTCACCGGCGCGGTCTCCTCGAGTTGGCAAAAATGCTCGAGCAGCGGCTCATAGCGATTGAGCACCTGGAGCAGCAGATAGTCGGCCACTTCGGCCGCCGCGCCCGTACGGCCATCAGCACCTGACAGACGGGCGGCGAGCGCGTCGGCGCGTAGTCGCGCGAGGCCGTGCAGCTGCATCGCCCATTCCCGCAGCAGTGGATTCGCGCCGTAACCGGTCACGGGCGGAATGTGGTCGGCGCTGTGCAGCGACACGGCGCCGTCGGCGTGCAGCGCCTTCACGCGCGTCAGCGCAAGCCCGATCCACGACTGCGTCAGCTCTTTCTCGGGCAACAGCCGCAAGCGCAGATTCGAGAGTTGGACGGGCTTCGGACCTTGGCCGATCGCGTTGCTGTCGCGCAGTTCGGCGTCGTACGCATGGTAACGGGCCAGCGATCCGCTCTGCTCGGTGAAGGCGGTTTCCTCGGTGTTAGGCAAGCGAAGCGGGACCGCCAGGTAAATCACCTGCTCCTGATGTTCCGGTCCGATCGTCAGTGGGGGCGGGGGCAGCGTCAGGCCAGGCACCTCGAACGGTGTGCCGTCTGGAAATACGCCGAGCCCGCTCTTGAACACCAGCTTGCCGAACGCGAGCGATTCCTGATCGATTTCATAACGGCTGAAGCCCCAGAAAAACGGGCTCAGCGGCGCGCTCCGGCGATGCGCGAACGACTCGAAATACCGCTCCTGCTGCTGAAACAATTGCGGACGCAGGAAGAGTCCTTCGCTCCAAACAACTTTGCTATACCAACTCATCGAAATTAGTCTGACTTTGAAATCGAAACAGTGCGCTGATCGAGCTGGATCGTCAGCTTCTGTTCCTTGTCTGGAAGAGCCATCCTGTACCATGCGGCGTCGGGCGCGATTGGCAACCGGTAAACCGCGCGCCAGACCGATTTCCCGAGATCCCGGTAGCCGGCCAGCACGCCAATTGCGGTAGTGGCGGGGTTCGACTTCCGGACGATCTCGCGTGTATCGCCGGGACGCAGAATAAATTCGTCAACGACCAGCACATCGTCGCCAAGGACTTTTTTGTCGTCGCTTTGCAGCGTGAAAAAGTCGCCGGTTTGAAACGCCGTCGGCGACTTCAGTTCGTAGATCCGCACGAGGATCGGCGCCGCCGTTCCCCACTCGTTCGGATTGACGTTCTCGTTTGCCGCGATCTGAAGCCGGAGGGTCGTTCGCTCCTTGACAACGGGAGCCGACGCGGTAGCGCACCCGGACAGCCATGCGCTCGCCCCGCTTAGGGCTAGCCAGCCCCCGATACGCAGCCATATCGTGAAGCGGGAAAAAAAGATCGAAACCATCTGACGGTATCAAGGTGATCTCGCACATCGCCCTGAATGAACCAGGATGCCTGCATCCAGCCGGGCATCCCGGTTAACAACCTTGACACGGCGTCCCGGACAAAAGGGTCGTCGTGCCAAGATTCAGGAAAATGTGCGATTTAGGCCGTGTTCTTCTTGATATCGAAGGTCGCCGTGATCGCACCGCCGCTACCGCCTTGCGCGTTCTGCACCACATATTCCTGCTTCAGGCGAGCAAAGGACAGACGCACCGTTTCGCACGGACGCGATTCACTGTCGCTGACGCCGGACGGATGCACCGAGGTAACCAGCACGTCGTTCATCGTGAATTTGATGTATTCGAGCGGATTACCGCCAGCCTTGCGCACGACGAGTTTGGCTTCGTCGATGTGCTTACCGGTCAGGCAGTATTGCGTCAGGTTGGGCGTTGCACGATCGATGAAATGCTCAAACGTGAAGTCGTCGACCGTGGCTCGGCCAGCGCCACCACCGGAACCAACGTGCATATTCGATTGCTGCGTAACGCCCCACGCCCAGCTCAGAACATCGATTTCGTCCTTGTGGTTAGCGTCTGCCGACTCACCATCAATCCCGTTAATCTTGAGAAAGATGTCTTGCGCCATAAAAATACTCCTTGGTACCGATTAGTTTTAAAGATGCTCAATGAAAGTCAGGCATATTTAGTGAGCGCCTGTCCGTCGCTCATTCACCGAATGAACGGTAGACGTCAGATCAGGCTGCATCCTTCACGAGCGGCAGCTTCGCGACGAGACGCAAAGAAACCGTCAGACCTTCAAGTTGGAAATGCGGACGCAGGAAGAACTTCGCCTGGTAATATCCCGGATTTCCCTCGACGTCCTCGACGACCACTTCGGCCGCGGCCAGCGGTCGACGTGCCTTGGTTTCCTGCGACGAATTCGCGGGATCGGCGTCAACGTAGTTCATGACCCATTCGTTGAGCCATTGCTGCATTTCGTCCCGCTCCTTGAATGCGCCGATCTTGTCGCGCACGATGCACTTCAGGTAATGCGCAAAGCGCGAGCACGCGAACAGATACGGAAGACGTGCCGATAGATTCGCGTTCGCAGTTGCGTCGGGATCGTGGTACTCGACCGGCTTCTGCAACGATTGCGCGCCGATGAACGCCGCGTAGTCAGTGTTCTTGCGGTGAATGAGCGGTATGAAACCACTCTTCGACAATTCCGCTTCGCGGCGGTCGGAGATCGCAATTTCCGTCGGGCACTTCATGTCGATGCCACCGTCATCCGTCGGGAACGTGTGACACGGCAGGTTTTCAACTACCCCACCGCTTTCCACGCCGCGAATCAGCGTGCACCAACCGTAGTTCTTGAACGAACGGTTGATGTTCACCGCCATTGCGTAGGCCGCGTTCGACCATACATAGCGTTGATGATCCGCGCCGGCGGTCGCCTCTTCGAAATTGAATTCGTCGACCGGATTCGTCTTGACGCCATACGGCAGACGTGCAAGGAAACGCGGCATTGCAAGGCCGATGTAGCGCGCGTCTTCCGAACTACGCAGCGAGTTCCAAGGTGCGTACTCGAGGTTTTGCGTAAAAATCTTCGTCAGATCGCGCGGGTTGGCGAGTTCCTGCCACGAGTCCATCTGCAGCACGGACGGTGCCGCGCCCGTAATGAACGGCGCATGCGAAGCTGCCGCCACCTTTGCAATCGAGCCTAGCAGGTCGACGTCGGCGGGCGTGTGATCGAAGTAGTAGTCGGCGACGAGACAGCCGTACGGCTCGCCACCCAACTGCCCGTATTCTTCCTCGTAAATTTGCTTGAAGAACGGACTCTGGTCCCACGCAATCCCTTTATAGCGCTTCATCGTGCGACGCAGGTCGTCCTTCGACACATCCATAAAGCGGATCTTCAGCTTCTCATCCGTTTCCGTGTTCGCGACGAGGTGATGAAGCCCACGCCATGCGCTTTCAAGACTCTGAAAATCTTCATGGTGGAGAATCAGGTTGATCTGTTCGGATAATTTGCGATCGATCTCCCCAATAATTGACTCTATGTTTTTGTACGCGTCGTCGGACACCGTTGCCGATGTAAGCAGTGCTTGTTGAGCGAGCGTCCGGACAGCCCCCTCGACAGCCTCGCGCGCGCGCTCCGTTTTGGGCTTGAACTCGCGCGATAGGAGTGCATTGAAATCGGACTGATTGGTCACGCTCGCCGTTGCCTTGGCGCGCGTGTTCGCTTGAAGTTCGGCCATCATTTCCCCATTGTTTCAGGCTGTGCTTTCGTGCGGAAAGCAAAAATCATTCGTTGGTCACCGGTTCGCCGGCGGATGCCGCTTCCGGCTTTGGCGCCTTTGCGAGCGCTTCGAGTAACGCTGGGTCTCTCAACACCTTGCTGACCAGGTTTTCCGCGCCACTTTTGCCATCCATATACGTTTGAAGATTGGCGAGTTGCGTACGCGCCTCAAGTAGCTGCGCAAGCGCGTCGACCTTCTTCGCGACGGCTGCGGGCGAGAAGTCGTCCATGCTTTCGAACGTGATATCGACCATCAGATGACCTTCGTTCGTCAGTGTGTTGGGCACCGCGAACGCGACACGCGGCTTCATGGCCTTCATTCGCTCATCGAAGTTCTCGATGTCGATATCGAAGAACTTACGATCGCCGACGGCGGGCAACGGTTCGAGCGGCTTGCCCGACAAGTCGGCGAGGACGCCCATCACGAACGGGAGTTCGACTCTCTTTTCCGAACCGTAAATTTCGACGTCGTATTCAATCTGGACGCGGGGGGCACGATTACGTGCGATGAATTTTTGAGAACTGGTAGAAGCCGACATAGTGCTCTGAGGTTGTTCGCTCAAGTAAAAGAAGGAGCGGCGACACCGCTCGCTTTCGTATGAAGTCCGCAAGCTGAAGATGTTATGTCTCGGAGCAGCGCGGCGATATGGGCGGTTGCCCAAAAGTCTGTCCCGTTCGCAAAAGCGAGGCCGGGTTGGCGTGTGCGAACGCAGGCTCCCAGAGGGCTACCCGCGACGAGTACTTTCAGTGCGTGCCTGAATCGGGAACAACGGTGATTTCGACACGACGATTCATCTCGCGCCCCTGACTAGTTTCGTTGCCGGCGATCGGCCGGGTATCGCCATACCCCTGAATTGCGAAACGTGTGACGGGCAACGTAGCCGTGTTGACGAACCAATCGCGGATGGCCCGCGCGCGTGCCTCGGAGAGCTTTTGATTCGCGACGCTGGCACCCACGTTGTCAGTATGACCCGCGATGAGAATTCGCTTGTCGGGATTCGCGCGAATCAGATCGAGAACCGCGTGGAGCCGTGGCTCTGCACCTGACTTGAGCGTCGTCTTGCCGCTGTCGAATAACAAGAGGCTGTCGATCGTCACAGCAAGGGGCGGGGAATGCGCGGCGATCGTGGGGGAATGCGATGTCGCGGTCACGCGTTCAAGCGCGACTTGCAACTGCTTGCCCCGATACAGTCCCCAGCCGAGCCCGGTCGGCACACCGTTGCTCGCATAGCGAGCCAGCTCGGCGGATTGTCTGCGCAACGATTCGAATCGCTCACGCTTCGCATCCGCGCGGGCTGTGGGTATATGCGTGTAAGCCTCGAGATCGTCGGCGACTCGCGTGACCAACCTGCTGTTCGACCATGCGGAGCCACCAATCGACACCATCAGGACGACCGCCGACGCAGCCAACGCGTGCAAGCTTCCGGAATACGACCGGGCCCACTCGCTCTTCGAAACCCGGAATCTGTCGTTCCGCGCGATGGTCGTAAGTAAAGGCAGAGACAGCGGCTTCGGTTGAGCCCTCGGCCTCGTCAGCAGCGGCCGCAGCGCGGTCTTGCCGGTGAGCCATCGCGTCCATGCGCCTGGACGCATCGGTGGGTGTCCGATGTCGACCAACAGCAAGCCGCGCAGCGAGAACGGCGCGGTGTTCGCGAGCGATGAAAGTATCGATAGCAGCGCCTCATCTTCTAGCCAGTCGAACACTGCATGCCCCAGACCGGCACGCGACGCACGTTCCGGGTGGGCGACAGCGAGCCAAGCCTGATCCAGCTGTTGCCTGAGCGCCTGCACATGTTGCCGCGCGGTTGCGGTCGCGGGTTGCATCGTCGAGATATTCATGGCATCGCCGAACCAGACCGGTTCCACTGCGTGGTCGCCATTCGAGCCGAGGTACGCGTAGATCGCGATATAGCAGGGTAATACGAACGCCCGGGGACCGATGCAAGCGTCGATTTGATGCTTCCAGCGGGAAAATTCGCGGCGAATCACAGCATCGTCGCACTCACCGTCGGGAACAATGGGCATCAGCACGGCATCCGGCGGACGTTGATGCGACTCCATCACCGTGGCCAACACGCTGGACAACTGCTGCGGGGACCGGACACGCAACCACAGCGCATCACCGTTACGTCGCAGTGTGGATGTCTGGCCATCGTGTGCAAACAACGCGCCGGCATGCGGCCCGACGACGAGAACGATCGATAACTGACGCACATTCCCGAGCTGAAAATCCTGATGCTCGTGGGTCGGATGCGATCGCCCGTAAGCTGGCAAAACGGCGGCGCCCACCCCCGTCAACAGAACAAGACTGAGCACAACGGGCCACGATGGTTGGAGAGCAAGCGGCAAACATAGCCATATCAGTCCAACTACGGAGACAGCGATCCAGATCAGCGCCGCCCGGCAGCTGTTTCCGGAAATCATTGCGAACGCTCCGTCTGCATAGGACTACTCTGCGGCGACGACGTTTGAGGTAGACCGCGTGTCGCAACGTCCAGACTAAGGTCCATCGCCGTCCATAGTGACGCGATGGCAACCGCGCCAGCAATCACCCCGCCGGCGGTTCTGCGTGAATGTGAGATCCGTGACACGTCCGACGGCCGAAGCGAATTGGTCAGTGGCATGCTGTTATCCGGTGCGTCGGGTATGGAGAACGCCGCCTTATTACGCAGATGCCCGTTCAACGCCGATTTCGCACGCTCCAGGTATGCGTTGGCGTTTTCGCGTCCGCCGTCGAAGCCCAGCCCCAGCAACATGGTGTAGAACTCAAGTCCGGCGGGGTCCGGATCGCCGCCGTCCACCACCGCCTCGATCCGGTGCCATACCCATGCGGCGCCGTCGCGCACGCCATGAAAACGCATCTGCAGCGGCTCACGCAACCATTCCTCGCGCTGCCTGGACGGCAATGCATGCAACGTCAGTTCATCTAGCAGAACGCATTGTGCGAGGCTGACTTCCCGGATATCCGTTGCCGGAAAAGTTCGATCCAGCATTTGCTGCTGTAGCGTCTCGACCAACGTACTGCAACGCGCGCGCCAAAAAGGAATAGCCGGCAGCTCCGCGCCGTCGGACAGCAGTGCTGCATGCAACGCAGTCGCTCGCATGAGCGCGACTGTTGAGTCAAACATAATAAGAAACGTATTCGCGCCGGCACCCTCAGGGCATTTCGACGACATAGGTGACGAATGTATTGACGGTGCCAGCCGTGGCTCGACCGGTTGCGTAGTAGCTGGCAATGAAATCCACCGGCGTCGGATCCGTGGACGTGATCGGAACGACTCTCATCGTAGACCGGTCGCCGACCTTGATCCGCGATCCGTCCGCATTGGCCAGCATGACCTGTACATTCGTTGCCGACGCCGCCCCGCTCGCATTCTGCAGGTCCAGATTCCCGGTGTTGGGATCGGTCGACGAACCGCTCTCGAAATACACGCGCGCCCCCGTTACACCGCTTGGACATTGGATCGTGATGGTAAAGAACTTTGAGCCATCTATAACTCCGGCCGTCGGCAGCGATCGCGTCGAAAGCGTTGGCAACGTGACCGTCATGTCGGGCGAACTCACCAGCGCACACGTCGTCGCGTTATAGGTGCCACTAAAATTGAGCGTGACCGAAGGCGAGCCTTGCGCATGTACGCAAACCGACCCCAACAGCGCACCTGCGATCAATCCGGAAACTAGTCCGGCAATCCGAAAGTATCTACAAATATTTTTCATTTTCTGACCTCTACTGTCGGCGGAATCATCCAAGCCGCAGCGCTGGAGCTGACCGGGTATCGACCTTCGCACTTCAGCGAAGCGAACTGACAAGCGCCGCGCCCGCTGAACGTCGCGCTACGGGCTTTGCCGGCGGAGACCAGATTAGCGCTGGATCACAGCTCAGCTTGATGCGCGCAACGATCCCCGCGCGCTGACCGCTGTCCGCCTTGTCGTCGTCCGGCATCGTGTAGGGCATCACGCACTGCTCCGCTGCGCGATTGCCCCAGCGCACCAGCAGCTTGCCTTCGTGCTCGAGGCCGCGCAGGTACGAGAGGCCACCCTGACCGACGATGCCCACCGATTTCTCGGACTCGTCGAATAACTCGGTGCCCATCGGCATGGCTTTGCCTTCCCGATCCAAAACCTCGGCGAAAATCGGCGTGCCCTGCGTGGTCGCAATCTTCACCTTGACGAGCGAACTCGCGCGCGGCACGACTTCCTCACTCGTGTTGCCCAGTTCAACGTCGAGCGACACGTCGCTCGGATCCAGCGCGACCGTGTTGACCCGGTATGGCATCAGCGAAGACACCACCGCATAGCCGTTAGCGTCAATCCTTGCACCCTGGCCATTGATGATCCGGCCACCTTCTGCGCCTTTCGCTTCGACGAGCGCGAACGCCTGCCCAAGCGGCGGGCTCAGCGTCATGCCGCCACTGTGAACGACGACCGCGCCGTCGGCATTGAACGCGGCTTGACGGGTCTGATTGCTGATCGATGCATTGACGTTGTAGGTACCGAACGGCGCGCGATACATCGCATAACCACCCGCGGAAACGGTCCGATTGTCGCCGGCGACGACCCGTGACGCGTTGACACCGTAGGTGATCGGCGTGGCTCCGCTCGTGTTGCCCGACGCAGTGGCCTGAATTGTGCTATCCCCGTTCGAGCCGCGCGAAACGTTGGTAGTCAGATAGTCGAACATATGATGCTCGTTCGAGTCGACCTTGCCGAGCGGAATCGTCAGGTTCAAACCTACCTGCGTGCTGATCTTCGAGTTTTGCAGGCGCGTGCGTTGCGCATATAGCGAGTAAGACACCCGCTTGTACGCGCTGTTGAAACCAACCTGATATTGCAGATCGTAGCCCTTCGACGCGCCCCAGTAGTTCTGCGAACTGCCGGCGATATAAAAAGAACTCGACTCGCCGATTGGCTGGTTGATATTCAGCTGCAGACGGCTGCGCGTACGGTAGTCATACTGACCCGTGGTGTCTCGGGAGCCATATCGCGCGTACATCGCGTCATGCAGGCTATAGAAGCGTGAGGTCGAGTATCGGTAAGCCGCAACCGAAAAATTCGTGTTGGGCCCTGGAAGGAGCTTGCTGTAGCTGATCCGCGTACTGTAGCCGGGACGACCACCAGACACGCCGGGAATATTCGTTCCCGCCGCCGTTACGTCAAACGCGAATGCGCCGAGCGGCGTATTGAGCGCGACACCCACCAGGCCAGCCCAGTAACCTTCCGCAAACTGTGCACCGGTGTAGCCGGTCAACAGGTTTGTCAGGCCGCGCTGATAAACCGCCTGCGCCACCCACGGATGGTTATTCAGCACGGTATCGCGATAGACACCGGTCGTCAGATTGAAACGTGCAACACCAGGCCGCAGCAACTGCGGGACGGACGCGAACGGCACCAGAAAAGTCCGCTGACGGCCGTCGGATTCTGTAATAGTGACCTGAAGGTCGCCGCCATAACCCGTAGCCGGCAGGTCGTTCAGTTCAAACGGCCCCGGCGGCACGCTGGTCTCGGCCACGATGATGTTGTTCTGACGCACGATGATGCGTGCATTGGTATCAGCCACGCCACGCACAACCGGCGCGTAGGAGCGCATGGAATCCGGCAACATGCGGTCGTCGCTCGAAAGCTGGACGCCACGCACGTTGAATGAGTCGAAGACGTCACCGCTCGTCGAGCTGTCGCCGATCGTCAGTTGGCTCTTAAGCGCCGTGACATCGTGTTGCGCAAACAGCGCGACACTTTGCCAATGCGTGCCGGAACCCCGGTTCTGCGAGCTTACCGTGGACCACTGGCGGAAACGCCAGCCGTTCACGTTGAATCCGCTTTGCAGACCGAGGTAGACACTGCTGAAGTCTCCGCTACCATTGTTCTGGTGAGTCGTATAGCCGGCGAGACTGTATTGCACGAAGCCTGCGTTGATCCCGTTGTCCCAACGGGACGGATCAACGTAACCGGCAGCCTCCTTGCGCAATTCGATCTGTGGAATCGACAGATCGAGTTGCAGATCGGCGGTGTTGAACGATGCAACCGATCCCGGTACGGCTTCAACCAGTGGGACGCATTGCACTGACGCGTCCGTATCGTCGAAGTCGCCCTTTCCTGCTTCCTTCAACCGCTGGGCCACGCGCTCGGTATCTACGCCAGCGCGGTCGAGGCCAGGCATCGTGAAACAGGGCGTTGCGATATCCGAGCCCGGCACTGCCTGAAACAGGACATCGAAGCGTCCACGCTTCTTACCATTGACGAGCAGTTCGAGCGGATAAACACCGGGAGCAACAGGATTGCCTCGCGTATAGCGTGACAAATCGGCGACGTTGCCCGTAAAGAATGCTGGATTGAACTCGACTTCTTGCGGAACTTCCGCAGCGGGCGCATTTGATGTCGCCGCGGTAGATGACGCATCCGTACGCGCAGCCTCTCCGTCGACACCGGCTGCCTGTTGCGGCAACTCGGACGCCGAGCAGTCGCTGGATGGCGTCGCCGCTGAGTCCGGCGCGCACGCGGCGACCGCGGAATTTGAGCAAAAGACCCAGCCCGACGCTATGATTGCCGCCCAAGCCAGTGGGTGAAACCGGAAAGGGACATTACTGAATACTCTTTCAACCGCCGTCTTACTATTCCGCACGCCCGACATCCCGTATTTCAATTATTGATTCTTTTGCGCTTCCGCGCTTTGAGCACCTGTCACTTCCGCCGAGTCCTTGATCGCTGTACCGAAGTCGTTCAGAACCGTATAGGAAACGGTGGCAGGAGCTTTGATATCCAGCTTTCCATCTTGTGGACGGAGATCGACGTGCCCGAACGGCGGTGCCATATCGGGCAAAAGAGCGACTTTCCTGCCTGCCGTTTCTACCTCTGCCGTGCCGACGGAAATGTAGTAGGGCGATGGGTTGTCCAGACGAACGATGCTCTGACCTTTGTCATTTGCCTCGACATGCCACTTCAGCTGGGCCCGCCCCGCCGTTGGGTCATCGAGCAACGATACCGGCCGGTAGAACATCTTGATACGCGTTCGGAACGCGAGCTGAATCATGTTCCGGTCATCAGCGTCCTTGGGCTTCGGCGGAATTTCGAGAACGTTCAGCCAATAGACAGCCTCACGGTCCTTCGGCATGTCGCCGCCTGTGAACATGATGCGCAAAGCCTGCCCTCTGTGAGGCTCGACCCGAAATACCGCCGGCAGTAACGTGAACGGCACCTTGATTTCATTCGGGGCAGCTGCCGCATCGCCGTCGTCCAACCACGCCTGGACCAGGACCGGACGGCTGTCAACATTGTTCAAACGAACATTGACTTCACGGTTTTGCGCCGGATAAATAACTCGGGTACCGGTAATGGTGATAGCAGCTTGTGCAGCAAACGAGGTCACACTTAAGGCGACAGCTGCGGCGAACAACATTGGAAACTTCATTGAAGACACTCGCTCCTCCACGCGACAGATAAGCGGAATGCCACTTCGGGTTGCCTTCGAACTAGAAGAGCAACCCGATGCCATTCGGCTTAGATTCGCTTACTGGTATGCCAACGTGTAGCGAACAACAGCCGTCACGTTACCGGCCGTGGCTCTGTCTGTTGCATAGTACTGGCCGGCGTAGTACATCGTTGCCGTACCGTCGTTCCCAACAGCAACGAACTCGCCCGTGCTGCCCAGCGGAAGCACCTGCGCCGCGCCACTCGTGACATTGTGGTCAAGCAATTGCACTTCGACGTTCGCGGCCGGCGAGGTAGTTGCCTGGTTAATGGCATTACGCGTAACCGGGTCCATGTTCGTGGTCTCGAAATGCGCCGCGACATGGGTCAGCGTTGCCGGGCACTGCGACACCGAAATGTTGAACGGCGTGGACCCGCCCACTACGCCAGCCGCAGGCAGCGTCTGCGAAGACACCCGAGGCAGCGTGACCGTTTGGTCCTCGTCACCCGAGTTGATCACACAGGTGTCGTCATACAGTTCTCCATTGAACGTTACCTGACCTGTGCCCGGTACAGCTTGAGCGAAAACCATCGGCGCGACGGACAGGCCCATCAGCGCGATCATGAGTTGCGTTACTTGTTTTTTCATGAGATTCCTCTTTGTTGCCATTTCAGAACTACAAACCCTTGTGAAGCCGGGACGTCCAGCGATCGTCAAGGCAGAGGAATGATCTCATTGAAGAAGATCGGTGTTAATGGGCCAATACCCAAAATGAAAGACCAAATAGGTCAGTCGAGAAACGACGTGTCGATTCCTCGAACTGAACAGGTGACAGGACCACCATACGATAGGGAGAAGGCGCCACGAGAACGACAGAATCCGCCTGAGAATCGCGGCAATTGCTACGAGCAGGACCACTCGCGCACGATTGTGACGAGTTCTACGTCGTTTCTGGCACCGAGCTTCTTCATGCCAGCGTTCTTCTGATTGCTCACGGTCTTGGGACTGCGATTGAGCCGCTCGGCAATTGTTGCGATCGACATCCCGTCGCAGATCATCCGCACGACCGTCGATTCTTTTTCAGATAGCAAATTGAGAGAAGATCCGCCTTGCGCTGCGCGCCCCGTTGCGCGCAACATCTTGTCCGCAATGGAATCAGGCAGAAACACGCTTTTATTTTTGGCAACGCGAACGGCAGCGGTAAGGCTGACAAAGCCCTCGGGACCCTTGCCGACGAAGCCGGCCGCCCCCGCGTTGAGCGCAGCTGAAATGATGTGCGTGGAAGAATGCGTGCTCAGAAAAACGACTCGTATGGCTGGGGCGACACGCCGGATCCGGTCAAGAAGGTTGAGACCGTCGGCATACGGATCGCCTTCGAATTCGTAGTCGCACACAAGAACATCGACTGGCACTTCAACCAGCCGCTGGAGAAGCAGGCCAATACTTTCGCTTTTGAAGCAGACCTGGATGTCAGGACAACGCTGAAGAAGATGCTCGACGCCGAGGAGAATAAATGGATGATCGTCGGCGATACCCACTCTTATTTTGTTCACTCACACTCCATACCACGCAGGTGAATACCTTTTCCTTGCCGAAACACCCTGCATGATTTGTCGCCAAAGTACCATGTCATTTCACGCCGTTACATGATGAGAAAGGCGCAGGGCATCTCGTCCCATCCACTCGCCGACTTCCCTGATCCTGTGTGTCGCCACGGGACGCTGCGTTTGCGTGGGCCTAGCCGCACACCTCAGCAGCAAGATCGAGAGCCGCAACCTTCCTGCTTCTAATGAAGCGAACGGCGTGGGGAACGCCTATCATCTAAGCGCACCAGTCGGTGCAGTCCAAATAGCGCATATCAAATTGTCTTGATCGTTCCACAAAAGCATTTTGGCACCACGCAAATAGAAGTTTTCGAACCACTGTTTTTTAAAACGATGCAAAATAGGTGAGAAAGCCGGTGTGCTTTGGTAAAGACAAAGCAATTTTTGGGCATACAACCTAGCATGGATCAATCATGAAGATGGGATAGCGCAACGCACCCCAACTCGTCGGCGAGGAATTAAAACATCTTCGCCTTGCGCAGAGGCGGATTGTACGATGCGCTAACAAGAAAAAAGTCAGCAGAGTCCTATATGCGTCATAGGTGCAAGAAGTGCTTTCAAGATCCAGCCCAGTCGGCCCGTCGCAATGCCCCATCGCCGCCGGCGTCACCGCCGTGTTTCTTCTAGCGGACCGCGCGACAGCAGGTCCGTGGTCGGCGCGCTGCCCGTCAACGTCACGACGCCGTTATCCGCGCGCACTGTAATGTTGCTGGCCCGTAGTCCCTGGCTTCGTGCGTTTCTGAATGCGCGGGGCGTACGTCCCGCACGAGTTGCCGGTTGGTAGCCTTGATCTCGCCCGCGGTTGGCGCCGAACTCGCCGCAGCTTGTGCCGCGGGACCCGATCCGCCCGCTTGCGGCTGCGCGTGCGCATTCAGGCAAGCGAACACGACCGCGCTCGCGCAAACCAGCTTCAGCCATTTCTGTGCGTTCATTTCGTTCTCCTGTTGTGTATGGCCGGATGAAAACGACGGTGACTCCGGTCACTAATCGGTAATGCGCTCGTCGAATACGGTCGCGCGACGAGACTGACGAGTCTGCACGCGCTCATGTACCAGGCCGGCGCATAGCCGCTGCCCGTCACGCCAATCAGCCACGTCACGACGAACGGCGCGAAACCGCCGAACAACGTCACGCCGACGCTATAGATGATCCCGAGCGATCGCCCGCGCAGTTCGCGCGGGAATCCTTCGAGCCGCAGCAGAAAGCCAGCCGGATTGCCGAGCACCCACAGGCCGATCCCCGATATGGACGTAGTCTGGCCGCCGGCCCGGCAGCACGCCGGGTCGGCGAAACGCGAATTGGCGAAGTTCAGGCTGTAAGGTATTGCTCGACGAGCGTGGCCCAGTAGGCGGCGCCGATCGGCAGTGCCTGATCGTTGAAGATGAAAAAGCTGGATTTCATTGAAACGTCGCGCACGGCGAGACTGCATCTGATGCAGCGCGGAGGCGCGATTCACACGCGCCCGGCCGACTATTTCATCCGCTGCATTCGCCAGGCCGCGATCATGTGAGCCGCGCGGCGCGCGAGCGGGAGCGGGAGCCTTAGGCCGCAAAATGATTGCGCACGAGATCGACGAACGCGACCAGCCCGGTAAGCAAAACTACAATGAACAGCCAGCGTTCGAGCAGCGCAAACACAGGCCGTTTCCCCTTGCGACGCTCGGCGATGTAAAACCACACGGTCGCCGCCGTATAAAGCACGGTCGACATCAACAGATAATGCAGGCCGCCCGCGTACACGAGAAAGAGCGCGTAGCCGCAGCCCAGCAGCGCGAGCATGAAATCGATGCGCCGTGACCACGGCTGCCCCGCATACGATTCGCCGCTCGCTGCGAGCTTCAACCCATAGCCGGCGACGAGCAGATACGGGATCAGGTTCATCGACGTCGTGAACTCCTTGGCCAGCGTGAACGCTTCTTTCGAAAACAGCGTCACGATCAGAAAGGCCTGAATCACGAGGCTCGTCATCCACAGTGCGGCGACCGGTATGTGGTGGCGGTTTTCTCGCCCGAGAAACGCGGGCATCGTGCGGCTCTTGCCCGCCGCGTGCAGAATTTCGGCGGCGAGCAACGTCCATGCAAGATAAGAACCGAGTACCGATATCAACAGACCGAGCTTGACCACGACCGCGCCCCAGGCGCCGACCGCGGCGCTCAGCACGCCAGCCATCGACGGATTTTTCAGCGTGCCCAACTGCTCGAGCGGCAACACGCCATACGACAACAACGTGACCATGACCATCAACGCAAGCACGCAGAGAAAGCCGAGTACGGTCGCGACCCCGACGTCGCGCCGTTCGCGTGCATGCCGTGAATAGACACTCGCGCCTTCGACGCCGAGAAACACGAATACCGTGCCCAACATCGTCTTGCGCACCTCGCCGAACAGACCGGTCGCCGACGGCTCGGGAACGGTCCACAGGTTCGCGACGAACAACTGCCACTTGACACTCGATAGCACGAGCACCGCGAACAGTCCAAGCGCGAACAACTTGGCGGCCGTCATCGACGCATTCACTACCGACGAGCCCTTCACGCCGCGCAGTATCAGAAAGTGAAACACCCAGATCATCAGCGAGGAACTTACGATCGCGCTAAACGTATTGCCAGCGCCGAATGAAGGCGCGACGATCGCGAGCGCGGACTTGATCAGCACGAGATACGCCACGTTGCCGAGACAGCTGGCGCACCAGTAGCCGAACGCCGACAGAAATCCCGTGTAGCGTCCAAACCCGACGCGCGCATACGTGTAGACGCCAGCGTCGAGTTCCGGCTTGCGCCATGCGAGCCGTTGAAAGATCAGCGCGAGTATCAGCATGCCGGAGCCGGTGATGGTCCAGCTGATCAACGAACCGACTACGCCGGTATATTTGCCGAGCGCCTGCGGCAGCGAAAAGACGCCCACCCCGACCATCGAGCCGATCACCATCGCCATCAGGCCCGGCGCTGAAAGTCTGACGCGCTTGTCCATTGCTGCGATCGCTCTCCCGCGAACACGTTCCGATCGAGCCGCGCTCGTGCGACTACGATGATCGACCGCTCAGATGACGATCGTGCCGGCCGCGAGGCCGATCAGCGCGCCAATCGCGCCGCAGGCGGCGACGGCAAAGATGACCCACTCGACTTTCGAAAACACCCGCTGGCCGCGCTCGCGTTTGGCCACCACATACAGCACCGTACCGGGCGCATAAAGCAGCGCCGATAGCATCAGGAACTTCAGGCCGCCCGCGAACAGCAGAAAGGCCGTATACAACGTCGCGAACATCGCGATGAAATACTCGGTGCGCAACGCGCCGCTCAAGGTGCCGCCATTCTGTCCACTATCGTCACGCGCGGCCTTGATGCCGTATGCGGCCACGAGAAAATAAGGAATCAGCGCCATCGAGCTCGTGAGATTGAGCATCAGCGCAAACGCATCGGTCGACCAGTACGTGCTGATTACGAAACACTGCACCACGGTACTCGTGAGCCAGATCGCGGCGACCGGCAGCTTGCGCTCGTTTTGTCGCGCGAAGATACGCGGCATCGTCTCGAGACGCGCGGCGGCGAACAGCACCTCGGCACAGATCAGCGACCATGCGAGGTACGCGCCGAGGATCGAAATGATCAGACCGGCGCTGACGAACACGACTCCGAATGGGCCGAGCAGCGCGCCGAGTACCGCGGCCATCGACGGCTGGCGCATCACTGCGATATCGGCGCGCGGCAAGGTCGCGTAAGGCAGCAGCGTCACAAGCACCAGCAGACACAGCACGGCGACGAAGCCGGTGATCGTCGCGGCGCCGACGTCCGAGCGCTTTTTCGCATAGCGCGAGTACACGCTCGCACCTTCGATACCGACGAACACGAAGACGGTGACGAGCATCGTCGCGCGAACCTGCGAGAACAAGCCCTTGCCGATCTGATCGCTGCGTTCCCACAGATTCGCGCGAAACATGTCGGCGCGAAACAACGCGATCAGCATCACGATGAACAGCACGATTGGAATCAACTTCGCGACCGTTACGATCGTGTTGATCATCGTGGCCTGCTGGACGCCGCGCAGCATCACCAGATGAAACAGCCAGATGCCCACCGACGACACGATGATCGCGGTCGCCGTATTGCCGTTGCCGAAGGCCGGCACGAAAGCGCCGAGCGTCGATTTGATCAGCACCCAGTACGACACGTTGCCGAAGCAGCCGGCCATCCAGTAGCCGAATGCCGATAGAAAGCCCGCATAATCGCCGAAGCCCGCTCGCGCGTATGCGAACACCCCCGCATCGAGCTCGGGCCGTCGCTGCGCGAGCGCCTGAAAGACGCGCGCCAGCGCATACATGCCGATGCCCGCCACGCACCATGCAATAACCGCGCCGAACGGTCCGGTCGCGCGCGCGAAATTGCGCGGCAACGAGAAAATCCCTGCGCCCACCATTGAGCCGACGACCATCGCGGTCAATGCGGGCAACGACAGTTTCGTCTCGACCTGGCTTGCCATCGTCCACCCTTCAGAGAAGCTGATTTCTTCCAGACAGGGACTTACGCGGAGCAGGTACGCGTGCATTGCGCATCTCCTGTCAGTCCTCCCCGACTGAAGCCAACGGCCTTGCGAGTACCGGACCGCACTCCTCCTGGTCGTTCACTGTGCGGCCGGTGCCGGTGCGGTGGCGGGCGCGGGTTCCGTCGGCGCTCGTGTATTCGAGGCCACTGGCGGATTGGCCAACCAGCCGCCTCCCAACGCCCTGAACAGCGCGAACTGTGCCTGCAGTTCGCCGACCTCTTCCCTCGCCTGCGACGACTGGCTTTCGAGCAGCGCAACCCGCACCTGATCGATATCGACGCGGCCGGTATCGCCGAGTTCGTAGCGACGTCGCACCTGGCTCAACTGCGTGGTGCGACGCATGACTTCTTCATTGCGTGCCTTGAACAACTCGTCCTGCCGGTTCAAACGCGCCAACGCACGGTCGACGTCATAGAACGCGCCGAGCGCGGTCTTTTCGTAGTTCAACATGGCCTGCTGCGCCTGCGCATCCGACGACTCCACCTGCGAGCGCCGCGCGCCAAAGTCGATCAGCGGCAGCGCCATCGCCGCGCCGAATAGCCAGAACGTGCTGGGCCCGAGGCCTTGACCCGCGATCTCCCAACCATTGCGTGCAAGCAAACCGCTCAACGACATGGTCGGCCAGTAGTTGAGCCGCGCGACATCCGACTGCCTGAGCGCCGCATTCACGCGTGCCTGCGCCGCGATCAGATCCGGGCGCCGCATCAGCAGGTCGACCGGCTGGCCGGGCTCGATATGCGGCAGCGCGGTCATCAGCGTGTCGCTTTCATCGAGAATCCCCGCGAATTCCGCGGGCTGCACGCCGCATAGATTCTGCAAATTGAGTCGTGTCTGCGCGATGCCGTTGTCCACGTCCTGCAAACGCGCATCGACCTGCGCGCGGCCGGCGCGCGCTGCTTCGATGTCCGTACTCAGCACTAGACCCGCGTTGAAGCTCTTCTCGGCGATGTTGACGAAGTCGTCCGCGATCGCGCGGCTCTGCAGCAAAATCGTGCGCTGACGCAGCAGCCCGCGATAGGTGACGTACAGATCCGCGACACCCGACACCACGCTCAGGCGTACCGCCTCCGCGTCGCCCGCGGCTGCGCGCGCCTGTTCGCGTGCCGCCGAGAGCCTTGCGCGTCCCTGACCGAACAGGTCGATCTCCCATTGCGCCTGCAAGCCGACACGCCAGAACTGCGCATCGGTATTGTTGATGCCGAGGAATTCCGCGAATTCGAGCTGCGTCTCGCCGCCGTGGTACTTCGCAGCGCTCACGCCAGCACCGACCGACGGCAGCAGTTGCGAGCGAGCCAGCCGGATCCCGGCCTGCACCTGATCGACCCGTGCGTAAGCGGTCGCGATGTCGAAGTTGTGCGCGAGCGCGAGATCGATCAGTTTGTTCAGCGTCGGGTCTTTGTACTGGGTCCACCATGCCGCGAGCTGCTGCTCGGACATCGGTGTCGCCACGCCCGGTTGCGCCTCCGAATACTGCGGCGGAAACGCGGCGGGCTTTTGCAGCTGCAATGAACCCGTACAGCCGGCTTCGAGCAGCAGGGCCGCGAGGGCGAGAAGATAAGGGCGCGCGCGGATCATTTTTCTTCCGGGTGTCGACCCGGCTCCCATTCCGCCTGCCTGATCGAGAACAGCATCGCATACAGCGCCGGCACGGCGACCAACGTCAGCACGGTGGCAAAAACAAGGCCCGCCATAATCGTGATCGCCATGTCCTTGAAGAAAGGATCCCACAACAACGGCGCCATGCCGAGCGCCGTGGTACCGCCCCCCAGTATCACCGGCCGCAGACGGTTCATCGCGCCGTGGGTCACCGCCTGCATGCGCGGCACACCCGCGGCGATCTGCGAATCCATCTCTTCGACGAGCACCACGCCGTTCTTGATCAGCATGCCGATCAGACTCAATAGACCGAGCAACGCCATGAAGCCGAACGCGCCGCGAAATAGCAGCAGACCGAGCGTGACGCCGACGATCGACATCGGCACGACGAGCAGCACGACGAGCGCCGGCTTCAGGCGTCCGAACATCATCAGCACGAGCAGCGCCATGCCGATGAAGCCGAGCGGCAGTTGACGGAACAGGCTCTGCTGCGCGCGCGTCGACGATTCGTGCTCGCCGCCCCATTCGAAGCTATAGCCCGGTGGCAGCTTGATGTTCTCGATGCTGGAGCGTATGCGGTTGAACGCGTCGACACTGTTCTGCCCATAGATCGGGTTGGCCGAAACCGTCAGCGTGCGAATCCGGTTTTCGCGCGCAATCTGGCCTTCCTCGGTACCGACCGTGAAGCCGTTGACCACGTCGCCGAGCGGCACGTAACGGCGCAGCCCCGCGCTGAACACCTGCAGGTCCTGCAGACCCGCGACGCCACGCGTGTAGTCGGGCGAACGCAGCACGATCGGCAGTAGCTGATCGCCTTCGCGATAGATGCCCGCCCGCAGGCCTTCGGTTGCATAAGCCATCGTGTCGCTAACCTGACGGCGCGTCACACCGAGCGAGCGCGCCCGCGATTCGTCGAATTCCGGCCGCACGATGCTGATCGGGTTCTCCCAGTCGTCGCGAATCGCGATGATGCGGCCGTCGGCCTTCAGCACGTTCTGTGCTTCCTGAGACAAGCGACGCAGCACGATCGGGTCGGGTCCGGAGAAACGTGCCTGAATGGCCGCGCCACCGCCAGGGCCGAAGTTCGGCCGCGTGACCGTCCAATGCTGTTCGGGGAAGCGCTTCTTCAGATCCGCTTCGATCTCCGGAATCATGTCGTCGATCAGGCCCTGGTCCTTCACGCCGACGATGAACTGCGCGTACGACGGATCACGCCCCTCCGGATCGTAGACGAGGAAGAAACGCGTCGCGCCCGAGCCAATATACGTCTGCACGTTGGTGACGTCCGCATGCTTGAGCAGCACCTTCTCCACCTCGCGGCTCTTTTCGACGACCGCGCGAATATCGGCGCCGCGCGGCAAACGCATGTCGACATAGAAGATCGGCGTGGTCGACGCGGGGAAGAAGCTCCGCTCGACGAAACGGAACGCCCACCCGGCCAGCACGGTCAGCGCGACGAGGCCGATGACCACGAACACGCGCTGTCGGGTGACCCATGACAACAGCTCGCCGTAACGCTTGTACAGCTTCGACTTGAACGGGTCGTCATCGATGATGTCCGCGGGCTTGAAAAGATACGTGCCGAACAGCGGTGTCAGGGCGATGGCGATCACCCAGCTGAATAGCAGCGAAATCGCAGCGACGGCGAACAACGAGGCACAGAATTCGCCGACCGCATCCGGCGACAGGCCGATGCCCGAGAAAGCCAGAATCCCCACAATGGTCGACGCGAGCAGAAGCCATTGGCTTTGTTTGAGAATCTCGGTCGCCGCCTGGAGATGCGACTTGCCTCGTTGAACCTTCACGAGCATCCCCTCGACCACCACGATGCTGTTGTCGGTCAGCATGCCCATCACGATGATCAGCGCGCCGAGTGAGATACGCTGCAGCTCGATGCCTGCCGCGTACATGACCAGCAGCGTGCCGAGGATCGACAGGAACAGCTCGACGCCCAGCACGATGCCCGCGCGCCAGCCGAGCGCAATGCCCAGCGCGACACCGACGATCGCCACGGACAGGAACACGTCGAAGATAAAGCCGCGCACGCTCTCGTCGACGACCTGCGGCTGATCGTAAAGCGAGTGCAGCTTGATGCCGATCGGGCGGTTACGCTCGAGTTCGGCGAGCCTCGCCTTGATCTCCTCGCCGACCCTCACCACATTGACGCGCGGCCGCGCGCTGATACCGATCGTAACCGCCGGCTGGCCGTTATAGTGAATGACCTGGTTCGGAATCGTCGCGTAGCCGTGGCTTACGCGCGCGATGTCGCCGAGCAGCAGCGGGCCGGGCGTAATGTTGACAGGCAGCGAACGAATGGCCTGCAGCGAATCGAGCGAGCCGGTCGGCGCAATCCGCAACGACAGGTCGCCGACACGTTCGCGGCCCGCGGGCCGAACCTCGTTCTGCACGAACAGCGTCTGCGCAAGATCGTCGGTGGACAGGTTGTTGGCGATCAGTTGCGACTGGTCGACGTCGACCGAGATCTGCTCCTGCTGCTCACCGGCGATCACGATGTCGGACACGTCGCCTAGTGTCAGCAGTTGGCGGCGCAGTTCGCGCGCGTACTCATACAGTTGCGCCTGCGTGTAGCCCTCGCCGGTCAGCGCGTAGAACATCCCGTAGACGTCGCCGAAACGGTCGACCACGAGTGACGGTCCCGCACCCGGCGGAAGCCGGGGCTGTGCATCCGATACCGACTTGCGCACCTCGTCCCACACCTGCGGCAATTGTGCCGACGTGTACTGGTCGCGAATCTCGACGCGGACTTCAGAGTAGCCCGGTGTCGAACGCGAGGTCAGCTTCTCGACCTGCGGCATCTGCTGGATCGCGCTTTCGAGCCGGTCCGTCACTTCCTGCTCGACCTCGTGCGCACTCGCGCCCGGATACAGCGTCACGACGACCGCGGTCTTGATCGTGAACTTCGGGTCTTCGAGCCGTCCGATGTTGTAGTACGCGAAGATCCCGCCCAACAGCGAGATGAGCGTCAGAACCCACGCGATCAGCGGCTTTTCGATAAGGGGGCGCGCGAGATTCATTGAGGCGCATCCATTGGACGGACCGCCATTCCCTCTTTCATGAACTGCGAGCCGCCGGCCACCACGCGGTCGCCCGCCGCAACCGCCCCCGCGACGACCACATCGTCGTTGCGAATTTCGCGCACGCTGACCGGCACCGCATGCACACGGCCGGACGCGGCGTCGTAGCGCCACAGACTGCGCTGACCGTCCGCGCCGATCGACACCGCGGCGATCGGAATCGCGAAGTACCCTTTGTTGTCGTTTTGCGCGACCTGACGCGCCGTTTCGGAAATCTGTACGCGCATCGCCATGCCGGGGAACAGCATCGCGCTTTGCGGTCCTTCGATCGAGAACACGAGCCGGTAGGCCGCCGAAGTCGGCGAGGTCTGCGTGGTCCGTTCGCGGAACACTAGCGGGAAGCGGTTCTGCGGCCGCTCGGGCAGCCACGCCTCGGCTCTCAGCGTCTTGTCGACGAACAGCCGTTCGGCAATGCTCTGAGGCAGATCGACGCCGACATCGACACGGCCGATGTTTTCCAGATTGAACGCGGGCGCCCCAGCCTGCACGAGCTGCTGGATCTCGATGTTGCGGCGAGCGATCCGGCCGTCGAATGGCGCGACGAGCTGGGTATTGCGCAGGTCGCGGCTCGCCAGGTCGCGTGACGCGCGTGCGGCGTCCGTGGCAGCCGAGAGCTGCTCATAAGCAGCCTGAGACAGAATGCCGTCCTTGCGCAGCACCGCCTGGCGCTTCAGGTTGTCGCTCAGCTGCTGATACTGCGCGTTCGCGCGTTGCAGTTGCAGCTTGTAGGGTTCCTCGTCGATCCGCGCGATCAGTTGCCCGCGTTTCACCGACGCGCCTTCGAGCACCGCGATCTGCACGACGCGGCCCGATACTTCGAACGCGAGCGGCGAGATGCTGGTCTGCTCGACCCGCCCGGTAAAAATGCGAATGGCGGAAGCGTCGGCCGGTTCGACCCTGGTGAGCTGCACGGCTGGCCTCGTATCGCCACTCTGTGTTTCGGTCTGCCTTTGGCAGCCCGACAGTGAAGCGACAAGCGCGCAGGTCAACGCGCACGACACTGCGCCGGTCAGTGCGATTCCGCCTGATCGGCGGGGCCGCGGTGCATCGGAGCGGTTTGCATTCATGACGTTCTCGGCTGACTGCTGGCGCAACCCATGTCGTAAGCCCGGCGGCAACGTAGCTCACGGGCCGGCGAATACGAGACCCTACAGGTTGCTCAGCAATTCATAGGGGGCCCATAACAGTGGACCGATGGGTGCATCCGCTTCGACTTCCACGGCCAGGTCAGACTCGAGGAACAGCGGCATCCCTTCTGTCGGACCGGCAACGTCGTTCAAACCAGTGTATCGGCGACAATGGTGTTGTGGCCGTCCAGACTACAGCCGCAACCCATGTGTCGTCATTCCGGCTCCGTTCATCAGGCATCCTGTCGAACTGCCAAACTGCTTCGCCATGCCGAAGCAAGACTGAGGAGATTGACGAATCCGCCCTGTATGGAATGCACGACGATTCCGCAAAACCTGAAGACGAATGAAGATGCGGGCGGATTGCAGCGTTGAATCAGATCCCTTCGATTGAACCTTGCTGCAAAATTATTAAAGTTCCCAAACAATTCGTTGTCAAGAGCCTCGCAGGCGCAGCACGATCGTATCGATTGCTTACCTTAAGCGGTATATCAAAGCCGTCATAGGCGTTCATGACTTCGCGCAGTTCACTGGTGGTTTGCCCGTGTCATGCGTGCGTCATTGCCCCCTTTCAGTTCGTCACAGGCATCATGGCCGAACAGTGCGCAAGCCGTCAATCGATTCGCGACTTGCTACGGTCATACCGACTCGTTCTATGGTTGCTTCGGCTTCTGTTGATGAAATATAAGCATGGCTATTCTGCTGTACCAGTCACGAAATGCCATGGGGGAAAAATGCTATAGGTTTCGAGGAATCTTCGTTTCGCCGATGGAGCAGCCGTGATTGTTAGATCGGGATACTCTCTCATTGAAGCCAGGCGCGCTGTGGGTGACGGCGTTGGTTGCATCAGCAATTCGTCGGGCGTAGAGTACTCAGCGGACAGGTAACTCGTTCTCAGCGTTATCGATTCGATGCGCGAGGCAACGGCCTTGTGACCCAACTCTGCGTGAAAAGAAAGTTGGCAATTGCAACGTCGCGGGCCGCCGCCAGCGTTCATCGCTTGCATCGGCGTAGCGCGGCTGCCCTCTCGCACGAACCGGTTCGACGCATCATGACGCGCTCGCTCGCATCGTGGACATCGCGGTGCGCGGCACTCGCGCTGCTCACCAGCGGTCTTCTGTGCGGTTGCGCGATGGTGACCGTCAGCTCGCAAGGCCCGGAGCAGTACATCGCGATGCGCCGCGGCGACATTCTGTCGACCGGCCGTCTGAGCGCCGCGACGCGAGACACGCTGCACATCGCGGCACTCGATGGGAACACCTGCCAACGTGAGCCGCTCGATTGCATCAATACGATCTCGACCGTCGGCGGAATCAATACCGACCGGCGATTGTCGAGCCTCGCCGAACTGTCGTTGCAGATGGCCATCACCAACACGCCGGCCAACGCCAGCGATTGGAGCGACGCGCAATTCGATCTGTGGCTTAGGGCCGCGCGATTCGCGTATGCGTTTCTGTTCCTCGGTGAACGCACTGCTGGCGAACGTGCATTCGAAGATCGTCAGACCCAGGTCCGTGACTACTACAACTACGCGGTGCAGGAACTTGCCCACGCGCTGTTTCTGCGCGGCGCGCTCGCTACCGATGCCGGCAACGGCGTGCCAGGCACGCAGTACATCGCAGGCTGGTCCATCCATCTCGACCTGAGCCGAACCCGGCTACCCGAAGGCGTGCGCGAACCGCGCGAAGTCATCCCGGCGTCGCGGCTGTCGTTCGCGGGGATACGTAGCATTTATCGACGCGATGGTTTGGGGGCGGAACTCGTTGCTGTGATGAACGTGCCGCCGCCAGAAGATGACGTCGATGCGAGTGGCAATGCCAGCGCCGACTCGCGTGTGTCCGCCCGCGTCGATGGTCCCGCGAGCGCACCGTTCAACCCCGGCGTGTCGTCAGCAGCCGCGGGTCGGCCAAGGCCGGCGTCGCGCTTTTTCCGCGAGATGCCGTCGCCGAACGTCACCGCGTTGATCTGGTTCAGCCAGGGCACGCTCGAACAGGTGCTTGCCGCGCATGAGGTCGTGCTGTCCGTCTATGATCCGTATCGCGAAGACAGTGTCGAGCGACACGGCCAGACTGTGCCACTTTCGGCCAACTTCAGCGCGGGCTACGGCATCTGGCTCGCGCGCTCCGGCTTCGCCGGGCAATCGTTGCGCACGCTGTTTGGACGCGCACACGGTATCGATACGCCCCGCATCTACATGATGCAACCGTTCGATCCCAATCGACGGATCATTCTGATGCTGCACGGCCTCGCGAGCAGCCCCGAGGCATGGGTCAACGTCGCCAACGATATTCAGGGCGATGAAGTGCTTCGCCAGCATTTCCAGGTGTGGCAGGTCTACTACCCGACCAACGTGCCGATTCTGGTCAACCTCGCGCGCATCCGCCGCGCCACGCAACAGACGCTCGCGCACTTCGATCCAGACGGTACGGCGCCGGCGTCGCATGGCATGGTGTTGATTGGTCATAGCATGGGCGGCGTTCTGGCGCGGCTGCTCGTGTCGACTTCCGGCGACGCGCTTTGGGCGACGTTCGAGGACAAGTACGTGCCCGAGGGCACCGATATCGATCGCGAGGACGAGCGGCTCGATCGGCTACTGAACTTCACGCCGATGCCGCAAATCGAGCGCGCCATATTTATCGCGGCCCCCCATCGAGGCACGCCGTTCGCGAGCAACCGGCTGTCGCGCTGGGCGGCCAACCTCGTGCGTCTGCCGCTTGCCCTGCTCAACGAGATCGAGGAAGTGATGCAGACGGCGACGAACATCGAACCGCAGGGACGGACCTTCCATGTGCCTAACAGCATCGAACAGCTGCGCGAAACCGATCCGTTGATTCGCGCGACGTCGCTGTTGCCGATCAGCCCCCGGGTTTGCTTCCATTCGATCATCGCACGGCGCCGCGAAAACGGGCCGCTCGAAGATTCCGATGATGGCGTGGTCCCTTATCGCAGCGCGCATCTCGCGGGCGCGCTGTCGGAGAAGGTGATTGTTGCTGGACACAGTGTGCAGGAGACGCCGCGGGCGATCCTCGAGATTCGGCGGATCTTGCATGAGGATATTGCGCAGATCGATCAGCGCGGGGAGGTTTGCGGGGAGGCTCGGATAGCGAAGTGATGGCGGAGGGGCCAGCTGTCTTTTGCGGCGGCTCGGACTTGGGCTCGGACTTGACGAGCTTGCTGTTGCTGGGCTCTGATCGAATCACTGGTACAGCGTTCCGAATCAAGCCAGCGTGATCGAGGCAGGCGCGGAAGATTGGTTCGAATGAGCGGTCAGGTCAGCGGAACGCTCGAAAGATCGCGACGGCCGCTCGAAATTCTTTCGCTACAAATTACGTATTAAATGTTACGAATTGGCGGCCACGTATGTTCATTCTGGCGTGTTGTCGCCGTTTGGTGGGAGTGATGGGGTATCGTGCACCAATTTGACTGATTGGCGTGAAACAATGGCGTGCATTGGTGAAAAAAGTCTTTCAAAACAATAGGTTGACACGCATAAAAGACGTTTCGCTATGTTTCACGCCGTGTCGGTTGGCGAGATTGGCCGAAGAATCGAAAATTCTCGCTCGTATTGGCTAAGAGTCATTTGTTTTTCGATATTTAGTTCGCAAAAGTCGACCGGATGTTCTGCCCCCGTATATTGTTAGGTTGCCGATGCGCGACTGCTGCATGTGCTGAAGTTCAAGTTGGCCACACGCGTGGCGACTGACAGTCGCTCGCATTGCGGATGCGCGATCGTCTTGCTAATCAATATCACAGGGCGGGCCGGGAGAGACTCTTTACGTTCGGGAGATTTGGGCGCTTGCCCTCACCTATCCTGCCGTCCATCGTCCGACGGATTTCTTGCGGATGATCTGAGAGCAGCGATGTTGATTTCGCGCTGAACGAGTGGTCTAACGCAGGCCCATCCGGGTGGCGTGACATACGATCGGACGGAGATCATTCGTTGCGGTCGAGTCACTCATTACTCCGGTGCTTGCCCAAAAATGATCGGCGCGGTCGCGATGCATCCCTTCGAATACGTCTACCTGGGTGTCTCCCCGGCGGGTAAGTAGATCGGTAGGCCTGACGGCCGACATCAACTATCTTTAAAGTGCCCTCTCACTGACGACGGTGGGATGTTGGCTTAACGCGATTACAGCCAAATTCATCGCGGCCGGCACGCGTTCGCGATTGACTTTCTTGTCGTCGATCGAGACGCTGGGTCAGCAACGGGATCTGATTTGAGGACAAGCTTGCGCCGTGGCGAACACCGTTTGCGGAACGGCGACTGCATCGTTTGAGAGAACGCGCGATACATGATTCGGGATCCCTTAACGCGACGTCCCAGTAAAAACTGGCTCCCGCCGGATCTTGACGCATGTCGTCTGTTCGCTGAGGCAAGCCCCATTCACAGCCTTCCGTTGCGCGTTTGTTCGTGCCGCTTTCGTCGCTAATCGTACGGAACAGCTTTTCCGGCAGAACGACTGCTGACTTTGCGGTCGATAAGTGGTGGCCTCAACGCTGCGCGCGTTCATTGCCTGAGGTACACCGACAGAGTGAAGCATCCTTGCGAGACGTCGACGATCTACGCCCAGGTTTGCTGCGGCCGACAGCGCCATCATGAACACAGCTGTTCATGGACAACCATGTGCAATGCACGTCGCGCACTAAGGGCCGCGGCCTTTCTCATTGAGAAGATTGGAACCGACGATAGCGGAGTCGAGTCGTCTCGGGGAAACGCGCTGATGCGGCGTTGAGTTGAGAACGACCGTGGATGGTACGTTTATAGGACAGAGGGCTGGCCCTCCATCCCGTCCGTCATATGTCGCCTGTGCGATTTTGTATGTGCTCCGGGTAATGCGACCGTCAACGAAGCAGCCGAACCCGGCTCAATGGATGCATCAGAAATCCCCAGTCATTGGCTGTCTCGCTCATGACGAGCGGCTGACCCGCCGCAGGTGCCTGCGAGATCGCTGCGAACGCAATACTGCGCGAATCGCTCCGCGGGTCGTGCAAGGCACGAAGGATGTGCGTTCGCGCGGACGCGGCACGCTTTCATCGGCATCGGGGGTGCGTCGTCAAGAGTGTCTAGAGTCTAGATAGACACCGGATGGCGCAAAGGTAGGGCTGCGGAGTGAGTGTCTAGACTCTAGACACTCTTCGAGGTGGACCGATTTGATTGACCCAAAAAAAGCCCGCACTAAGCGGGCCTTTTAACACTACAACCGAACCACCGATTAGCTCGTCTTCGGCTGCGATTGGAACATCTGTCCGATCAACTGTCGTATCTGAACTTCTTGCGCCTCGGTGATCACTCCGGTCTTGATCTTGATCGTGAAGTTACTCACATCCTTGGTGATGCTCCCAGCGTGCTCTCGTCCCGCGAAAAATTTCTCGATGCTGCGTCCGCTGGTACCACCCGACGTCGTCTGCCGGGTCGCCAGGGCGGTGATTCCCGCCGCGACCTTGCCCTGATCCATTTCGCCTCTCACCAACAGAGGCCAAATTTCGCGAGCGGCTTTAACGCCATCCTCGCCATGCTTTTTGATAGCCGCTGCAATTGCTTGCGCCGCAGTCCCGCCCAATAGTCGCGGTTGAATATCGAGATCTTTCTTGATGAAGTCCGGCAGATTGTCGAACGACAAGAACTGATACAGACCTGCCCGCGACAATCCCATCGCTTCCGCCAGTCGTTTGCGATTCGGGAACTCTGTTTCCGATCGACGAATCGCCACGCCGATTTCATAGTCAGCAAGGTCGTCGCGGCTAATGTTTTCGACCATTGCGAGCACGGCCATATCCGAGTCGGAACAATCCGCGACCACGGCCTTGATCGTGTCCAGCCCCAACATCTTGTGCGCACGCCAGCGTCGTTCGCCGGCGACGATCTGATAGTCGTCCGCGACACGACGGACCACGATCGGCTGCATCAGTCCAACTTCCCGGATCGACTCCGCAAGCTCGGCTAACTTTGCTTCGTTGAACACGCGACGCGGCTGCCAAGGGTTCGGCAAGATGCCAGCAACTGCCAGTTGCGATGCGACGCCAGTCGATTCCAGTTCCTGCACGCGAATTTGCGCAACGGCCAGCGCGCCGGCAAGGCCGGGCGCCGTTTGCGTGCGGTTGCTGCGCTTCACCTCGTCTTCGTTGATCGACGAAGTTTTGCGAATGCCGGACGTCTTGGCCAGCAACTGTTCTCGCATATTGCTCATTGCGCGTTCCTCCATTTTTCCGAATAGATCTCGTCGATCCAGCGACAGTAGTCGACGAGAGGTTGCCGCACGCGTTGCAACGACTTGGCCGCGCTGTGATTGCTGCTGATGTCGAAGACGGTCGAGAACGCCAACGCCCCGGTGCTCATCACCGAGCTCGCCGGTACCTCGATCGAATGCAGCCAGTTTTCGTACGCGCTTTGCGCCCACGCACGCACGATCGGCGCCGACGAGTTCCGCCCATAATCGACCCGCGACAACACCAGCGATACGAAGTCGTACTTCTTGTCCGTCTCGAATTTGATAAAGCTTTTGGACACGTCCGAGAAAAGTCGCCAGAACGACAGCGAGCTGATGAAGTCCAGGTTTTCCGGCACCATCGGCATCACCATGGCATCCGCGGCCATCAGCGCGTTCAGATTGAGGTACGACAGCGACGGCGACGTATCCATGAGAATGTAGTCGTACTTCTTGCGCAGCGGCTCGAGCCCTTGACGAAGCACGGTCCAGAAGCGAAAACCGGGTCGCATCTTTTGCATCGCCGGCAGATGGAACTCTGCTCCAATCAGTTCCGTGTGCGCAGGAATCACGTCGATGCCATCCCAGTACGTCGACTGGACCCGCCCCACGAGGCCACCTTCGATGTCCTGGTCGTAGACGTACGGCAATACTGTGTCTTCAGGCGTCACGTCTTTTTCCGCGTACAGTCCACACAGTTCCGAAAGCGACGCCTGCGGGTCGAGATCAACCACCAACACTTTGCGTCCCCGCAGCGACAGCCCCTGGGCGAGGCACATCGTCGTCGTCGTCTTGGCGGAGCCACCTTTGAGCTGCGCGGTGATAATGATCTTCCCGTCTGGCTCCTTCAGGCGCGTGACCAGTGGAGTCTGGTAGATGTCGGAAATCTTTTGTACCCAGATCCGCGCCTCCTCCAGCGTGAAGGTCCGGGTACGGCCCGTGCCTGCCGCCGTGCCCGAAGGCAGTTCTCCGTCGCCTTTTGTCGCGAGATACTGAACCTGCGAGTGTGAGACGTTGCACATCTCGGCAATCTCGCCGGTCTTGAAAACGGGAGCCGTTTTTCGAGGACGCGGAGCCAGAATCGTGTCACGCAGCTCATTAGTGAAAATGGTGACTTTTTCTGCGAACTCACTGATCTGCTCAAAGTGAACGGTTCTGTCTACGGCAGGAAGTTGGCTCGTTCTGACCATTCTGAGGTTTTTCCATAAAATTCCAGAAACCTCAGAATACAGGAAATACTTGAAAATAGCTTTTTAAATTACTGTTTTTATGTGGATTTTCTGCAAATTTCTGTATTTCCAGACCGTTTTCGGTTGCGGAATCGCAGTGGAAACTAAACGAGCCTCGAAACACTGCGTCCTCGAAGGCACAAATGACCTCACCTTTCTTCGCAATCTGGGTAGCAGTGTCGGCACTCCTGCTCGAGACTTAGGCACTTGGTGAGGTCATTTGTGCACTTTCTCATTTCCTGAAAGACCGGTCCGGCGATCTTCTGCACAACCGACCTCACCATTGTTAGATTTTCGCCACCTCCCTGCGAGCGCTCCCCGCACTTAGAACGCAAATGCACAATCAACCTCACCCACAGAAACGGCGACACACCGGCGCCAGGCCGTCAGCCAGAGGTTCAGCTCATCACCAAGGGTTGCCAATCAGCGTAGCAGCACAACCAACCTCACCTTCGCAGCAGCCCTTCCAAGCCCGCTCAACGTTTCGCACAATCAACCTCACCATGCTGCATCGCGCAATCTTCAGCCGCATTTATTTGTGTGCCAGGTTGGTAGGTTTTTTTTAAAACCGAGAACAAACCCACAAACCAACGCAACCAAACACTATTCAATCCGTTCAAGCACTTAAGTTCCAAAAGGTGAGGTGCGTTGTGTCAAAGGTGAGGTTCGCTGTGCTCAGAGGTGCGGTTGGTTGTGCAGCAAGGTGAGACCGATTCCCCACCAAGGTGCGGTTCGATGTGTTTGCCACTGCGTCAAATCGCGAAGGTGAGGTGGGTTGTGCAGCTACTGGGAACGAGATTGAAAGGGCCGTCGCATAAGGCCTTGCCGCGCGAACGCCCGCCCGCAAGGTGAGGTTCTTTGTGAACATGGTGAGGTTCTGTGTGCCGAAACGCGGAAGGGACGCCGAAACGGCCTCCGTCGCGGTCGTTTGATGGTGAGGTTCTGTGTGTTGACAGCTCACCACCGCATGCTTACAGTCCCGGGAGCGAAAAAGTGGATGAAGAACATGGCCGCGGACAATCCGGAAGAGGGCAGGTCGAAAGCGACGTCACGCCAGATGGCGCTCGCGCTGTTCGAAGACATGTTCGATCAGGGATTGCGCATCAACGAGGCCAATCGCGAGATCGGTTATCAGCGCAACGATTTCTTCACCGAAATCGTCAATATGGGGCTGCCGGCGCGGCGCTTTCTCGATGCCGCGTACTTCATCGTCGCGCAGGAGCCCGAGCAGCGCGATCAGTACGACGTCGAACTCAACTACTTCAAGTGGCTGATGCGTTACGACAGCCGCAACCTGAAGCACTTGCGCACGATCGCCGACGAAGCTCAGAACGCGAAAGTTCGCGTGACGAATACGCCCGCGGACCGCGATCCCAACGAAAACGATCTGTGGGTGCAGGTTCAGTTGATCGGCATGGTCGGTTTTCATCGCGGACGTATGCGTTTCGACGTCCATCCGCGGCTCGTGCCGCATATCCGCGATCCGCAGAAATCGCATTGGCTGAGCTTGCGCATTTCCACCGCGTTCACGCGCAGTCTCGCGCGCGCGATCTACGACAAAGTTTTGCCCAACGTCCCCGCGGGACGCACCGACTGGATCCAGCTCGAGGAAATGCGCAACTGGCCCGGCAAAATGGGCGCGAATGCCGCCATCTTCAAATACTTCAAGCGCGATTGGCTCGAGCCGGCGGTGCGCGAGATCAACGAAGTGTCGGACGTCGAGATGTCCTATGAGACGCGGACTGCATCCACGACGTCGAAGAAAATCGACCGCATCCGCTTCCTGCTCAAGCGCAAGGACACAGCCGACGCGGTACTCGCGAGCCTCGCCGACGCGAGCCATCTGTACAAGATTCTCACCGACGAATTCGGGCTCTCGACCAAGCAGTTCAGCGAGATTTCGGAGAACCGCGAACTCTGGACCGACGAACGCATCCAGCAGGCCGTCGAATACACGCGCTTCAGGGTCAAGCGCGGCCAGGTCAAGAAGAGCCCCGCGGGCTATCTGATGCGCGCGCTACGCGACAACTGGAAGATCTCCGACGCCGAGCGCACGATGGTCGACGTACAGGCCAAACTGCTCGCCGACGAAACGCAGGAACAGGCGGTCAAGACCGAAACGAGAAAGACCGTGGCGCACAGCATCGCGACGCGCGAAGAAGAAGTGCGCGCGCGCATGAACGAGGATTCGCGCAAGGGCCGCGACCATTTCAACGCCGCCGATGCGAAGACGCGCAAGGAACTGATGCATGCGTGGACGACGTCGCGCGAAGGCAAGCTGATGCTGCGTCGGATGAAGCTCGAACCGTCGACGGTCACCGAAGATGCGATTTTCGCGAATACCGAGCTGGTCTGGTATCTGGGGCAGTTCGTGTTCGGCCGGATGAATGCGGCGCGCGCGGCGGCGTGAAGTGAGCCGGAAATCGGCTGCAAAGCAGCCCAAACTGAGCCGACCGGCAAATAGAAAGGGGTCTTGCACTGACGGATAGCAACGTCAGTGCAAGACCCCTTGCTACTTCAGCGCTCAGAACGCTCAGAACGACCCGAACAGCGAGCCCAGCACGATCACCACCACCAGCGCGAGTAACGCGCCGAGAATCGCGACGATCACGATGTCGCGATAGCTTTCGCGGTGGTTCGACCCACACACGGCAAGCAGCGTCACGACCGCGCCGTTATGCGGCAGGCTGTCGAGTGTACCTGAGGAAATCACGGCGACCCGATGCAGCAGCGCCGGGTCGATGCCGTATTGCGCGGCCAGTTGCAGATAGGTGCTGCCGAGCGCGTCGAGCGCAATGGTCAGACCGCCCGAGGCCGAGCCGGTCAGCGCCGCGAGCAGATTGGTGGCGACCGCGAGCGATACGAGCGGACCACCGCCGATACTCAGCACCCATTCGCGCACGAGCGCGAACGCTGGCAGCGCGGCGATCACCGCGCCATAGCCGACCAGACTGCCGACGCTGAGCACCGGCAGCACCGATGCATTCGCGCCCGCATCGATCGTCTCGCGCAGCGCTGGCAGGCGATGCCGATTGAGCAGCACGAGCACGACGATCGCGACGGTGAGCGCCACGCACACGCCCCACACACCGCCGACCGCCGCAAGCGACGTCTCGCCCCAACGGACCTCGGCCAGATAGTCGGCGTCGATGCGCGGCAGCACGATCACGTTCATCACGAAGTTCGTCAGCACGACGAGCACGAGCGGCGTGAGCGCGACGCCGAACGAGGGCAGACTCTCGCTGACATGCCCGCGCTTCGCTTCCTCCGGATCGAAACTCTGCGATACGCTTGCGCGCTCGCGCACGAGGTTGTCGCTGGCCGGCGCCCCGGTGGATTTCACCGCCGCCTTGAGTCCGTCGAATCCTTCATTGGCCGCCTTCGCGCGCGATTGCTGCAAGGACAACCACCAGAGCCCGAACACCACCATCACGATACTCGCGATGATGCCAAGCCCAGGCGCCGCAAACGGCGTCGTACCAAAGAACGGCATCGGGATCGCGTTCTGGATAGCCGGTGTGCCGGGCAGCGCGGACATCGTGAACGTCGACGTGCCGAGCGCGATCGCGGCCGGCATCAGACGGCGCGGAATATTGGCGGCCTGGAAGAGGGCGGTGGCCATCGGCGCGAGCACGAAGAACGCCACGAAGAGGCTGACGCCGCCATAGGTGACGAGTGCGCCACCGATCACGACCGCGAGAATCGCCCGATGCGCGCCAAGCTTCTCCGTCATGTAACTGGCGATCGCCTTCACGGAGCCGCTGTCTTCCATCAGCTTGCCGAACAGCGCGCCGAGCAGGAACAACGGAAAGAACTGCGCGAGAAAGCGCGCGGTGCTGAGCATGAAGGTCTGGGTCCAATGCGCGAGAATCGGTTCGCCCGAAATCGCGGCGGCCAGCATCGCGGCGAACGGCGCGAGCAGCAGCACGGTCCAGCCGCGGTACGCGAAGCCGATCAGCACCGCGAGACTCGCGAGCATGCCGAAAAGCCCTAGACCGATCGCGAGCGGTGACAGGGTGATGACTTCCATGGTCAGACTCCGTCGAGCAACGCGTCGAGATCCAGCGAGGAGCGCACGCCGATCGAATCGCCGTGCTCGGCGAGGAACGCGTCGGCGGCACGCCGGCCTTCGTCGCGCAGCATCGTCAGAAAGCTCCACTCGGCGTTCAGCTTCGACGAGTAGCCGAGTTCGGTCATCAGCTCGCTCGCGATCCGATGGATGCGCATCGCCGCCCAATGGCGGCCTTCGTCGCTGCCGGGGTCCGCCGCGCGGCGCAGCAGCGCGATCATGCGCAGCTCTTTCAGCAGCGGCGCGTTGAAGGCAACTTCGTTCAGGCGACTGATGATGTCTCGCGCGGTGCGCGGGGTTTCGTCCCGCACGACGGGATTGACCTGGATCAGCAGCGTGTCGCTCGACGTGCATTCGCGTACCAGCGGCGTCATGGTCGGATTACCGGCATAGCCGCCGTCCCAGTAGTCTTCACCGTCGATCTGCACGGCCTGGAACAGCGTGGGCAGGCAGCCGGAGGCGAGCAGCACGTCAGGCGTCAGGTCGCCATTGCGAAACACACGCGCCTGGCCCGTGCGCACGCGAGTCGCGGTGATGAACAGCTTGATCGGCGCGTCGCGCAGATGCGCGAAATCGATCGAGTCCTGCAGAATCTTCGCCAGCGGATGTACGCCGCGCGGGTTCAGGTCGTATGGAGAAAACACGCGCGCCGCGAGGTCCATCGCGATGAAGAGCGGCGAGTAGTCGAGCGTCCAGCGGCCCATCAACACGTCGAACGGGGTTCGGCGAAACGGGCTGTACACCGATGCTTCGAATACTCGCCGCCAGAAGGCTTCGAGCGCGGCGCGCGCGCCGGCCGCGCCGTCTGCCTGATAGCCGCTCACCAGCACCGCGGCGTTCATCGCGCCAGCCGACGTACCCGATATTCCTTCGATCTGCAGCCACGACTCTTCGAGCAAACGGTCGAGGACGCCCCATGTAAAAGCACCGTGCGATCCGCCGCCTTGCAATGCGAGGTCGATAAGGGCGGGTTCGCGGTGGGTGGGTTGGTTATTTGTTGCAGCCAAGACGACTCCGTAGTGAGGAGTGCTCCATTTCGCTAGCTGACGCCGCATGCACGGCGGACGAATGAACTGCTGGCCAATGCTGTGAACTACCGAATGACGTGAGGCGTGTTTCAAAGGCGAAACATCGCACTGCACCATTGGTATTGGAAGTGGCCGGTGACTAAAAGTCAAGCGTATTCAACTTGATTCACAGAGCTTGCGAGCAACCGGCTCGTGGCCGTCATCGCCCGCTTGCTGGTCACGCCGAGGTCAAAAACAGCGTGTAGGGAGGCCGGCCGGCGCGCCGCGTCGCGCCGCTTACATAAGCCGCTCACATAAACATGGATAGGCGGAGTATCTTTGCACGGTTGAGCGCGATAATGCGGTGGCAATCATGCAATCTGCGTTATCCGTTTGCGCGTGCCGCTTAAATGCTAACTCGCGTGTATATCTTCGCTGTTTCGCCTTGCGCTAATCGCCGCGGCGTATTGCAATGTAATGTATCGTCTCGGCCGCCGGATACATTACGACATAATTCGACTGATGAACCGGGCTATAAAGCAGGCATCGTCAAATCACGGAGAGCATCATGAACGCCGGGTTGCTGCAAGGGTCCTGTCACTGCGGGGCCGTCAAGTTCGAAGTTCGCACCGAAATCGTTCCGGCTGGTCGTTGCAACTGCAGCCTGTGCCGCCGCAAGGGCGCGCTGATGACACCGCTCTTTCCCGCCAGTCAGTTGAAGATTCTGAGTGGCGAGGATTCGCTGACGCTATACCAGTTCAACACGAAGGTCGCGAAACACTACTTCTGCAAGCATTGCGGCATCTATCCTTTTCATCAGACGCGCAAGGATCCGCAGCAATGGCGCGTCAATATTGGCTGCCTCGACGGGGTCGATCCTTACGCGCTCGAAGCCGGCGTGGCCGATGGCGCGAGTCTTTCCGTGCTGGAGGACGCATGAAACGCCTGTTTGCCATCGCTGTGTTCGTGGCGGGCGGCTTCACGGCCGAACTCGCGCATCCGTTGCAGTGTTCATTGATCCAGTCGAGCGACGTGCAACTCAAACGCCGCAGCAGATAATCCGTCGATGGAAACCTCCGACCACGTACTGATCGTCGATGACGATCGCGGTATCCGTGAACTGCTCGCGGGATACCTCGAGAAAAACGGCGTGCGTGTCTCGCTCGCGGCCAATGGCCGCCAGATGCGCGCCGCGCTCGAGAACGGCGCGCCCGACCTGATCGTGCTCGACCTGATGCTGCCCGGCGAAGACGGCCTCGTGCTGTGCCGTGAGTTGCGCGCGGGCAAGTTCCGCACAGTGCCGATCCTGATGCTGACGGCGCGCAGCGAGGAAGCGGACCGGATCGTCGGCCTCGAAATGGGCGCCGACGATTACCTGACCAAACCGTTCGCCGCACGCGAGTTGCTCGCGCGAATCCGTTCGGTGCTGCGCCGCGCGCGCATGCTGCCGCCCGGCATGGAGGTGACGGAGTCGGCGCCGATGCTGTGCTTCGGCGACTGGCGGCTCGACACGACCGCGCGCCATCTGCTCGACGCGGACGGAACCGAGGTGGCGTTGAGCGGCGCGGAGTACCGTCTGTTGCGTGTGTTTCTCGATCATCCGCAGCGCGTGCTCACGCGCGATCAGTTGCTGAACCTCACCCAGGGACGCCAGGCCGATCCGTTCGACCGCTCGATCGATCTGATGGTGAGCCGCCTGCGTCAACGCCTGCGGGACGGCGCGCGCGAGCCGCGCTACATCAAGACGCTGCGCAGCGAGGGCTATGTGTTTTCAGCGGCCGTGACCGCGATCGGAGATCCGGAATGAGCGCATCTCCATCACCGTCGTTGCTGCGCTGGCCGCATTGGCCGCGCACGCTGTTTGCGCGGCTCGCGGTGATTTTGTTCGTCGGGCTCGCGCTCGCGCAGGCGCTGTCGTTCTGGCTCACGATGACCGAGCGCGACCAGACGATGACCAACATCATGATGGGCTACATCGAGCGCGAGGTGGCGAGCTCGGTCGCGCTGCTCGATCATCTGCCGCCCGACGAGCGCGCCCAGTGGCTGCCGCGGCTCGCGCGGCGCAGCTATGAGTTCGTGCTCGGCCCGGGCGTGCCAGGCACCCCGGTCGACGCGAGCCTGTCGGCGCGCGTCGCGCAGTCGATCGGCGATGGCATCGGCACGCGTTATCCGTTGACCGTCAACGCAGTGCCGGGCGATCGCGAGCGTCTGCAGGTGCATCTGAAACTGAGCGACGGCACGCCGCTCACCATTGACCTGCGGCCGATGCCCGGCGCCCCGTTGTCGCGCTGGCTGCCGCTCGTGCTGACGCTGCAGCTGCTCGTGCTCGCGGCCTGCTGCTGGCTGGCGGTACGGCTCGCGACGCGCCCGCTCAATCAGCTCGCAGTCGCGGCCGACACGCTCGGCCCCGACCTGAAGGCCGCGCGTCTGCGCGAAGCCGGTCCGTCCGAAGTGGCGCGCGCCGCGCGCGCGTTCAACGCGATGCAGGACCGGATCGCCACCTACATGACCGAGCGCATGCAGATTCTCGCGGCGATTTCGCACGATTTGCAGACGCCGATCACGCGCATGCGTCTGCGTGTCGACACGATGGACAACGACAGCGAGGCCGCAAAGCTGCGCCAGGATCTGCAGGAAATGGAGGCGCTGGTCAAGGAAGGGGTCACCTATGCGCGCACGATGCATGGCACGACCGAGGTGCCGCGCCGCATCGATCCCGATGCGCTGTTCGACAGCCTGGTGTGCGATTACGTCGACGCGGGTCAGCAAGTGTCACTGCAGGGCCACTTCGGCCAGTCGCTGACGATGCGTCCGCAGGCGTTGAAGCGCATCGTCGGCAATCTGGTCGATAACGCGCTGAGGTACGGCGGCGCCGCGCAGATCCATATCGGGGCATTGCGCGATGGCGAGGCTACCGTGTCGGTGCTCGATCGCGGTCCCGGCATTCCGGTCGAGTCGCTGGAGACGGTGTTCGAGCCGTTCGTGCGGCTCGAAGGATCGCGCAATCGTCAAACGGGCGGCACGGGTCTGGGGCTCGCGATCGCGCGGCAACTCGCGCTCGCGATGGACGCAACGCTCACGCTGCACAACCGCGTCGGCGGCGGTCTCGAAGCGCGGCTGACGTTGAGGAAGTTGCGCGAATCATAGTTGGACCTCTTGCGGCGCGGAGACGCGGGCGATTCCGTCAGAAAAATTCACAAAGCGCGCCATTACGAAATCGTCATTGGGTTTGGACTATTAATGACCCCCGCGCGCCATTTCGAACTGTGACTCTGGCGCTTCTCAGTAGTTCTGAACGGCCACCGGTTCAGCTCGCTTCAGCGATTCCCCATCATTTGAGAAAACCGGTGCGGTGATGCGGCAGGTCGCATCGTTGTTAAATCATCGATATTCAAAGCGACTTATCGATGCGAGCGATTGAGATGCGTGGTGAATTGTTAATTCGCAAATTCAACCAGATTCGGCAACGCAGCATCGATGGATTCGATCGCATAGCGAGCCACAGTCCGTTACCTTGTCTTCGATAAATTGACAAACGCCAACGGACAGACCATTCTTTTCGTGTGGTGGTTGCAGAGTAGCGCGGCTGATCAACAGCAAGATTGGCCGAGAGACACGTTTCGTTCGAATCTGATTACAGATCCTTGTTAAAAAGGTAACTAAAAGGAATCCGAATGGCGTCCACTCCACAAAAGATGTCAAAAATGCAACTCACCGGGATGGTGGTGGGCGGCATGGTCGGAGCCGGGATCTTTTCCCTGCCGCGCACTTTTGCCAATGCCACCGGTCCGGTGGGTGCCGTGATTGCCTGGCTGATTGCGGGCACGGGCATGTATATGCTGGCGCGCGTGTTTCAGGCGCTGGCGGAACGCAAGCCCGAACTGGACGCCGGCGTGTTTGCGTATGCGAAAGCAGGCTTTGGCGACTATCCGGGCTTTCTCTCCGCATTTGGCTATTGGATCGGTAGCTGTATCGGCAACGTTTCTTACTGGGTGCTGATCAAGTCGACACTCGGCGCGTTTTTTCCCGTGTTCGGCGACGGCAATACGGTCGTCGCGATCGTCGTTGCATCGATCGGCATCTGGCTATTTCATTTCATGATCCTGAAGGGCGTGCAGCAGGCGGCCTTCATCAACAGTATCGTCACGGTCGCCAAGGTCATTCCGATTCTGGTGTTCATCGTGATCCTGATCTTCGGCTTCCGGTTGGACCTGTTCCAGGCCAACCTCTACGGCGGAGGACTCGAAGGCAATATCCTCGAGCAGGTGCGGGCCACGATGCTGGTCACGGTGTTCGTGTTCATCGGTATCGAAGGGGCGAGCGTTTATTCCCGTTATGCGAAGAAGCGCTCCGATGTCGGCCAGTCGACGATTCTCGGCTTCGTTGTCGTGACCTCGCTGATGGTGCTCGTGACGATGCTGCCTTACGCAGTGCTCCAGCGCGCCGACATCGCGGCCATGCGGCAGCCGTCGATGGCGGCGGTGCTCGAAGCGGTGGTCGGTCATTGGGGCGCGGTTTTCGTCAGCATAGGTTTGCTGATTTCGGTACTGGGCGCTTATCTCGCCTGGTCGCTGATCTGCGCCGAAGTGTTGTTCACGGCGGCAAAGACCGAAGACATGCCCGCCGTATTCGCGAGGGAAAACGCCAACAAGGTACCTGCCAATGCGTTGTGGCTGACCAACATCGTGGTGCAGCTGCTCGTCATCAGCACCTACTTCTCGCGCGATGCGTTCGCGCTGATGCTGAATCTGACGAGCGCGATGTCGTTGATTCCGTACCTCTTCGTCGCGGTGTTCGGCTGCATGAACGCGAATCGCGGCGACGGTTACGACGTGCGCGCCGACGAGCGCCGGCGTGACTTCATCATGGCCGCAATCGCCTCGATCTATACGGTCTTCATGATCTGGGCGGGTGGCCTGAAATTCATTCTGCTTTCCGCCGTGCTGTATGCGCCGGGAACGGCGCTTTATATCTGGGCTCGGCGCGAGCAGAACAAGAATGTCTTCATCGTTTCCGACTGGATCATTTTTATCGTTGCGATCATTGGCGCGATCATCGGCATCTATGGCCTCGTAACCGGAAGGATCGCGATTTAGCTTTAATGAAATCCGATTGAACAGAGCGGGCCAACATTGGCATTCAGGAGATCATCATGGCGAACACGGACGCGAAAGCGGGTGAATTGGGTGTCTACTCGGAAGTCGGGCAGCTGCGCAAAGTGATGGTCTGCGCACCGGGGCTCGCGCATCAGCGTCTTACCCCGAGCAATTGCGATGAACTGCTGTTCGACGACGTACTGTGGGTCGAGAACGCGAAGCGCGACCACTTCGACTTCGTCACGAAGATGCGCGACCGCGGCGTCGAAGTGGTGGAGATGCACAATCTGCTCGCCGAAACGGTCGCGGTGCCCGAAGGCAAGAAGTGGATTCTCGACAACCAGGTGGTGCCGAATCAGGTCGGCCTCGGCTTTATCGATGAATTGAGAAGCTATCTGCAAGGGCTCGACAATCGCAAGCTTGCCGAAACGCTGATTGGCGGGCTATCCACTCACGACTTCCCGGAAGCGCACGGCGGCAAGGCGCTGGAGGTCGCGAAAGAAGCGGCGGGCGGCACCGAATATCTGCTGCCGCCGCTGCCGAACACGCTGTACACGCGCGACACGACGTGCTGGATCTATGGCGGCGTCACGCTGAATGCGCTGTACTGGCCGGCCCGCCACGAAGAGACGATCCTGACCACGGCGATCTACAAGTTCCACCCCGATTTCGCGGGCAAGGTCAACGTGTGGTGGGGCGACCCGACTCAGGACCACGGTCTCGCCACGCTGGAAGGCGGCGACGTGATGCCGATCGGCAAGGGCGCCGTGCTGATCGGCATGAGCGAGCGCACCTCGCGGCAGGCCATCAGTCAACTGGCGGCAACGCTGTTCAAGAAGGGCGCGGCCGAGCGCGTGATCGTCGCGGCGATGCCGAAGATTCGCGCGGCAATGCACCTCGATACCGTGTTCACGTTCGCCGATCGCGATTGCGTACTGGTCGCCCCGGACTTCATGGCGAAGACGCGCACCTATTCGTATCGGCCGAGCAGCCATCCGAGCGGCGTCGAGTTGCACGCCGAAAACAAGCCGTTCACCGACGTCGTCGCCGAGGCGCTCGGGCTGAAGCATCTGCGCGTGGTCGAGGCGGGCGGCAGCGACTATCAACGCGAGCGCACGCAGTGGGATAGCGGTGCGAACCTCGTGTGCGCGTCCCCGGGCGTCGTCTATGCATACGACCGCAACACGTACACGAACACGCTGTTGCGCAAGCAGGGCATCGAGGTGATTACGATCGTCGGTGCGGAGCTGGGCCGTGGACGTGGCGGCGGTCACTGCATGACCTGCCCGATCATCCGCGATGCGGTCGACTATTGATCAGTCAAGCGAATCAATCTGGCCGGTGACTGGCAAAGTGTCGCCCGCTCGCTGAAGTGGCGAGCGGGCGACAGCGCCGCGTGCGCTTCCGCCGCCGCCAGGAACGGCGCGATCCGTCCAGATGATCGACGCGACGAATCGAATCGCCCCGCTAATCGCCGGGTTGACGCACGCGGTAGTGGTGGGCAGGTCCGGCTTGAAGTCGAACTTCCTTTTACTATACTTTTTAACGACTTCGCGCCTGAATTATCGAATTTGATATCTCGCGATTTGCAAGGATTACATTCGATAGACCAGCGATCGCTGCAATGAAGTTCGAGTTAATGAATCTGCGAGTAGCTGGACGATCACGTTTCACGTCAATCGCGTGAATGCTCGGAGCTTTCTTCCACCGCACGGAGGTTCGAATATGAATAATCGCTTTGTTGCGCAACTCGTCGCCTTGTCATTTGCCGGTTTGTCCGCGCTCGCGATTGCGGCTGGGCCCCCCAAGGACGAGGGCGGCGGCCAGATGGCCGGTACGGGCCGTCAGCAGGTGATGCCGACGATTCCGCACCGTGACTGGCATAAAGGTCAACGTGTGCCGGCCGAATACCGTAACTACAACTTCATGATGGACGACTGGCGCGGACATGGCCTCAACGCGCCGCCGCGCGGGCACAAATGGCTGGGTGTCAATGGCGACTATGTGCTCGTAACGACGAACAACTGGACCATTTCAGACATTGTCGCCGGAACGCAGTAATGCTTCCTCGTGGTGCCCGGGCTATCCGGCGACCAGTTTTAGCGCCGGAACCTGGGCCATTCATCGACACGCCATGATTTCGTCATTTTCGCGTCGATTTAATGCTGCGTGTCGTATAGCCGGTCGGGAACGAACAATGCAGTCACGCCGCTCAAAAAGAACACCGCGCCGACCACGAGAAAACCAAGTCCGATCGAGAACTGCGTCGCGATAAAACCGATGACGATCGGCGCCGCCCCCGAACAGAAGCGCCCGAGATTATACGAGCCGCCCACCGCGGTGCCGCGCACCGACGTCGCAAAACTCTCCGACATGAATGTGCCGATCGTGCCGAGTGGCACGCCGTACAGAAAGCCGAAGACAAGCATCAGCGTGGAAATGTTGTCGTGGGTGTGCCAGAAAATGATCACGGGCAGAAAGAGTGCCGCACCGATACAGCCGAGCACGTACACGCCGCGCCGGCTCCAGCGGTCACCGAGCCAGCCCGCGAAGATCTTGCCGATGAAGGCGACCACGTATGTGCCGATCATATAGCCGGTCAGCGAGCTGAACTTGATGTGCAATTCCTTCTCGAGATACGTCGGCAGCCAGTTGTTCAGGCCGTAAAAGCCGGACAGCACGAAGACTGACGCGAAGGTCCACAGGATGAACATCGTGCGCGCCTGGCGGTCGCGGAAAATCTGCGCGTAGCGATTGTCGACGAGCCGCGTTTTGCTCGCATGGTCGGCAGCCCGGCTCGCGAGCCATGCGGCCGGTTCGGGCACCGCGAACTTGATCGCGAATGCGAGCAGCACCGGCACGGCAGACACGTAGTACAGCGTGCGCCAGCCGTACTGCGGCAGGATCCAGTTGCTGAGTGCGATCACGACGATATAGCCGGCCGAAATGCCGGTTTGCAGCATGCCGAGTACCAGCGAGCGCCGTTCGGTCGGCACATATTCGGCTACGAGCGTGGTGACCAGCACCATGCAGCCAATGCCGAGCGAACTGATAAAGCGCACCGCCGCGAATTCGACGAAGCTGTGCGTGAACCCGAGCATCCCCGCGCCGAGCGAGAACAGCGCGAGCGCCCATGCGATGACCCGCACGCGGCCGAGACGATCGCTCGCCCAGCCGCCGACAATGCCGCCGATCGCCATGCCGAGCAAGGTCAGACTGCCGAGCGCGCCCGCTTCGACATTGGTCAGCCCGAAGTCGTCCTTGATGCGCGACAGGGTGAGGCCGTACATCATCACGTCGGCGCCATCGGCGATCAGCGCGAGGTAGGCGAGCACGAAGACCAGCACCCAGCGGCCTTGCGAGACGGCGGAATGGGTCACCGCTCGATAGTTTTGCAGGTCGGATGGTGTTTTCATGAACGGGCGGCGCAAGCGGGGGATGCCGTATTCTGCTTGAGCAGAACGGGGACAAGGAAGGCGCCGATCAGGAGGCCTATGCTTTCATGACGGCTGGTGTACCAGCCTTCCTTGTGGGTCAGGTTCATCGTACCGATGCACACGCCATCATAGGCGATCGGAATGTTCAGGATCGAGCCGAGACCGATACCTGTCATCACCGCGTGATCGTCGAAGGCCTCGCGAATGCCTTGCGACGTGGCGGCACGAAACGGCTTCAGATCCTGAAGTATCTGTCGCGCCCACGCGGTGCCTTGCTTCTTTTTGCGGCCGCCCAGTGGATAGATGTCCGGCATGTTCGTGTAGACCCGTTCGACCTCGTGACGCCGCGCATCGTAGGACATGATCGTGAACAGGCTTAGGCCTATCGCCTTTGCCGCCACCGCGTGAACCGCGCGGAACAGCTCGAGCGGTTGATTCTTCAGGCGCATCGCCAGCGCGAGACGCTCGAGGTCTGCGATATCCAGCATCTGCGTATCGTGCGGTGCGGGTTCGGTCAGGTTGCCTTGCATCATTTGCATCGCGTTTGCATCGGAAAGTGTGAAAAGTCGCAGTGCGTTCAGCCGTGCATGCGGGTGGAGTTCAGCTGGCCTCGCGCGTCGCGAGCCGGTTCGAGTTCGCTCGCCTCGATATCTTCGAGCGAGCGGTTGCGCGTTTCGATGCCGAGGAAGAACACCACGCATGCGCCGATCACCAGCACCGTCGTGGTCATCGCGAATACACCGAGGAAACCGGACAGCGGATAAACGAGGCCGACGAGGATCGGCGCGCTGACCGAGCCGATGCGGCCGAACGATGACGACGAGCCCGTGCCCGTCGTGCGTACCGCGGTGGGAAACACTTCCGGCGTGTAAGCGTAGACGCCGGCGAATGCGCCGTTCATGAAGAACGACAGCGCGATGCCCGCGGTCATGATCTGTATGCCGGTATGAGAAAACGCGAGCGTGATCGCGGCGATGCCGCCGAACAGCATGTAGGAAGCGACCACCGCCTTGCGGCCGATCTTTTCGTTGAGCCACGCCGCCGAGAAGTAACCGGGAATCTGCGCGCCATAGATTGCAATCGAATAGCCGAAGCTCTTCGTCATCGTCAGCCCTTCCTTGACGAGCAGGCTCGGGATCCACGCGAAGAACGAGTAGTACGCGAACGCGACCGAGAACCACATCAGCCAGCTGACCGCGGTCGTGCGCGCGAGTCGCGGCGACCACAGCGTGAGCACGTTGCGCCACGCGTTGGCGCGCGCCGGCGTCGAGGCCGGCGTGGGCAGCGCGTGAAGCGCGTGGTTCGCAGTCACGGGCGCAAGCGCAATGCCGCGCTCGACGAACGCCGCTTCGATGCGGCCGACGATGCCGTTCGCTTCGGCCGCGCGGCCCTGGCTTTCGAGCCAGCGCGGCGATTCCGGCAGCGTCCGGCGCCACCACAGCAGCATCACGACGGGCAGCGACGTGATCACGGCCAGATAGCGCCAGCCGTCGACGAAGTTGCGCACCACCGCGAAGCCGAGAATCGACGAGGTCAGATAGCCGAACGACATGAAGCCGACCAGCGCGCCGCAGAAAATGCCGCGATAGCGGCGCGGCACGAACTCGGCGAGAAACGGCGCGATCACGACCGTCTCCGCGCCCGAACCGAAGCCTGCGACGACGCGCAGCGCGAAGAACGTGTGCCAGTCGTGCGCGGTCGCGCTCGCGAGCGACGCGACGCAATAGATGGCGAGCGCGCTCATCATGATGCGGCGCCGGCCGATCACGTCGGCGAGCACACCCGACAGGAACGCGCCGAAAAAGTAGCCGATATAGGTGCTGCTCGCGACGAGCCCGGTCTCAGCGCTCGTCAATTGCCACAGCTTGCTGACGACCGGCAGCAGAAACGCGAGCGACGACGAATCGAGCCCGTCGAACATGTACCCCAGCCCGCCGATCAGCAGCAGTCTGCGGTGAAAGCTCGACAGGGGAAGTCTTTCAAGACGGGCGGCGACGGCGGACACGGCAACTTCTCCTGAAGGAAATGGCGCGGCGAGGCCGCGCGTTCTGCGCTGATGGATGCTTCGGGCCGCTTATCGGCCGATTGCGTAGGCCTGCATCTGACGCGGTGTAGCGGCGCCTCGCATCAAACCGTTGCGGATCGCGACCGCGCAGACCCGGCCGAGCGCCCACGGTTCCGCGACGGTGAGGTCGTGGCCCCGCGCGTGCAGTTCGGCGAGCGTGCTGTCCGGAAAGCGCGACTCGGCCGACATCTTGCCGAGCTGCATCGCGCGCGGATAGAACGAGCCGGGGAAGTGCGCGGTCTGGAACGAGGGCGCATCGGCGGCGGCCTGGAAGTTCATGCCGCCATGCACGTGCTTGAGGAACAGCTGCAGCGACCACTGATCCTGCTGGTCGCCACCCGGCGTGCCGAAGGCCGCGTACGGTTTGCCGTCGCGCGTGACGAGCGTCGGCGACAGCGTGGTGCGCGGCCGGCGGCCCGGGCCGAGTGACGAAGGCAGGCCTTCTTCCATCCAGAACATCTGCGCGCGCGTGGTGACGTTGAAGCCAAGCCCCGGCACTGCCGGCGACGCCTGCAGCCAGCCGCCCGACGGCGTAGCCGACACCATGTTGCCCCAGCGGTCGACCACGTCGAGATGCACGGTATCGCCGCGCAATTCGGGCAGCGGCGCGAAGGTCGGCTCACCTTGGCCAAAGCCGCCGGCCTGCTCGCGCCCGGCATTCGCGACGATGCGCGCGGCGCGTTGCTCGCTGTCGCCGAGCAGCCCGGGACGGAATTCGAACGACGCGCGGCGCGGATCGATGAGGCGGCGCCGCTCGTCGTTGTACGCGTCGCTGAGCAGCACGTCCATCGGCACATGCGAAAACGCCGGGTCGCCGTAGAACACTTCGCGATCGGCGAATGCGAGCTTCGAGCACTCGATCACCGTGTGCACGAAATCGGGCCCGAGGGGGTCCATCGCGCCGAGATCGAAACCCTTCAGCAGCGCGAGCTGTTGCAGGAACATCGGGCCCTGGCCCCACGGGCCGGTTTTGTGCACGCGCATGCCCGCATAGTCGTAAGACACCGGGTCTTCGTAGGTTGGCTCCCAGCGCGCGAGATCGCCCGCATCGAGCAGACCGCTATTGCGCAGGCCCGAGGTGTCGAGCACGGCGGTCGAACGGAAGTACTGGTCGATCGCGTCGGCGACGAAGCCGCGATAGAAGACATCACGCGCGCGTTCGCACTGCTCGGCGCGATCGCTGCGCGTATTTGCCTCGCGCAGGATGCGCTTGTAGGTTTCGGCGATCGCGGGATTCGCGAACAACTGGTTCGGCATCGGCGCCTCGCCGTTGCGCAGCCATTGCTCGGCCGAGGTCGTCCATTCGGTGCGGAAGAAGTCCTGAATCGCGAGAATCGACGATGCCATGCGTGGCAGCACCGGATAGCCGTTTTCCGCGTAGCCGATCGCATAGCTCAGCACTTCTTCGAGCGGCAACTGGCCATAGTCGCGCAGCAGCGCCATCCACGCGCCGAATGCGCCCGGCACGACCGCGGGCAGCAGGCCCGTGCCCGGCACCACGTCGAGCCCCATCTTGCGCATCCGCTCGATCGTCATGCGCGCGGGCGTCACGCCTTGTCCGCACAGCACGCGCACGCGTTCTTCGCGCGCGCTGTAGAACACCACCGGCAGCTCGCCACCCGGACCGTTCAGATGCGGCTCGACGATCTGCAGGACGAAGCCGGCCGCGGCGGCGGCGTCGAACGCATTGCCGCCTTTTTCGAGGACCGCCATCGCCGATGCGCTCGCGAGCCAGTGCGTCGAGGCCACCATGCCGAAGGTGCCGATCAGTTCTGGACGGGTTGTAAACGACATGCGCGACTCCTTGGCGACGACGGTCCGAATGGCGGAACCAATATGAAATGGTTCAATTGGAAAAAATGAAAGCGTAAAACTAACGAAGCCGGGTTGCACCCGGTGTTAACCATCAACATGCGACCCAGTATAGCGAATCAAAAATCACCGGGTGCTGGTATGTCATGCCGCCGCGATTCTGGTATCGTTTGGACCAATACAAATTGGTTCGGTGGACAACATGGACAAACCGGTACTGGATGCGCTGCTCGACTACATCGCCGATCATCAGTTGAAGGACGGCGACGCGCTGCCGCCCGAACGAAAGCTCGCCGAGGAACTGGACGTGAGCCGCCGCGAGCTGCGCGCGGCGCTGGCTTCGCTCGAGGCATCGGGGCGCGTGTGGCGCGGCGTCGGCCGCGGCACCTATCTGGGCGCGCGGCCGCTGAAGTTTGCGCCGACGCTGCGCGGCTTGCGCGCCGGCACCAGTCCCGCGGATATCGCCGAAATGCGGCTGCTGTTCGAGCCGGCGCTGGCCGCGCTGGCCGCGACGAAAGCGAGTGGCGACGACCTGCAGGAACTGGAGAAATGCGCACGCAAAAATGCCGCCGCGAAAAACGACGACGAGTGGCAGCAATGGGATCATCGCTTTCATTTGCTGATCGGACATGCCACGCGTAATCCCGCGTTGATTGCGTTGATGGAGGTGATCAACGGTATGCGGGTGAAGCCGGAGGTGCGCGAGAAAACGTCCGCGCAGGAGACGCGGCAGTTTTTCGCGCAACAGCATCAGGCGATCGTCAATGCGCTGAAAGCGCGCGATGCAAATGCGGCCGCGCAATGCATGCGCGAGCATCTGCTGAGCGTGCAGTGGCGTGCGTCGGCGAAGACCGATGGTGCGGCGGCGCGGCGTGCGTGAGGCTGCCGTGGTGCCGCGCGTCGATCGGGATGGCGGCGCTTTACTGCGCAAGCTTCCGGTTCAGCCGGCGCATGCCGTCGAAGACCGCATCGGCCACGTCCAGCGGAAAGTCGGCGGGCAGTTGCGACGAGACTGTGTCGATCACCGTCTCCGTTTGCGCGGTCAACTGATCGATCAGCGTATCGACGTCCGCGGCGGAAAAACCGACGCGCTGTCCTTCGGCCACCCAATGCCGGCGCTGGATCTGATTGAGCAGGTAGTGGACGTTCTTGCCGCGAACCGCCATCGCCAGTTTCACTTTTTGCGCCGCGAGGCGCCCCGCGCCGCTGCCGATGATCGGATGCGCGGACAGCACGTCATAAAGCGGTGTGGATTCGTAGCGATTGCCGGGCAGATGCGCAATGCTGAAGTTCTTCGCGTGGCCATCGGTCGCGGCGAGCAGCCAGAAAACCAGCTGCGTCGCGAAGAAGTTGCGCCGGTCCGTCGTCGCGCGCGTGGACCTCGCGAGTATCTCCATGATCGCCTCGATGCCCGGACCGCCGTCGGACTCGTACTTGTGCAGCGCCGACGTGCCAGTGGCCTGGCACATGTCCTCTTGCGGCAGACGCACGATCCACGTGCCTTCGCTCGACAAACGGCGATCGAAGCGCTCGACGATCAATACCTTCTGCTCATCGAATCGCGCGATTTCGCAACGCGCGACGGGCAGCCCGTAGGCCGCGACGATCTGCGAGCACAGCCATTCGTTTTCCACCGACGTGCGCATATCGGCGCGCATGTTGCCGACGAGCCCAAGCGGCAGCTTGAAGATGTGCGTGGTCGGCGTGCTGCCTTCGGGCAGCAGCCAGCGATTGCGATGACGGAGCAGCGCGGTTTTTTCCTGCGCGCCGGCGATCGACAGACGCAGGTCTTCGAGCGGATCGTGCTGCCCGAGCGGCGCCGCCGTCGTCGTGCCGCGTAGCAACGCCGCGATGTCGCTGTCGCTGAGTTCGCGACCGTGGATGCTCGTCAGATCGCTCGGCTCTTCGTCCGGCGACAGCAGTTGCAATGCGCCGACGCAGTCGCGGCCGAGCGCGGTGAGCAACGCAAACGGCGCGGCGCTGCCGGTCCGGTAGCGCGCGGCGATGCGGCGCCGGATCGGTTCGCTGTCGGGCAGCAGGTTGTCGAAATAGTCGGCGACGATCTGGCCGCGATACGCCTGATTGCCCGGTGTGAACGGCAGCGACAGCGATAGCGGACGTCCTTGCGGATCGTCGATCCATTCGTCGGCATAGCTCAGACGTTCGCCGCTGCGTGTCGTTTCCCAGGCGCCGACCCGCAGGCCGTTCATCCACAGATTCAGACGGTTCGGTGTGCTGCGCGCCATGCTTACCAGTCCTCCCGTTTCTTGCTGGTGCTGGCCGCTTTGGTTGCCTTGGCGGGTTTGACCGCTTTGGGCTTTTGCGCCGACGGTCCCGGTTTGAGCGGCACGCGCGTGGCGCGTTTAGCGTTGCCTTTTGCGTCGACCGGCGTTCCGGCGACCGGCGTTCCGCTCCCGGCGCGGCGGGAGCGGTTCGGCGCCGGCGCGGCGTCTTCCACGGCCACGCTTTGCGTCGATCCGCTCTGCGCGAGCTTCAGATCGACCTGCAAGACCCGCAACACCCTGAAGAGCCGTTCGACGCTGACGGTCGCCGGATTCGCTTCGAGTTGCGCGTAGGTCTGTTGCGTGACCCCGAGATGCGCGGCCATCGCGGCCTGAGTGAGGCCGGCGGCCTTCCTGAAGCCCTGCAGGATCGGTCTGAGCTGGCTCAGTGTCTTGATGGCGTAGTCCACGGTCGATCTCCGGTTCGGCTGCGGCGGCGTAACAGCCCAAAACCTGTAAATAACAGATACAGTCTATACTCTGTATTTAGCAAATACAAGCTAGAGACTGTTAATGACGAGCACGGACGCATTTGAAACGGCGTCCCGTCACGCTACTCATCACGCAACTAACGGTCAACCGCACACCGCCACCCCCTTCGCTGCTGCGCAGCCCCTCCGCCGCAGGCAACATGTGATCCGCCGAAAATAAAGATGATCGACAAATGCAACCATAAAATCGCATCTGTTTCACTGCTGGTTGGTGCTGCCACCAGAAGAAGCAACGCCTCGACCGGAAATAGATAAATCCGAATCGTTTTCGATTGACGATCTAATCAGGAAGCCGAACATTCAGGCAAAACAAAAGCTGTTTTCGCATTGCGCGGCCAGAACACTGAATGGCCGTCGATAACGAATCGCTAGCAATATCACGGGCGCTCAAATCGAGCGCAGGATAACTGACGAGTGTTGACGCGCATTGCATCGTATCCTTTCGCTCGCTGAATGAAATTTGACACAAATGTCACGCGCCGCGCATCGAGAGGAAACGGGCTTGGAAATTACAGAAAAGGCTGTAGACTCTATAGCGTGTATTACGCGGCGACGCCAACACGAGTCCAATCGTTGCGCGCACACAGCATGTGTGCAAATCACTCCAATCCGCCACGAGATTTTTCTGCCATCAAGGTGTCTATTCGCTGATACGACCCAACGCCAATAGAAGCCGAACCGGCGAACCACGCCGACCGGTGAACCTGAAAGGAGATTCGACGAGACACACAGACCATTCTTCCAAATAACGCGATCGACGCCGCCGGATGCGGTCGCCGGCGGGCCGCTGGAGAACATAACTTCTTTGGAGTATGTGATGGCAAGCAAACCACAATGGCGAACGCTGTTATCTCTGACTTTTCTATCGCTGGCAATGATGGGCAACGTCGCGCGTGCGGAGAGCATTCCAATTGTCACAGGCCAGCAATGGATGCAGTCGACCGATGAGCAGAAGAAAGCGTATCTGGTCGGCATCTCGAATTTGATCGACGTCGAGCGCGCCTATGCCGGCAACACGGCGAACAGCAATGACATCGCACAGCGCTTCGGCAAGGGCATGCAAGGCCAGACACTGGACAGCGTGCGTCAAGGCCTCGACGGCTACTACGCCGCCAATCCCACGATGATCCAACACCCGGTGATCGAGACCCTCTGGTTCCAGATGGTCGTGCCCGGCCTGAAGAAAAATCAGTAAGGAGAACGATCATGAAACGACTTGGGTGGATCGTCAGTATTGGCGCACTGGCTGCGATGATCGGTTGCACGGACATGAGCCCGCAGACGCAGGGAACGGTGAGCGGCGCGGCACTTGGCGCGGGCGCCGGTGCGGGCATCGCGGCGATCTCTGGCGGCGATGCGTGGACCGGCGCGATCATCGGCGGCGCGGCGGGCGGCGTGGCCGGCAATATCCGCGGCCGTCAGTAATTACCGGCGAGCAGGCAAGGCTGGGGCGCGATCTGGGTCACGTCCCGGTTTCGTTACTGAAGCGCACGGCCCGATCAGGCCTTGATCAGGCATTCCACGGCCGTCGAGTGAAGCGATTTCCGAGGCGTCGCTGAAGGACCGTTCTTCCATGAGGCACCTCTCCCTTCCCCGCGACGCCGTATGCATTCCGTGCCATTTTCCTCACGTCGAATGTCAAGTAGCGAAGCGAATGGGGCGAATTCATTCGCGCTCGCGACATCGCGCATCCCCAGTTTGTCATGAAAATAATCCGTTCATACTCGAGCCGCTGTCGACGTCGCGTTGGCCGCCCGGCCGACAAAGTTTGAACCGGTGATTAAAAGCCCTTAGGATATCCACATCGGAAGCCGCCGCGATGGCGGCATGCGCACACCACGCAGAGAGCAGTCTGCGCGCGGTGCAACCTTCATCTCATCAAGAGAACACGAATGCTGCGCACGTCACTGAAGGTGATAAAGATAAGTGCATGGGTTCTGGTGCTGCTGGCGGTGCTCGCATTGGGGCTACGCGCGTGGTATTCGCAGCGCGGGCCGGAGCTGTCGGTATGGCACACCTATGTGCCGCGCGAAATGACCGTCGAGGAAATGGACACCGCCGACTGGAACGCATACATCAAGGCGGAAAATCGGATTTTCGACGACGTGCGCGTCAATGTCGTTGAAAAGCTGCGGCCGTCCGAGCGCATTCCGGCGAACCGCTATTACGAGGGCTCGCCGATTTTTCCGTGGCATTTCGCCGAAAACTGGAATCACTCGTACATTCTCGAGCCGTCGGGGCCACCCGTCGGTGCGGTCGTGCTGCTGCACGGCATGACGGATGCGCCGTACAGCATGCGGCATATCGCGCGTCGATATCGTGATCGCGGTTTCGTCGCGATCGGCATCCGCTTACCCGGACATGGCACGGTGCCGGCGGGGCTCGTCGACGTGCACTGGCAGGACTGGACCGCGGCCACTCGGCTCGCGGTGCGTGAAGCGCGCCGTCGCGTGGGGCCGGACAAGCCGATCGAGCTGGTCGGGTTTTCGAACGGCGGCGCGCTCGCACTGCAATATGCGCTCGACGCGATCGAGAATCCCGCGCTCGCGCGTCCGACGCGCGTCGTGCTGATCTCGCCGATGATCGGCGTCACGCGTTACGCACGCTTTGCCGGTCTCGCCGGATTGCCCGCGGTGCTGCCGGCCTTCGCGCGCGCCGCGTGGCTCGGCATCGTGCCGGAGTTCAACCCGTTCAAGTACAACTCGTTTCCTGTGAATGGCGCGCGACAGTCCTTTCTCCTCACGAGCGTGATTCAGGAACAGATTGCGCGGCTCGAGCGCGAGAACCGGCTCGATAAGTTGCCGCCTATCCTGACGTTCCAGTCGGTGACGGATTTCACGGTCAGCACGCCAGCGGTGATGTCGGCGCTCTACGACAAGCTGCCGGAGAACGGCAGCGAAATCGTGCTGTTCGACGTGAACCGCAGCGTGCGCTTCAGGACCTTCCTGCGCTCCGCGTCGTACACGGCGCTCTCGCGCCTATTGCGCATCGGTCCGCAAAACTATCGCACGACGGTGATCGCCAACGTGTCGCCGGATTCAGCGCGTACTGTCGAGCGCAGCGTTTATGCGGGCGAAGTGCAAACGCGTGTCAAGCCGCTGGATATCGACTATCCGCAGGATATTTTCTCGTTGTCGCACGTCGCGATTCCATTCCCGATCACCGACGCGCTGTACGGCATCGCGCCGGACGATTCGGAGAACTTCAACGAGAACCTCGGCACGCTCGCGCCGCGCGGCGAACGCGGCACACTGATTCTGACGCTCGATTCGATGTTCCGCATCGCGTCGAATCCGTTCTTCCCGTATCTGCTGCAGCGTATCGACGAAGGCATCGGCAAGATGCCGCCGCCGGTCGTCAAGTCACCGCCGCGCACGCATGAAACCGCCGACGGTTCGCCCGACGATTTCGCCGAAAATCTGAATGCGCTCGAGCAGGTCGGCTCGGACGAGCCTTGAAATCTCGATGCTTTGAATCAAGCTGACGGCAATTGCACTGCCACCCTCGCGAGATGTGACCAGACGGCCCGCACCTACCGCGGGCCGCCTGCTTTTCGGCTCGAAGATCGACGTTACGGCTGATACGACGAATCGACGATCGTCCACAGCGCCGCTTTCGGCTGCAGGTTCGCATCGAACAGTAACGGCAGGTTGTTGCGCGGCACCGGCGTCGACGTCAGCCACGTGTGCTTGTCCGAATAGCCCCAGAACGTGACCGCCTTGATGCTCGGCTCCTGCTCGAACAGAGCGAACACGGCGCGATAACGCTCGGCCTGCGCGCGCATGATGTCGTTCGGCACTGGATGCCCGAGGTCCGGCAGACATGCATGCGGATCGCTCCAGCATTCACCGGGATCGGCATAGAGACTCACGTCGAGCTCGGTCACCTGGTTTTCGAGGCCGAGCGCGGCGACGTCGTCGAACGCCTGCTTGATGTTCGGCAGCGGCGGCCAATTTACGCTGATATGCATCTGATGCCCGACACCGTCGATCGGCACGCCCTGCGCGCGCAAATCGCGGATCACCGCGAGCAGCTTTGCGCGCTTGCGCGGATCGTCGGTGTTGTACTCGTTGATATAGAGCTTCACGCTCGGGTCCGCCGCGCGCGCCGCGCGGAAGGCGATCGCGATGTAGTCCTTGCCGAGCGTCCGGTACCACGGACTGTCTTCGCGATACACCTGATGCGGATCGTCGCTAATCACTTCGTTGACTACGTCCCACGCGTAGACCTTGCCTCGGAAGTGCGTGACGACGTCGGTTACATATCGATCGAGCCGCTTCGCGACGATATCGTGATAGAGCGGATCTTTCGGATCGCCGGCGAAGAACCAGTCCGGCGCCTCGGTCCAGTCGCCGGCCTTGAAGTGCCACAAGAGCGTGTGCCCGCGCACCGCAATGCCGTGCGCTTGCGCGAACGCGACGATCCTGTCGGCCGGTTCGAAGTTGTACTTGCCTTCCGCGACGCCGATCGTGCCCGGCTTCATCTTGTTCTCGGCGGTCAGGCTCGAGAACTGGGCGGCGACGAGCGCCGCGTCGGCGGGACTGTCGATTGAATCAGGTTCAATCGCCGCGCCGACCTTGAAGTGCGCGGCCATCACACTGCGCAACGGCGGCAGCGCCTCAGCGGGCGCCGCGGCGAGCGGCTGGCCGTCATGAGCGACGGCGGCCTGGTTGTGCGCGCAGCCTGCGGTTGCGAGCGCGCAAACGGCGACGGCTGCGCAGAGCATGCGCATTGAAGTCCTCAAAGGACGCACTCCTGGTCTCCTTGTGACGGAATGCCGGTTCGGATGTCTTCTCTAACTATGCTTACCGTTACCGGTAACAGAGAAGATGTTAAGCAGCCTCTGTCAGCCCCGCTATGAGGGATTTACCTGACATATCGACGAGACATGGATGGTGAATCAGCGTCGAGTCGACCGGCTTGACACGGCGTGGGTTGAAAGCGCTTTCAGATGGGGATTGCACGGAACCGCCGCGCGGCTAACGGCGCGAAACAGGGCGCCAGTCACTGAATCCCAACTGGCGAGACAGGAAAACCGAATCCGTTCAACGCGCGGGTTTGCTTCAATCGTCGTCCGCGCGGCGATTCAGTTTGATTTCAATGCCCGTTCAGCGAGCCAGCGTCGGGCGAGAGCCGGTTGTCCACCGAGGTGACACCCGGAACCGACATCGCACTCTGCTCGGCACGCGCGACATGGTCCCGCTCGGGCACCCATCCGACCAGCGTGATCCGCCCCGAGTGGGCAAAGACGAACACATGTGACATCCCGACTCCGCTGTGCGCCTCCGCGACCCGCACGCTATGGGCGAGTTGTTGGTCGGTGGCTTGCGAATCCTGGGCATGGGCCGCCGGCGCTATTGCGCTTGAAATCAGCAGCGCGAGTGTAGAAACAAGGGCTGTTTTCACGATACCTCCTTAGAGTGCCAAGGTGTGCCGGCAAAATCCGCCGGCAAATCTTCCGGTTCGACTCGATGCGAGGCGTCGGAAGTGCACTGGACAAAATCCTCTTTCCACTGCACGCGTCGCGGTTATCGCGGCTGCGCGCCGAGGTTTTGCCAGTCGGGGCGATGGGCGGTCGTGCCTTCGCCCGCAGAAAAGTTGCAAGGGCAGCGTGTTCGAACGGGACGTCGCATGTGCGGCGTGGCGGGGGAACAGCGAGAGCCGAGGGATGGGAGCTGGTTGGAGCGGTCGTGATGGAGCGCGAGAGCCAGACGGATGCGCCGACAATCCTGCACCCAGCCTGCTACGCGGCTGAGCCCGGCTCGTTGCCCGGCATCGTATGCATTGATGATAGTCGCTAATGTCCACCACTGCTGGCGGCTCCTGCGCCAGTTCGTCAAGCCCAAACCGGCAATGCAAGCGGGGCGGCTCGTTGCATCTTCGCAACATCGAGCGCGAAATTTTGCTTGCATTCGAGCGCGTCTTCCTTGTTAAGCAAGCGCTGAGCGACGCGCGAGACGGATTGGCGCATCGTTTCGGTGCATGAGTTCAAACGGATTTCCGACGCTTGTGACCATCACGTAATGGTCACAAAGCAGGGCGCTACTGCGGGATCGTCCGGCGCGCAACTGTTATCGATAACAGCGTTTTCCCTAAGCAGTTAGTTTGATGCGCGGCGCAAGGTCATTCCTATAATCGCCTCGAAATGTGAAGCAAATAAGTAGCGAACATTTCGGCAAGAGGGGAAACGTGTGAGAACGCGTGCGTCCTGTGCGGCTTGGAGACGCCAAAATATATATAGGATATCTAAATGAAGAAGAAGCTTATTGCTGTGTCGGTGATGGCAGCCGCGACGACGGTGGCCCATGCGCAGAGCAGTGTCACGTTGTACGGCCGTATCGACAACGGCATCCAGTTTGAAACCGGCCTCCCGGGCGGCCATGCGTGGTCAGCCCAAAGCGGCGACTGGGGTTGCTCGTGGTTCGGCCTGCAGGGCGCCGAAGATATCGGCGGCGGCACGAAGACGGTCTTCCAGCTCGAAGGACAGCTCAACACGATGACCGGTGCATCCGCGGGCAATCTGTTCGGCCGTCACGCAACGGTGGGGCTGACGAACGACCACTGGGGTTTGTTCAAGATCGGTAACCTCGGCGCCGGCGAACTGGCGCAGGACAGCTGGGGCACCGACCCGCAGGTGATGCAGCGCTACGCGATCTCGACACTGGTGCGCGGCCGCAACTGGACGAGCACCAGCAACGGCGCGGAGTACAACTCGCCGGTGCTGTTCGGCGGCCTCGTGCTGAAGGGTCAGTATTCGCTGACCAACAACACGAGCTGGAACTCGGCGCCTGTCAACTCGGCTGGCGTGCCGACCGGCCAGGGTCGTACGAACGCGGTCGAAGGTGTGTACACGTGGGGCAACGGCGACGTCCGCGTGATCTATGACGAAGTGCGCGGCGCCAACGGCTCGTTCAACAACGTCTACTCTGCTTCGCGGATGGCCCTTGTCGGCGGCACGTACGTGCTAGGTCCGGTCAAGCTGTACGCGGGCTACCAGCACCTGAGCGCGCCTGACGCGACCAACGCGAGCGTGGGCGTAACCGATGCGTCGCAGCCTCTCGGCGTGAGCGCGCCGACCAGTGTGAACCACGAATGGTTCGGCGCCGCATGGCAAGTCACGACGCCGACGCAGGTGACGGCTGCGGTCTACCACGCGAACGCAAACAACGGCAACGGCAATGCAACGCTGTTCACGCTCGCCGCGACGTACGCGCTGTCGAAGCGCACGTTCCTGTACACGGAAGCCGGCTACGTGCACAACAGCTCGACATCGAACCTGAACCTCGGCAACGGGCCGTACGGCAACAACAACTTCGATGCGGTGACGGGCACGTCGTCGAACAGCAACCCGAACTATGGTCATAGCCAGACCGGCGTGTTCGCCGGGATCATGACCTCGTTCTGAGTTGAGGTTGCCTGATCAGCAATCGCAGTGATCTCTTTGTTTCAAGGACTGTTTATTTCTCTTTCATAGAGAGGCCGGTGCGACGCCTCCTCCACCCTCGTCGCATCGGCTGCTTTTTGTTTTTTTCGAATTCATCACCGGACGTAGTGCGCCTCTTCATATCTGAAAGCGCTTTCATCACAGGATTCAGGCAGAACTCATGACCCACGACGGCTCCAACGATAAACCCGGCGCGCCCAAGGTATCCAACGTACCCCCTGCGCCCAACGTGACGCTCGAAGCCATCGCGCGCGCGGCTGGTGTTTCTCCGAGCACCGTATCGCGGATCCTGAACGGTTCTGCGCGCGTGCTTCCCGCCAAGCAGCAGGCGGTGGAAGCGGCGATCGCGCGTTTCAACTATCGGCCGAACGTGCTCGCGCGCAGTCTCGCGAGCGGGCGGACCGAAACGATCGGCGTATTGACGCAGGCGGTGTCGAGCCCGTTTTACGCCGAGTGGCTGCGCGGCATCGAGGAGTCGTTGTACGAGCCGGGCTTTACGCCGATCTTCGTGAGCAGCCGCTGGAACATCGACGACGAAAAGGCGCGCCTCGAGCAGTTCATCGCGCGGCGCGTCGATGGAATCATCTTGCTGCACGCGCAACTCGATGAGTCGACGTTGACCGACTACTCGCGGCACGCGCCAATGCTCGTACTCGGCCGCTCGGTACAAAACAGCGCGACGCTCGCTGGCCTGCCGATCGACAACATGCAGGGCGCACGCGACGCGACCCATCATCTGATCGAGCAAGGCCATCGCGAGATCGCCTTCATCGCCGGGCCGGCAAGTCACGAGGATGCGATCGAGCGCCTCGTCGGCTACCGGACCGCGCTCGAGGAAGCGGGCATCGGTTTCGATGCCGATCTCGTCGAGCAGGGCGATTACCTCGAAACGGGCGGCGTCGCAGCGATGGAGCGCCTGATGGCGCGCCATCCATCGTTCAGCGCGGTGTTCTGCGCAAACGATCAAACCGCGTACGGCGCGCGCCTCGCGATGTTCCGCCGCGGCGTGCGGGTGCCGGACGACGTGTCGCTGGTCGGCTTCGACGATTTGCCGACCTCGTCGTACATGACGCCGCCTTTGACGACGGTCCGCCAGCCGACTTACGAAATCGGCCGCCTCGCCGCACAGGGCATCGTGCAGATGATCCGCAAGCAGTCGATCGCGCTAAGCCCGATTCCGCTCACGCTCGTGACGCGTGAAACCACGCGGCGAATCACGCCGCCGGTAAAACAGGGGGATACGCCTACGTAGCGGCTGTTTTTTCGCCTCAACGTGAAAGCGCTTTCAGGTATCGGCAGTCAAGCAGAAATTCAGCAGAGCATTCAGCACCAGGCAAAGCAGCACCAAGCAAAGCAGCAACAAAGACAACAGGGGAAGAAGGTCGCAGCAACCGGGTATTCATCGAATGCAATTCAAACAGGGTTCTTCAGGAGACGAGTAATGAAATTCCGCTTTTCAGGCTCTGCCGCCGCCGTTCTGCTCAGCCTGGCCGCAGTCGGCGCGCACGCCAACACCACGTTGACGGTCGCGGTCTTTCCGAAGCTGGATCAGGAAATCAAGGACGCGCTTCCGGCGTGGAAGAAGCTGCATCCGGACGTCGACATCAAGGTGTCGTCGCTCGCGATTGCCGATCACCACAACGCAATGACCACCGCACTCGCGACGAGCTCCAATCTGCCCGACGTGATGGCGGTGGAGGTCGGCTTTATCGGCCGCTTCGCCTCGGGCGGCGGTCTCGAAGATCTGTCGAAGGCGCCGTATAACGCGGGCCAGTACAAAAGCCAGTTCATCAACTACACGTTCGCACAGGCGACCACGCAGGACGGCACGATCGTCGGCATGCCGGCCGATATCGGTCCGGGCACGCTGTTCTATCGCAAGGACCTTCTCGACAAGGCGGGCGTGACCGAAGCCGACCTGACGAAATCGTGGGACTCGTACCTGGCAGCGGGCGTGAAGATCAAGAAGGCGACGGGTGCGTACCTGATGGCATCGTCGCGCGATATCGAGGACATCTACATTCGCGCCGACCTGAAGGAAGGCGATGGCGTGTACTTCGACAAGGCCGGCAATCCGGTCGTCACGTCGCCGCGTTTCGTGAAGGCGTTCGAGCTCGCGAAGAAAGCACGCGACCTCGGTCTCGACGCGAAGATCACGCCCTGGTCGAACGAATGGGCCGAAAGCTTCAAGCGCGGGACCGTCTCGACGCAGATGATGGGCGCGTGGCTCGGTGGCCACCTGTCGTCGTGGATCGCCCCGGACACGAAGGGTCTGTGGCGCGCGGCCAATCTGCCGAACAACGCGTACGCATCGTTCGGCGGCACGTTCTACTCGATCCCGGCGAAGGCGACGCAAAAGCCGATGTCGTGGGAATTCATCAAGTTCCTGACGACGCGCCAGGACACGCAGCTCGCATCGTTCCGTTCGATCGACGCATTCCCCGCGCTGCTTGCCGCGCAGAACGACACGTTTTTCGCGGAGCCGGTCGCATTCCTCGGCAACGAGAAAGCGCGTCTGATCTGGCGTGACGCAGCCTCGCACATCCCGGCGATCCAGCGTAGCAAGTACGACCAGGTCGCCGAGGAAGCGGTGCACTCGGCGCTCGACAAGGTCGTCGACGACGGTGCAGACGTGCATACGGCGCTCCAGGAAGCGCAGGACCAGATCGCGCATCGGGTCCGCCGTTAAGCGGTATCGATGCAAGGTCGCGGCACGCTGCGTACCGCGACCGAAGTGTGTCGCAGTGCGCTGCAAGTCTGCTGCAAACAGCGTGGCCGGTCATCGATCCCGGCTACGCCCGACTGGACGGAACTATTGATGAACACCCCGCTGCCCACGACCCCGGAGGTCGCCCGCGATGCGCGCGCGAGCGACGTGCTGAGCTCGCCCGCGCCGTTCGCCGCGCCGCGCAGAACTTCGCGGCTCGATCCGGTGAAAGTCGCACCCTACCTGTTTCTCGGTCCATTTTTCCTGCTGTTCGCGCTATTCATGGCGTTCCCGCTGCTGTTTTCGCTGTACCTGTCGTTCCAGAGCTGGGACGCGACGGCGGGGCTCGCGAGCATGAAGTGGGTGGGTCTGTCGAACTTCACGTTCACGCTGACCGACCCGTGGTACTGGAAGTCGCTGTACAACACCGCGTCGATGGCGATCATCTCCGGCGTGCCGCAGCATCTGGTGGCGCTGCCGCTCGCATTCTTTCTGCAAACCGCGTTTCGCCGCTGGCGCAACCTGGTGGTCGGCCTGTACTTCCTGCCGTTCATCACGTCGAGCGTCGCGATCGCGCTGATCTTCTCGTCGCTGTATTCGACCGACTTCGGCATGATCAACCTCGCGATCGCCGAGCTCGGCAAACTGCCCGGCCTGCACTGGATCGTCCCTGCGCATCCGATCGAGTGGCTGTATAACCCGAAGAACGTCAAGCCGGCGGTGTCGGCGGTGATCTTCTGGCGCTATGTCGGCTGGAACACGGTGCTGTATCTGTCGGCGCTGCAAACCATTCCGAAGGACCTTTACGAGGCCGCGCGCATCGACGGCGCGAACGGCTGGCAACAGTTCACCCGCATCACGATTCCGCTGATCAAGCCGATGATTTTCTTCGCGGTCACGCTGTCGATCATCGGTGGGCTGCAACTGTTCGAAGAGCCGTTCATCCTGCTGCCGAACGAAGGCATGGGTACCAGCCAGTCCGGTCTGACGACGGCCGTCTATATGTATCGCACCGCATTCCACGACGGCGATTTCGGCACCGCGAGTTCGATCGCATGGCTGCTGTTCATTTCGATCGGCGCGTTGATGTGGTTGAACACGCGGATCTTTCACCGCAGCGGCATGAACGAGGAGACACAGCGATGAAATCGTCGAGCAACAAGGGCCGTTATATCGGCTACGCGATCGTGGTGGCCGGCGCGCTGCTGATGTTCTCGCCGTTCTACTTCATGTTCGTGTTCGCGACGCACACGAGTTCCGAGATTTTCTCGATGCCGCCCCCGCTGTGGTTCGGCAGCGCGTTTCTCGACAACATGGCCTCGCTGATGCGGCACATTCCGTTCTGGCGCAATCTCGGCTGGAGCTTCTATACGGCCACGATGCAAACCGTGCTGACGCTGCTCGTCACGTCGATGGCCGGCTACGCGTTCGCGATGTACGAATTCCGCTTCAAGAAGACGCTGTTCGCGATCGCGCTGACCGCGATGCTGGTGCCGCCGTTCCTCGGCATGATTCCGACCTTCATGACGATGAACCTGCTCGGCTGGATCGATCAGCCGCGCGCGCTGTACGTACCTGGCGCGGCCGCCGCGCTCGGCGTGTTCCTGATGCGCCAGTACGTCGCGGCGGCGATTCCGTCCGAGCTGATCGAGGCGGCGCGCATCGACGGCTGCAGTGAATTCCGCATCTACCGGAGCATCGTGATGCCGCTGCTGGGACCGGCGCTGGGTACGCTTGGACTGATCAGCTTCATTCAGGCGTGGAACAACTTTCTGTCGGCGCTCGTCGTGCTGCGTTCGCCGTCGATGTACACGCTGCCGCTCGCTCTGCGCATTCTGCAAAGTCCGACCAATTCGGATTGGGGTGCGGTGATGGCGGGCTCAGCGGTCGCGGTGCTGCCGTTGCTGGTGCTGTTCGCATTCACCTCGCGGCGTCTGATCGACGGTCTGACGACCGGCGCGGTCAAGGCTTGAGATTCTCTCTTTCATTTTTCACGCCCTAGCAGGCGTGACCATTCAGGACAACAACATCTATGTCGACGTATCGATTCAACGAAGACTTCGTCTGGGGCGTCGCCACCAGTTCCTACCAGATCGAAGGCGCAGCGCATGAGGACGGCCGCGGCCCGTCGATCTGGGACGCGTTCTGCAACGTGCCGGGCAAGGTCCTGAACGGCGAGAACGGCGATGTCGCATGCGATCACTATCACCTGGTCGAGGAAGACCTCGACCTGATGGCCGAACTCGGGGTCAAGGCTTATCGCTTTTCGATCGCCTGGCCGCGCGTGCAGCCGACTGGCCGCGGCGCATTCAACGACAAGGGCCTCGCGTTTTACGAGCGCCTCGTCGACGGTTTGCTCGAGCGCGACATCCAGCCGTTCGCAACGCTGTATCACTGGGACCTGCCGTTGTCGCTGCAGCATACGCAAAACGGCTGGGAAAGCCGCGACACCGCTTATCGCTTCGCGGACTACGCACGCAAGATCGGCAGCGTGCTCGGCGATCGCATTGGATCGATCGCGACGCACAACGAACCGTGGTGCACCGCGTGGCTCGGCAACGCAACCGGCTATTTCGCGCCGGGCAACGCCGATCTGAAGAAGGCCGCGCATGTCGCGCACCATCTGCTGCTGTCGCACGGTCTCGCGTTGCAGGCACTGCGCGCCGATGGCGTGAAGGCGCCGCTCGGCATCGTGCTGAACCAGTCGCCGGCGCATGGCGCGACGGATGCGCCCGAAGATCAGGCCGCCGCGTCGCTCGAATACGCGAAGTTCGTGCGCTGGTACATGGACCCGCTGTTCAAGGGCGAGTATCCGGCCGAGGCGCTGGAATGGTATGGCGCGAACGGTCCGCAAGACGTGATCCGGAGCGGCGATTTCGACGTGATCGGTACGCCGATGGACTTCCTCGGCGTCAACTACTACACGCGGATCTTCGCGAGCGCATCGGGCGAGAAGCGTCCGCCGGGCGCGCTCGGCTTCACAGACATGGATTGGGAAGTCTATCCGCAAGGTCTCACCGAATTGTTGACGCGCATCAACGCCGACTACAAGCTGCCGCCGATCTACATCACCGAGAACGGCTGCGCGGCGAAAGACGTGCTCGATAACGGCCGCGTGCACGACGCCGAGCGCGTGCGCTTCTACGACCTGCATCTCGCCGCCTTGTCGGACGCGGTGAAACAGGGCGTCGACGTGGCGGGCTATTTCGCCTGGAGCCTGATGGACAACTTCGAATGGGCGTCGGGCTACGACAAGCGCTTCGGCATGGTCTACGTCGACTACGCGAGCCAGGAGCGCACGCTGAAGGACAGCGCGTTGTGGTATCGCGACGTGATCGCGCAACACGCCGGCGTCGCGGCCGTGCGCTGAGGCGCACGCCCGACGACGGGCGCATCGAACCTCGCGTGGCGCGACAGTAGTACGGCAGTGGGATAGCGTCACGCGGGGTCTGCAAGTACAAGGATTGAGGAGGAGGCATCAAATGGGCGAACTCGTATTGCGCAACGTCACGAAGACGTATGGCGAAGGACCGCAGGTGATCCAGGGCATCGACCTGCACATCCCGGACGGCCAGTTCACGGTGTTCGTGGGACCGTCGGGCTGCGGCAAGTCGACGATGCTGCGCATGATCGCGGGGCTCGAGTCGGTGACGGGCGGCGACATTCTGATCGACGGCGTGCGCGTCAACGATCTGCAGCCCACGGACCGCGGCATCTCGATGGTGTTCCAGAGCTACGCGCTCTACCCGCACATGACGGTCGCGGAAAACATGGGCTTTTCGCTGAAGCTGTCGGGCAAGTCGAAAAAGGAAGTGCGCGAGGCGGTGGGCCGTGCCGCCGAGATCCTGCAGATCACACATCTGCTGGAGCGCAAACCGAAGGCGCTGTCGGGCGGCCAGCGCCAGCGCGTCGCGATCGGACGGGCAATCGTGCGCAAGCCGCGCGTGTTCCTGTTCGACGAACCGCTGTCGAATCTCGACGCTGCGCTGCGCGTGCAGATGCGTATCGAACTCGCGAAGCTGCATCGCGAACTCGGCACGACGATGATCTACGTCACGCACGATCAGGTCGAGGCGATGACGCTGGGCCAGCAGATCGTCGTGTTCAACAAAGGCCGCATCGAGCAGACCGGCGCGCCGCTCGATCTGTATGAGCGGCCGGCGAACCGCTTCGTTGGCGGCTTCATCGGCTCGCCGCAGATGAACATGCTGGCCGCGACGCTGGTGTCGCGAAGCGATGCGCAAACCGTCGTGGCGCTTGCCGGCGCGAGCCAGCGCATCGTGCTGCCCGGCCGGCTGGCGCAGCCGGTCAGTGGCGAGTTGACGCTCGGGGTGCGCGCCGAGCATCTGGGCATCGGCTCGCTCGACGAAGGTCTCGCCGCGCGTGTCGAACTGGTCGAGCATCTCGGCGACGTCTCGATCCTGCATGCTCGACTCGATGGCATGGCGCACGCGATCGCGCTGAAGCTCGACAAGAAGGACGCGCAGCACGCGGTCGGCGCGCGTGTCGGGATCAAGGTGGCGTCGTCGTCGGTCACGCTGTTCGATGCGAATGGCGCGGCGGTGAGCCTCGCGCGACCCGAAGTCGGCGAGGACGTCGGCGCGGTGGTTTGACAGGCCGATGTCGGCGGGTGACCAACGGTACACCGATGGCGGATAGGAGCCTTCATCCGGGCCCCCTGCATCGAACGACGAAGACTGACGCAAGCAGCGATGACGTTAGCCAGTTCGCATTAAATATTACGCAGTACTTTCGACGTCTTGCATGGAGCTTTCTCCTTGCCGGGCTTGATTTAGAGGGTCCAGTCGAGGGGTCGGATAGTGGTTTGGAGCTTAGGTAAACTCCGCATGGCGGCGGCGAATGTCCGCCATTAACATCCGCTAACGTTAAGGGTAACGTTCGGGGACGTTTGCATCTATTCGAAGAGCTAAAAAACGGGGCAAAACATTCAAACCCAAGACGCGGCGCGCGGCTATCCGCCACGACCCGGTATGGCCAGAGCGGTCTGTGTAAAACCAATTGATTAGGTGAAAGTGCAGCGGTTGCGCGCAGGAATTGGCGCGACCGTTGCAGGCTGTGTCGCGGTTACGGTAGTTGTCGCCGCGAGTTGGATTGGAGCTCGAGGGAGCTCCTGGCAGTAGGCTGGGAAGCAACGACTGAGAGCAAGGTTGATAAAGAATGTCGGGCACGCATCGCGGGTGTTCGCCTGCGGGCGCACCGGCCCGATACAAAAAATACCGTTGGATTTTTGCTGGGTGGAGAGCGTCATGGAAAAGCGAGTATCTAAAGCCATTTTCAAGTCCCGGGCCTGCGAGCTGTTCCGTCAGGTCGAGGCATTGGGCGAAACCGTGGTCGTCACCGACCGCGGGCAACCCACCATCGAAATCCGGCCGTATCGCAGCAAGCAGGAAAATCCGCTCGAACTGCTGCGCGCGTCGATTACGCATTTCAACCTGAAGCACGCGTTGCAGCCTGTCACTGCCGAGCAGGACGAGTAATGATCACGCTCGACACGCTTGCGCTCGTGTGCTGGCTCGGCAGGCAAAAAGCGCTGAGCCAGGCCGCGCACGATGCGATCGATCGGGAGCTCGCCGGCGGCGAGATCCTGATTTCGGCAATCAGTGCGTTCGAAATCGCGGAGTTCGTGAAGGTCGGCAGTCTCGGGCTGTCGATGGACGCGCGCAGCTGGATGTCGACGTTTCTGTCGCTCGACGGCGTGCGGATGATTCCGGTCGACACCGAGATCGCGTTTCGCGCGGCCACGCTGCCGCCCACGCTCGCCTTGCATCAACGCCTGATCGTCGCGACCGCGCGCACGCATGGCGGCGCGCTCGTGACTTCGGATGCGAAGGTGCGCGCGTCGACTTACGTCGAAACGATCTGGTGACGGCTGCGGCGCTGCCTGGTGCGGACTGGGCCGGTGGAATTGCGCACCACCAGTTCCGCCGGGAGCGTGATGCGCTGCGAAGCGGCGTCGATCCCGGCGATCTGCGCGAGCAGCGTATTGACCGCCGAGCGCGCCATTTGCTGGAACGGTTGGCGGATCGTGGTGAGCGCCGGGTGAAACTGCTCGGACATCGGGATGTCGTCGAAGCCGATCACCGAGATGTCGTCCGGCACGCGCAGACCTGCTTCGCGGATCGCGGCGATCACGCCGAACGCGCTCTGGTCGTTGGCCGTGAAGATCGCGGTGGGCGGCTCGGCGAGGTTCAGCAGGTCGAACGTGACGTCGAACGCCATCATTTGCGACAGGTCGCCCGCGGCGACCAGCGCGTCTTCGCGCGGCAGGCCGAGGCGAGCCAGCGTGTCGTGATAGCCGCGTTGCCGGTCGCGCACGCCTTCGATCGTTTCGTCGCCGGCCAGAAACGCGATGCGCTTGTGACCGAGCTCGGCGAGGTGCTCGACCGCGAGACAGGCTCCGCCGTAGTTGTCGACCGACACCGACGGGAAGCCCGTCAGCGTGCCGCGCTGATCGACGACGACGACCGGTACCTTCGCGGTGGCGAGCGCCTCGAGGCACAGCGACTCGCGCGGAAGAATGGCGAGGATACCGTCGGAGAATTGCTGAATGAGCCCTAGCAGGTCGTGATGCGTATGACGATCTTCGTCGAACACGGTGTAGACCAGCATCTCGCAGCCTGCGCCACGCGCCGCGCGGCCCGCGCCGAGAATCAGTTCGCTGGAGAATTGCGTGTCGAGTGTCGGCGTGATGATGCCGATGATGCCGTTGCGGCCGCCCGACAGTTTCTGCGCGGTGCGGTTGACGACGTAACCGATGTCCGACGCGATTCTCAGGACTTCGTCGCGGGTTTCGCGCGACACGCCTGGACGGCCGTTGAGAGCGCGCGACGCGGTCATCTGGGACACCCCGGCAAGCTTGGCAACGTGCTCAAGCGTTGGGGTCTGTCTTGCCATGCGGGTCGAAGGTGTGCGAGAGGTCATTGGATGGGTCGACTCGCTAATCGCGTTAGCGATAACGTTTATGTAGTCGTTATTCTAGCAGAACCCTTTATATTTCAGCTTTCCCACAATCGGTCCATCTTATCCGGCAGTTGCGTCGCAGCCCCGCCGGGACCAGGTAAAATCCCGCATAGCCTTACTTCACGCATCGACCTAACATTCACTAACGTTAAGGCTAACGTTAATGTTTTAGTGATTTCTTATAAATCCAGAAGAGGGGACACACCCATGGCGTACCCGGCTTTGTTTAAAGCGCGGTCCATCATCGGCGCGACGGCGCTGCTGTTTTCGTTGTCTGCAGTTGTTTCGAACGCCGTAGCGGCGGACTCCAAAACGATCACGGTATGGGACCAGCAGACCAATGCGTCGTCGAGCAAGATCATTCGCGACGCGTCGGATCGATTCGAAAAGGCGGTTCCGGGCTACAAGGTCGAGAATTCGCACGTCCTGAACGAGGCGTACAAGACTAAGCTGAAGGTCGCTTTCGGCGCGAACCAGCCGCCGTGCGTGTTCGAGAACTGGGGCGGCGGCGGGTTGCACGAGTACGTGAAATCCGGCCAGATCGCCGACCTCACGCCGTACCTGGAGAAGGATCCGGCGTACCGCAGCCGCTTCATGCAAGCGTCATGGAATGTCACGACGTTCGACGGCAAGACCTACGGTGTTGCCGCCGAAAACGCGGCGGCCGCAGTGATCTTCTACAACAAGGAAGTGTTCAGGAAGTACGGCATCACGCCGCCGAAGACGTGGGATGAACTGATGCACGTCGTTGAAGTGCTGAAGTCGCACAACGTTGCAGCGTTCTCGCTCGCGAACAAGAACAAGTGGACCGGTTCGATGTACTACATGTACCTCGTCGACCGTATCGGCGGTCCGCAAGTCGTGAAGGACGCGATCGAAGGCAAGGGCAAGGGCTTCGAAGATCCGGCGTTCGTCGAAGCCGGCAAGCGCATTCAGGAACTCGTGAAGGCTGGCGCGTTCGCACCGGGCATCAACGGTCTCGATTACGACTCGGGCGCCTCGCGCCGCCTGCTGTACACGGGCAAGGCTGCCATGGAGCTGATGGGCGCCTGGGAAGCTTCGACGATCGCGAACGAAAATCCGACGTTCTCGAAGGATCTCGACTTCTTCGCGTTCCCGAGCGTGCCGGGTGGCAAGGGTGATCCGCGCGACCTGATCGGCACGGTCGGCGACGGCTTCCTCAGCATCTCGACCGAGTGCAAGACGCCGGACGCAGCGTTCAAGCTGATCCAGGCACTGACCGACGAGCAGGCGATGCAGGCTCGCGCGTCGGATGACCACAAGCTCCCGCCGGTCAATCACGTCAAGATCGACGATCCGTTCACGCAGCGTCTGCAGCAAATGCTTGCCGCCGCTCCGAGCGTGCAGCTCTGGTACGACCAGGCACTGCCGCCGGCCCTCGGTGAATTGCACAAGGACACGACGCAAGCACTGTTCGGTCTGTCGCTGACGCCCGAGGCTGCTGCGCAGCAAATGGAAGCCGCTTCGAAGAAGGGCGGCTGATCTCCAGTCTTAAAGAAAAGTCCGACCGGCACCGCGAGGTGCCGGTCGGCATACAAGCCCGTGAATATCGCACTTTCCGCTACACCCGAACGCCGGCTGAGATTTTCATCGCAAACGCTCGTCACGGTTGTGTTTCTTGCGCCGTCGCTGCTGCTGCTGGCCGTGTTCCTGCTTTATCCGCTCGTCTCCAGCCTGCGGCTGTCGCTGCTCGACTGGAACGGCCTCGGCAACACTGCCCGTTATATCGGGCTCGCGAACTGGGCGCGGCTCGCGCACGACATGGTGTTCTGGCAATCGCTGAAGAACAACGTGATTCTTGCTGTCGCGTCGATCGTCGTCCAGCTTCCGATCGCGCTCGCGCTCGCCGTGCTGCTGGAGAAGGCCGGTCGTGGCTCGCGCTTGCTCAAGGTTCTCTATTTCTTGCCGCTGCTGATGTCGAGCGTGGCGATCGGTGTGCTGTTCAAGCAAATCTACGATCCGAATTTCGGTCCGATCAACGTCGCGCTGCAGGCATTCGGGCTTGATGGCCTCGCGAAGGACTGGCTGGGCGATCCGCATTTTTCGCTGGCTGCGACCATCGCCGTGATCATCTGGCAGAACGCGCCTTTCTACATGATTCTGTTTCTCGCCGGCCTCTCGTCGATGCCGGCCGAGGTCAACGAGGCTGCGCTCCTCGACGGCGCATCCGAGTGGACCATTTTCTGGCGCATCAAGCTGCCGCACCTGCAAGGCACGGTGCGCACCGCTGTGCTGCTGTCGGTGCTCGGGTCGCTGCGTTACTTCGATCTCGTCTTCGTCATGACCGGTGGCGGCCCCGAAGGCTCGTCCGAGGTGATGGCCACCTACATGTATCGCACGGTGTTCAGTTCGTTTCAACTCGGCTACGGCAGCACCATCGGCTCGGCGATGTTCCTTATCGTCATCACGGTGGCGGCGGTGTCGATGTACTTCACCCGCCGTTATGCAACCGAGGTCTGAACCATGAACAAGAAACTACGCTTCCCCCGCGTGGGGGTTCCTCTGCTGGCACTGATCTGGCTGGCCGTCACGACGATTCCGTTTCTCTTCATGGTCGCATCGAGCTTCAAGAGCCAGGAAGAGACCTTCGCGACGTCAGTGTGGGCGCCGCCGAGCCGCCTGTATTGGGGTAACTACGCGGCTGTGCTGCAGGGGCCGTTTTTCACTTATTTCCGTAACAGCGTGTTCACGGTGGGCGTGTCGGTGCTGCTGATCGTCATCATCAGTGCGATGGCGGCCTACGTGTTTGCGCGCTTGCGCTTCTCGCTGAACAAGACGCTGTTCGGTCTGGTGGTCGCCGGCATGATCGTGCCGCTGCATGCGACGCTCGTGCCGATCTATCTGCTCACGCGCAACCTCGGCCTTTACGACACCGCGTTCGCGCTGCTCGGCCCTTATGTGGCCCTCAGTCTGCCGGTGTCGATCTTCATCCTGACCGAGTTCATGCGCCAGATTCCGCGCGAGCTCGAAGAAGCGGCGCAGCTCGACGGCTGCAGTCCGTTCCGCATCTTCTGGCGTATTTTCTTCCCGCTTTCGGCACCGGGGCTCGCCACCGTGACGATCTTCAACGGCATTGGTCTGTGGAACGAGTTCATCTTCGCGTACATGCTCACGTCGACGGCCGAGCACCGTACGCTGCCGCTCGCGATTTGGGACTTCATGGGGCAATACGCGTCGAACATACCCTCGATGCTGTCTGTCCTCGTTCTCACGTCGTTGCCGCTGATCGTTGCCTACGCGTTCGGTCAGGAGCGCGTGATCAAGGGGATGATGGCCGGCTCGCTCAAGGGCTGATCCGCATCGCACCTCACCTCGAATCGTGTGGACCAAAGTGGCCCGCACACCGAACTTCGCATAAACGATATGGCAAGCATCTCTCTCACTAACGTACAGAAGTCCTATACGAGCGGTAACTCGGTGATCCGCGACGCCAACCTCGAAGTCGGCAGGGACGAATTCTGCGTGTTCCTCGGGCCGTCGGGCTGCGGCAAGTCCACGCTGCTGCGCATGATCGCCGGTCTCGAATCGATCACCGACGGCGAACTGCGCATCGACGGTCAACTGATGAACAACGTCGAACCCGCGAAACGCCAGGTCGCGATGGTGTTCCAGAACTACGCGCTCTATCCGCATATGAGCGTGTACGAGAACATGGCATTCGGCCTGCGTCAGGCGAAGGTCGATAAAGCCACCATCGACAAGAAGGTGCGCAGCGCCGCTGCCGCACTGCAACTCGACAGCTACCTCGAACGCCGCCCCGCTGCGCTGTCCGGCGGCCAGCGCCAGCGCGTGGCGATCGGGCGCGCCATCGTGCGCGAGCCGGGCGTGTTCCTGTTCGACGAGCCGCTGTCGAATCTCGACGCCGCGCTGCGCGTGCAGACGCGCACCGAAATCGCCCGTTTGCATCGCGAGTTCAACCGCGCGAGCGCGGTGTACGTCACGCACGACCAGATCGAAGCGATGGCGCTCGCCGACAAGATCGTGCTGCTGCACGCCGGCGCGGACATGGAAAAGCACGGCAGCATCGCGCAGATCGGCGCGCCGCTCGATCTGTACCACCGGCCGAAGAGCCGCTTCGTCGCTGGCTTCATCGGTTCGCCGAAGATGAACTTCATGCCGGCCACGGTGCTCGCGGTCGACGACAAGGGCATTCAGGTCGAGCTGACCACGGGAGAGCGCGTGCGCGCCGAGGTCGACGGCCGCAGGCAGCGCGTCGGTTCGCAGGTCACGCTCGGCGTCCGGCCGGAGCATCTTGCCCTGCCGTCGGCGCAGGCCGGCGTGCAGACAATCCGCTGCGCCGTGCGCCTGGTCGAACGGATGGGCGAGCACAGCTACGTGCATGTGGACGGTGGCGTGCGCGACGGCAACACGATGATCGCCAAGCTGCCCGGCGACGGTGGCGTGACGCACGACGAACGCGTCGAACTGGCGTTCGCACCGCACGCGTGCCACGTGTTCGACGACAAGGATTTCGCGCTGCCGCGTCTGCACTGATCCGCTTGCGATCGCGCTGCTTGCACGACGCGAGCAGGCGCGGTCCCATTGCATCGGGTCGCTAGACGCAACGAACGACCCGTAGCCGATCAAACACGGCGAATTCGAGTCGCGGCTGCGTTCGATCGATTAGCAGGACTGCGAAGTCTGGAAAGGCATCTGAAATAGAAGGGATGGCATCCGGGCTGAAGCAACGCCATGCCGCACGCTTGTCAGAAACAACGGATTTGTCGGCGCTTCATGCGCTTCGTACACCAGGATAAAAAAAAGGAGTTTTCGATGTTGCTTCGCCAAAGTGAGGTCCCGCTCTACCGCAATCCAGCGGCAGCCGTGGAAGAGCGCGTGGCCGATCTGCTCGCGCGCATGACACTCGACGAAAAGATTGCGCAGCTTCACGCCGCGTGGCTGAAGCTGTCGGCCGATGGCAATCACAAGGCGCGTAGCATCGATTTCGCGCAGAGCGCCAACCAGATCACGGTCGACGAGATCCTGCAGCATGGCCTCGGCCAGATCACGCGTCCGCTCGGCACGCATACGGTCGATCCGAAAGAAGGCGTACGCGCGCTCAACGAGCTGCAGCGCAAGATGGTCGAAGACACGCGCCTCGGCATTCCGGTGATGTCACACGAGGAATGCCTCGTCGGGCTCATGATCAAGGACGCGACGCTGTTCCCGTCGCCGTTGAACTATGCGGCGACGTGGAATCCGCAACTGGTCGGCGAAGTGGGCACGATCATCGGCGAGCAGGCACGCTCGATCGGCTGTCATCAGGGGCTCGCGCCGGTGCTCGACGTGTCGCGCGACCCGCGGTGGGGCCGCACCGAGGAGACGCTCGGCGAAGACCCGTATCTGGTTGGCGTGCTCGCGTGTCATTACGTGAAGGGCCTGCAGGGCGAACAGCGCGATCTGCTCGCGACGCTCAAGCATTTCGTCGGTCATTCGGCGAGCGAAGGCGGCCGCAATCATGCGCCGGTGCATGTCGGTCCGCGTGAGCTCAACGACGTGTTCATGCTGCCTTTCGAAATGGCCGTGAAGCTTGCGAACGCGGGCTCGGTGATGCCCGCCTATCACGACGTCGACGGCGTACCCTGTCATGGCGATCGCGCGCTGCTGCACGACACGCTGCGAGAGAAATGGGGCTTCGACGGTCTCGTCGTCGCCGATTACGCGGGCGTCGACCTGCTGTTCAGCCATCATGCGGTGGCGCGCGACAGCGCGTCGGCCGCAGCCCTCGCGTTCAACTCCGGCCTCGACGTCGAGCTGCCGGGTCACGAGTGCGCGGTGCATCTGAAGGAAGCGCTCGAGCGCAACGAGATCAGCGAAGCGACGATCGACACCGCCGTCTCGCGCGTGCTGCGCGTGAAATTCCGGCTCGGCCTGTTCGAGAATCCGTACGTCGATCCCGAACGCGTCGACGTGAAAAGCGCGACCGCGGGCGATACCGCATATCAGGTCGCGCTCGAATCGGCGGTGCTGCTGCGCAATCAAGGCGACGTGCTGCCGCTCGACGCGCACGGCCCGGAAAAGATCGCGGTGATCGGCCCGACCGCCGACGATCCGCTCGCGCTGCTCGCCGGCTACAGCTTCCCGGTGCACCTGATCAACAGCGGCGAGCAGTCCACTGCTTCGATCGCGACGCCGCTGCGTTCGCTGCGAGCGTTGCTCGGCGACGAGCGCGTAATTCACGCGCAGGGTTGCGACATCATCAAGGAGCGCCGCGCGGGCGCGCCGGTGTTCCCGGGCGACGTGTCGCTCGATCTGACCGGCGACGCGCATTGCGACGAGCTGATCAGCAAGGACACCGACGGCATCGCGTCCGCGGTCGAAGCCGCCCGGCAAGCGGGCGTCGCGCTGGTGTTCGTCGGCGATCTGGCGGGCCTGTTCCAGTCCGGCACGGTCGGCGAAGGGTCCGATACCGACAGCCTCGACCTGCCGGGTGTGCAGCAGGCGTTGCTGCAGGCAGTGGTCGATAGCGGCACGCCGACGGTCGTCGTGATGACGGGCGGCCGTCCGTACAATCTCGGCGGCCTCGAAGACCGCATCGCCGCGCAGATCATGGCGTTCGCGCCGGGCGAGCGTGGCGCCGAGGCGCTGGCCGATCTGCTGGTGGGCCGCGCCAATTTCAGCGGCCGTCTGCCGCTGTCGGCGCCGAAGAGCGCGGGCGCCGTGCCGTACGTGTATAACCATCGTCTGAAGAGCGCGGGAACGCCGATTGCATACCATTTCGGCTGCCGCTATCCGTTCGGTTTCGGTCTCGGCTATACGCAGTTCCGTTACGGCGATCTCGCGCTCGCGCACAGCGAAGTGTCGATCGAAAACGGTACGATCGAGTTGAGCTTCACGGTCGACAACATCGGCGCGCGCGACGGCACCGAGATCGTGCAGATCTACGTGCACGACCGGCACGCGTCGGTCGCGCGGCCGGTCCGCGAGCTGAAGGCGTTTGCGCGCGTGCCGCTCGCGGCCGGTGCGTCGGCGCGTGTGCGCGTGAAACTGCCGGTCGACATGCTGAACTTCACCGACGCGTGCGGCGAGCGTATCGTCGAGCCCGGTGACTTCGATCTGCTGGTCGGCAGCTCGAGCCGCGACATTCATCTGAGCGGCACGGTCGCCGTCGCGGGCTCCGCGACGAGAACGCTCGAACGCAACTGGCGCATGCTGAGCGAGGTCGAGATCGTGGCCTAAGCGGCGGGTCAGGGCGGCGAGCGCCGTCCTGTGTGTGGTCCTACTCGTAACAAGTGGAAAATCTGATGTCGTACGCAACCTATCCAAGTCTGTCGGACAAAACCATCGTCGTGACCGGCGGCGGCAGCGGGATCGGCGCCGCGATCGTCGAGGCCTTCGCGCAGCAAGGCGCGCGCGTGTTCTTCCTCGACGTCGCCGAGCACGGTTCGCTCGCGCTGCAGGAAACGCTTCGCCACGCGAAGCATCCGCCGCTGTTCCGCCGCTGCGACCTGAAAAATGTCGACGCGATCGAAAACACGTTCGCCGACATCGTCGATGCGGTGGGCCCGATCGACGTGCTCGTCAACAACGCCGGCAACGACGACCGGCACGAAATCGGCGAGCTCACCGCGAGTTACTGGGACGACCGTATCGCGGTGAATCTGCGCCACCAGTTCTTCTGCGCGCAGGCCGCCGCGAACGGTATGCGTCGCGCGGGGCGCGGCGTGATCCTGAATCTGGGCTCGGTGTCGTGGCATCTCGCGCTGCCGAACCTCGCGATCTATATGACCGCCAAGGCCGGCATCGAAGGGCTCACGCGTGGTCTCGCGCGTGATCTGGGCAGCTCGGGCATCCGCGTGAATTGCATCATCCCCGGGGCGGTGAAGACGCCGCGGCAGATGCAGCTGTGGCAATCGGCTGAGAGCGAAGCGAAGGTCGTCGCGAGTCAATGTCTGCAACTGCGCATCGAGCCCGAGCACGTCGCGCGTATGGCGCTGTTCCTCGCCTCCGACGACGCGTCACGCTGCTCCGGCCGCGATTACTTCGTCGACGCAGGGTGGTACGGAGAATGAGCATGCCGGTCCCAGCGTGCGTATGGGCGGTCGGCGCCGAACTGGCCGAAGGGCCGCTATGGCAGGCCGCCGAAAACGCGGTGTATTTCGTCGATATCAAGGGGCGCCGGATTCATCGGCTGTCCGTCGCGACCGGCGAGCAGCGGACGTGGCAGGCGCCCGACCAGCCCGGTTTTCTGGCGCCGCTCGCGGACGGCACGTTCGTATGCGGGCTGCCATCCGGCTTGCATCGCTTCGATCCGGCGAGCGGTGAGTTCAGCAAGCTCGCCGAGGTCGAACCGCATCTGCCGGGCAACCGCCTCAACGACGGTTTCGTCGATGCACGGGGACGCCTGTGGTTCGGCTCGATGGACGATGCGGAAGAGGCGCCGAGCGGCACGCTGTATCGCGTGAACGAGCAAGGCGCGGCAATCGCGCAGGACGACGACTACGTGATCACGAACGGCCCGGCGATGAGCCCGGACGGCCGCACGCTGTATCACAACGACACGATGCGGCGCGTGGTTTATGCCTTCGACGTCGCCGCGGACGACACGCTGTCGGGCAAGCGCATCTTCGCCGCCATCTCCGGCGACGGCCATCCCGACGGCATGGCCGTCGACGCCGACGGCTTCGTGTGGATCGCGCTGTTCGGCGGCTGGCGGATCGAGCGTTACTCGCCGGCGGGCGAGCTGGTCGATCAGGTGCCGTTGCCGTGCGCGAACGTGACGAAGCTCGCGTTCGGCGGTGACGATCTGCAAACCGTCTATGTGTCGACCGCATGGAAGGGACTGACGGCGGTCGAGCGCCAGCATCAGCCGCAGGCGGGCGGGCTGTTCTCGTTCCGCGCGCCGGTGGCGGGGCAGGCTCAGGCGCGCTGCACGGTGGGCTTCGAGCGCTAGACGACAAAAACACAGCGACAGGACAGGCCGCAAAACGCAACCCTGACGTTGCCTGGTCGCTCCGCAAGGAGCGGCCCGCTATCATGTGCGTTCCATGACTTTCGCGCATTCGCCCCGATACCTATCATGACGTCCAGGCCGCCAGTCCCGCCCCGCATGTCCGATGTTGCCGAACGCGCGGGCGTCTCGAAGATGACCGTGTCGCGCGTGCTCGCCGGCCGCAACGTGTCGCAGGCGACTCGCGAACGCGTGCAGAAGGTCATCGACGAACTCGGCTACGTCGCCGATGCGGCGGCGGGCGCGCTGTCGTCGGGACGCTCGGCGTTCGTCGCGGTGCTGGTGCCGTCGCTGTCCAGCTCGAACTTCTCCGACACCGTGCGCGGACTGAATGCCGCGCTGGGCCCGCACGGTCTGCAACTGCTGCTCGGCGACACGGACTACCGTCTGGAACAGGAAGAACTGCTGGTGCGCTCGATGCTGCGCCACCAGCCGCGCTGCGTCGCGTTGACGGGCGGCCGGCACACCGAGGCGACGCGCATGCTGTTGCAGCGCGCCGGCATTCCGGTCGTCGAAATGTGGGATTTGCCCAGCGATCCAATCGATACGGTTGTCGGCTTTTCGAACTCGGCGGCGGCGCGCGCGATGGTCCGGCATCTGCACGAGCGCGGTTATCGGCGGATCGGCTTCATCGCGGGTGCCAGCGAGCGCGACCGGCGCGGGCACGACCGGATGCGCGGCTACGTCGCCGAAATCAAGGCGCTCGGCCTCGGCGAGCCGCGCGTGATCCGGCTCGGCGATTCGCCGATCACGATGAGCCACGGCGCACCGGCGATCGGCGCATTGCTCGACACGTGGCCCGATACCGAGGCCGTGATGTGCGTGAGCGACATGTCGGCGTTCGGCGCGATCATGGAGTGTCACCGGCGCGGGCTGTCGGTGCCGGGCGACATCGCGGTCGCCGGGTTCGGCAACTTCGAGGTGTCGTGGTGCTGTCAGCCGAGCATCACGACGGTGTCGGTCGACGCGTACGGCATCGGCCTGCGCGCTGGCGAAACGCTGCTCGCGGCGCTCGCCGATCGCGAAGCGGGCGAGGTGCAGCGCAGGAAAGCGGTGAAGATCGATTTCACGGTGATTGCACGCGATAGCGCGTAGAGGGCACGCTGCGAGCATCAGCGGGGCGACGCTGAATTCGCAAGCCGCGAACACCTCGAACTACCCTTAATTAAACAGCTCAGGGATATCCCTTGGTTGCCCGGACCATAAGCCGGGCGTAACATCCACAGTCAGAAATGTTACCGGTAACGTCACGGCGAGGTTCGCCGGCACGGCGCATTCAAAGAAAACCGGTGAGCGGCGCCTGCATGCGGCGATTCCCGCGCTGATCGGCGGAATCGGTCTGATCATGAGTGCGGCTTTGGCGCATCATGTGGTGTGGGCGATCACGTTTCTGACGATCGCCACCGCCGGCATCCTTGCGCTGATGCCGATTTACTGGACGTTCCCGGGACAGCTGCTGTCGGGCGCCGCCGCGGCGGCCGGCATCGCGATGATCAACGCGATCGGCAATCTGTCCGGCTTTACCGGTTCGATGATCACCGCCGTAGCGAAAGATTTGACCGGCGACATCAACAACGGCACTTACGCACTCGGTGCGTGTCTGCTGGTCAGTTGCGTGCTGATCCTGCTCGTGCCGCGCACGATGCTGACGCGGGCCGCCTCGAATGAAGGCAGCGGCCCCGGCCGCGAGACAGCGCGGGCACAGAAACACGCAGAGCACGCATAAGAAACCCTCACCCAGACAGAGAGACACGCATCATGTCAGCATCCACCCCGCGCCGGCTGCGCAGCCAGGAATGGTTCGACGATCCCTCGCATGCGGATATGACGGCACTGTACGTCGAGCGTTTCATGAACTACGGTCTGACGCGCGAAGAGCTGCAGTCGGGCCGGCCGATCATCGGCATCGCGCAGACCGGCAGCGATCTCGCGCCGTGCAACCGGCATCACATCGAGCTCGCGGCGCGCACGAAGGCCGGTATTCGCGACGCGGGCGGCATTCCGATGGAGTTTCCGGTGCATCCGCTCGCCGAGCAGAGCCGCCGGCCGACCGCAGCGCTCGATCGCAATCTCGCGTATCTGGGCCTCGTCGAAATCCTGCACGGCTTCCCGCTCGACGGCGTCGTGCTGACCACCGGCTGCGACAAGACCACGCCCGCGTGCCTGATGGCGGCGGCCACCGTCGATATGCCGGCGATCGTGCTGTCCGGCGGTCCCATGCTCGACGGCTGGCACGACGGCAAGCGCGTCGGGTCGGGCACCGTGATCTGGCATGCACGCAATCTGCTGGCGGCCGGCGAGATCGACTACGAAGGCTTCATGGAGCTGACTACCGCGTCGTCGCCGTCGATCGGTCACTGCAACACGATGGGCACCGCGCTGTCGATGAACAGCCTCGCCGAAGCGCTCGGCATGTCGCTGCCCGGCTGCGCGAGCATTCCGGCTGCTTACCGCGAGCGCGGCCAGATGGCCTACGCGACCGGCAAGCGCATCGTCGACCTCGTGCGCGAGGACCTGCGGCCGTCGAAGATCATGACGAAAGAAGCGTTCGAAAACGCGATCGTCGTCGCATCGGCGCTCGGCGCGTCGACCAACTGCCCGCCGCATCTGATCGCGATTGCGCGGCACATGGGCGTCGAGCTGAGTCTCGAAGACTGGCAGCGCGTCGGCGAGCAGGTGCCGCTGATCGTCAACTGCATGCCCGCCGGCGAATATCTCGGCGAGAGCTTCCATCGCGCGGGCGGCGTACCGGCCGTGATGCGCGAGCTCGCGAAAGGCGGCCTCGTGCACGAGGATTGCCTGACCGTGTCGGGCCGCACGATGGGCGAAATCGCGGCCGCCGCACCCGCGCCGGATCGCGAGGTCATCAAGACGACCGACGATCCGCTGAAGCACGGCGCGGGCTTCATGGTGCTGTCCGGCAACTTCTTCGACAGCGCGATCATGAAGATGTCGGTGGTCGGCGATGCGTTCCGCAAGACCTACCTGAGCGAGCCAGGCGCAGAAAACAGCTTCGAAGCGCGCGCCATCGTGTTCGACGGCCCCGAGGATTATCACGCGCGCATCAACGACCCGTCGCTTGAAATCGACGAGCATTGCATCCTCGTGATTCGCGGCACGGGTACGGTCGGCTATCCGGGCAGCGCCGAGGTCGTCAACATGGCGCCGCCGGCGGCGCTCGTGCGCCAGGGCATCACGTCGCTGCCGACGCTCGGCGACGGCCGTCAGAGCGGCACGTCGGCGAGCCCGTCGATTCTGAACATGTCGCCGGAAGCGGCGGTGGGCGGCGGCCTTGCGCTATTGCGCACGAACGACCGCATCCGCGTCGATCTGAATTCGCGTAGCGTCAAAGTGCTGGTGGACGAAGCGGAACTCGCGCGACGTCGCGAAACCGTGCACTTCGAGATTCCGCCCGCGCAAACGCCGTGGCAGGAGCTGTATCGCAAGACGGTCGGCCAGCTTTCGACCGGCGGCTGCCTCGAACCGGCGACGCTGTATCTGAAGGTGATTGCCGAGCGCGGCAACCCACGGCATTCGCATTGACCTGCAGGTGACAAGGCCGGGCTTCGCACGCAACGCGACGCCCGGCCTTGCCCGCTTTCCCACTTATCCGAAAGAGCCCATCCCATGTCCGCAACTTTCCCCTCCAGCTTTCTTCCCGGCGATCTGAACGACGCACTGCTGATCGGCCGCGTGTGGCGCAAGACCGAACAGCATGAAGGACCGTGCGTGGTCGTCGTGCGCGGCGGCGAGGTGTTCGACATCACCGCGGTCGTGCCGACTACCGCCGACCTGTTCGAGCGCGACGATGCCGCGCAATTTGCGCGCAGCGCGCCGGGCGTGCCGCTCGGGCCGGTTGCGCAACTGATCGAGGCGAATCTGCCGGGCGCGAGCGCACCGGCCGTGCGCGTGCTCGCGCCGTGCGACGTGCAGGCGATCAAGGCCTGCGGCGTCACGTTCGCGGTGAGCCTGATCGAGCGCGTGATCGAGGAGCAGGCCGGCGGCGATCCGGCGAAGGCGAAGGAAGTGCGTGAGACGATCGCGTCGACGATCGGCACCGATCTGTCGAAGATCAAGCCGGGATCGGAAGCGGCGATGAAGCTGAAGGCCGAGCTCGAGCGTCGCGATGCGTGGTCGCAATACATGGAAGTCGGCATCGGTCCGGACGCCGAAGTATTTTCGAAATCGCAGCCGATGTCGGCAGTCGGCTTCGGCGTGGACGTCGGTCTGCTCGCCGCGTCGGTGTGGAACAACCCGGAGCCGGAGATCGTGCTCGCGGTGAATAGCCGCGGCGGCATCGTCGGCGCGACGCTCGGCAACGACGTGAACCTGCGCGACATCGAAGGCCGCTCGGCGCTGTTGCTCGGCAAGTGCAAGGACAACAACGGCTCGTGCGCGATCGGCCCATTCGTGCGGCTGTTCGACGACACCTTCTCGCTCGACTCGGTGCGCGCGGCGAGCGTGTCGCTGCGCGTCGAAGGCGCCGACGACGACTTCGCGCTCGACGGCGTGAGCCACATGAGCGAGATCAGCCGCGACCCGGCCGACCTCGTCGCGCAGACCTGCGGCCGCCACCACCAGTACCCGGACGGCTTCATGCTGTTCCTCGGCACGATGTTCTCGCCGATCAAGGACCGCGACGCGCCCGGCGGCGGCTTCACCCACCACCTCGGCGATCGCGTGACGATTTCGACGCCGCAGCTCGGCGCGCTGACCAACACGGTGCGCCTGTCCACCGAAATCGAGCCGTGGACGTTCGGCGTGCGCGCGCTCTATCGCAATCTCGCGGCCCGTGGCCTGCTCGTTGCTGAATAACCGGATTGTCGCTGCAATTTTCGAAAGGAGAATCAGGACATGAGTCAGTTCGCAAACTACATCGACGGACAGTGGGTCGACGGCGCGAGCGTGTCGCGCAACGTCAATCCGTCGAATCTCGACGACGTGATCGGCGAATTCGCGCAAGCCGACGCCGAGCAGACGCATCGCGCGATCAGCGCCGCGCGCAAGGCCTTCGCGCAGTGGTCGTTGTCCACGCCGCAGCAGCGCTTCGACGTGCTCGACCAGGCGGGCAGCGCGATCCTCGCGCGCAAGGCGGAGCTCGGCAAGGTGCTCGCGCGTGAAGAGGGCAAGACGCTGCCCGAGGCGATCGGCGAAGTGGGCCGCGCCGGGCAGATCTTCAAGTTCTTCGCGGGCGAAGCGCTGCGCGTCGGCGGCGAAGTGATGCCGTCGGTGCGGCCGGGCATGACGGTCGAAATGACGCGTGAGCCGGTTGGCGTGGTCGGCCTGATTACGCCGTGGAATTTTCCGATTGCGATTCCGGCGTGGAAGATCGCGCCGGCGCTTGCGTACGGCAACACGGTCGTGATCAAGCCGGCCGATCTGGTGCCGGACAGCACGTGGGAGCTGGTCAAGATCATCGCCGAGGCGGGCGCGCCGGCGGGGGTGATCAACCTCGTGATGGGGCGCGGTTCGGTGGTTGGCGAGTCGCTCGTGTCGTCGCCGGATGTCGATGCGATCAGCTTCACCGGTTCCGTTTCGACGGGCCGCGCGATCGGCGCGAAGTGCTTCGATTCGGGCAAGAAATTCCAGCTGGAAATGGGCGGCAAGAACCCGATGGTCGTGCTCGACGACGCCGATCTCAATGTTGCGATCGAAGCGTGCATCAACGGCGCGTTCTACTCGACGGGCCAGCGTTGCACGGCGTCGAGCCGGCTGATCGTGACCGGGGGGATCTATGACCGCTTCATCGACGGCATGAAGGCGCGCATGCGCGCGCTGAAGGTCGGCGATGCGCTCGCGGACGGCACGCACATCGGCCCGGTCGTCGACGACAAGCAGTTGGCACAGGACGAGCGCTATCTGGCGATCGCGCGCGAAGAGGGCGGCACGGTGTTCGGCGGCGAACGCGTCGAAGGCTCGACGCGCGGCTATTTCCTCGCGCCGGCGCTGGTCACGGAGACGACCCCGGCTATGCGCATCAACCGTGAAGAGGTATTCGGGCCGGTGGCGTCGGTCATCAAGGTCAAGGACTACCAGGAAGCGCTCGCGGTTGCCAACGGCACCGAGTTCGGGTTGTCGGCCGGCATCTGCACGACATCGCTGAAGTACGCGAGTCATTTCCGCCGCCATGTGCAGGCCGGCATGGTGATGGTCAACACCGCGACGGCGGGGGTCGATTATCACGTGCCGTTTGGCGGGCGGAAGGGGTCGAGCTACGGTCCGCGCGAGCAGGGCGCCTACGCCCGCGAGTTCTATACGTCGGTGAAGACCGCGTATATCAACCCGGGCGCGGTCTGACGCAGAACTAACAGAGCTCCCCAAAACGGAACTGGCCCGCCATCGCATTCAGTCGCGATGGCGGGCCAGTAGGGGAAGCTGCGAGAGCGCCAAGCCGAGCGCTCCGGCAGGTACAGCTACATCAACAGCAACTTGCCAACCTGCAACGCCTTACTGCGCTGCGTGACCTTGCTGCGACGAACCGCTGGTCACGCCGCCGACCGCGGTGTTTTGCGCCGCGACGCGGGCTTCGGCAGCCTGAATGTTCGACGGATATTCGTTCGGGTTCGAACGTGCCGGGTTGTAGCCGGCTTTTTCGATCTGAGCCAGCTCTTCACGGACTTGCGCGCGGGTCAGCGGCTGGTTCGATTGAGCGAAAACGGCAACCGGAGCAGCGAGGGTAGCGGCGATAACGACAGCTTGAACGAGCGATTTCATTTTTACTACCTCCAGGTTTTGTCTTGTTAGGCTGCGAAACCATTGGTTTGCAGCAGTGATGACAGTCTAGGGGGAGCGGAAAGTAGGGTAAATACCTAATTTCTGAACTCACTGTTTCTGAAACCAAAACAATAATGAGAGAGCAAGGCCGTCGAGCGTCGATTTGCGAAGCGATCCGCGACAGCTGGCGCGCATGAGTCAGCCGGCTGATAGGGCCTTGATGAACAGCAAGCCCGCGCCGGCGACGGCTATGGCGCCGCTCGCCCGGGCGACGAGTGCGCCGTCCGGCGCAAGTCGCTCGGCCGTAATGGCGGCCGTCACGGCGGCCATCAAGCGCAAATCCGTCATGCCGACGACCAGCACAATCGCCGTGAGACCCCCGCAGCAACCGGCGCAATCGATGCCGATGCGCAGACCGTATCTCCACGCGCTCGGCGCATCGGCGGGAAGGCTGGGTGTCGTGCGGCTGCAGGCGAGGCGGCGGGCTTTCCATGTGCTGAACTGCAACGCGCCCGCGAGCAATACGACCACGCTGACCGCCAGCGGCATCGAACGCGCGAGCGCTGGCCACCGCAACTCGAGCGCCGCGAGCGACGCGCCCAGTGCAAACACGGCCACGCCGAGCGCCGTCCATACGACCGCATACGCGCCACTCACGAGCATCGTCAGCAGGGCCAGTCGCTCCGCACTTGCGCGCGAGCCGATCGCGTCGCGATAGCGCAGCAGCGTCGGCATCAACGACGGCAGCATCATCGCCGCCATCATCACGATCCACATGCCGATGAACGATGCCGCGGCGCGGGCCCACGTGCGCCCGCAGGTCGGCATCCACAGCGTCGACATCGACCAGCCGCCGGGCATCGGCAACGCGCCCATCGCCGCCATCGACGCGCCGTGGGCCAATGTCGCCGCGACGCTCGCGCCGAACACCAGTGCGCAGACGCCGACGAACACGCGCTGCGATGAGCGCGCCGCGCGCCGTGTGACAAGGCGCTGCCCGCTCGTGCAGACAGCGCGCACGAGCGGGCTCATGACCGCTCGTACTCGTCGTGACGGCGCCACCAGATGCCCGTCTCGTTGCGCCCCTTCGGCGCGCGATCGAGCCACTGGTACATGCCCCACAGCGCATCGACACCGCGCGCGTAAGTCGAGTACGTGTGATAGACGACGCCGTCTTCGAGCACGAACGCGCTCATGCCTGGCCGGTCGCGCGAATAGGTGGCCGCGTCGGTGCCGCAGGTCGCCGCGAACTGCGCGACCGGTTCGGGCGCGGGACTCACGTCCATTGCGTGACTGTTGCGTGCGTAGTTGTACTCGATATCGCCATCGCGCTGCTGTGCCTCGGTGAACGAGACGTTGAAGTCGAAATTGAAATCGCCGCTTGCCGACGAAGCCCATGGAAACGTCCAGCCCATGCGCTGCTTGTACGTCTGCAGCTTGTCGAGCGGCGCGCGCGACACCGCTGTCAGCATCACGTCGTGATGCGCGAGATGCACGGCGATGCCGGCGAAGCCGTCCGCGATCGACGAGCATGACGGGCAGCCCGCCTTGTAGTCGGGGCCGAACATGAAGTGGTAGACGAGCAGCTGCGAACGTCCTTTGAACAGATCGGCGAGCGACGCGCTGCCTTGGTCGGTATCGAAGCGGTAGGCCTTGTCGACCCTGACCCACGGCAGCGCCTGGCGTTGTCGCGCGAGCTCGTCGCCGTGTCGCGTGTGGGCTTTTTCCGCGTCGAGCAGCGCGCGGCGCGCGGCGAGCCACTGTTCGCGTGTTCCGATCGGATGCGTAGTCATCGTGGGTACCTCCGTGAGTCGTGCCGCGCCGCGCGAACCCTTGCCCGACGGCGTCGGTGACGGTTGATGGTCGTGCTAGATTAGGGCCGGGCATCCATCGGGTGGGAGTGACAAGTGTGGCGGGATTCACTTGATGCATTGACGTGCTACGCGCGGACTCGCACGCCGTGGACGCGCTGATTTCCGCGGCGGCGCGCGCGCTCGCGGCCGGCGATCCGCTTGGCGCGCTCGACCACGTCGCGTTGCGCGACGACGCGCCGGCGCTCGCGCTGCGCGGCATCGCGATGGCGCAGCTCGGCGATTTCGGGCGCGCAAAGGCGCTGGTGCGCGACGCCGCGCGTGCGTTCGGCGCGCAGCATGCGGTGGCGCGCGCGAGATGCGTGGTCGCCGAAGCGGAGATCGCGCTGGCGTCGCGCGATCTCGCGTGGCCCGCCAAAACACTCGACGCCGCGACCGCCACGCTCGACGCGTACGGCGATCGCATCAATGCCGCGCATGCGCGGTATCTCGCGGCGCGGCGTCTGCTGCTGATCGGCCGTCTCGACGAAGCGGAGCGCAAGCTTGCCGCGCTCGATCCCCGGCCGTTTCCGCCCGCACTGCGTGCCGCGCATGAACTGGTGGTCGCGGGAGTCGCGCTGCGGCGTTTGCGCAGCAGCGCCGCCCGTGCCGCGCTGGCGCGGGCCGGACGCGCGGCACGCGAGGCCGGCATTCCGGCGTTGATCGCGGAAGTCGAATGCGCGTCGGTGGCACTGGGCAAACCGGCGGCGCGCATGATCGCGCATGGCGAAGAAGAACCGATCCTGCTCGATGAAGTCGAGAAGCTGTTGACCTCGAATCGCGCTGGCGGCGCGTTGATCGTCGACGCTTGCCGCTACGCGATCCGCGATGCGAACGCGGCGGTTGCGCTCGCGAGCCGACCGGTGCTGTTTGCGCTCGCCCGCATGCTCGGCGAGGCATGGCCCGACGACGTGCCGCGCGACGCGCTCGTCGCACGGGCGTTCCGCGCCAAACGCGCCGACGAATCGCATCGCGCGCGGCTGCGCGTCGAGATCGGCCGGCTGCGCACGGCGCTCGGCACGCTCGCGAGCGTCGGCGCGACGACGCGCGGCTTCGCGCTCGCGCCGCGTCACGCGCGCGAGGTCGTGGTGCTGGCGCCGCCGGTCGAAGGCGAGCATGCGGCGCTGCTCGCGTTTCTGTCGGATGGCCAAGCGTGGTCGAGTTCCGCGCTTGCCCTCGTGCTCGGCGCGAGTCAGCGTACCGTGCAGCGCTCACTCGACTCGCTCGCCGCGGCCGGCAAGGTGCAGCCAGTGGGCGAGGGGCGCGCGCGCCGCTGGATGACGCCGCCCCTGGCCGGATTCGCGACGGCTTTGTTACTCCCTTCCCCGTTCCCTTCATGATTAGGATGGCCACCATGAACCGCTCTGCCGCCAGAATCGTCCGTGAATATGGGCCCTTTACGGGCGTCGACAAAGTGCATGGCGTCACCTACGACGGCCGACAGGTGTGGATCGCGACCGGCGAACGGCTCGACGCGTTCGATCCGGCGAGCGGCGAGACGCTGCGCTCGATCGCGGTGCCCGCCGACGCGGGCACGGCCTTCGACGGCGAACACCTGTTCCAGATCGCGCACGGCCGCATCCAGAAGATCGACCCGCAGAGCGGCCGCGTGCTGTCGACGATCGCGGCGCCCGGCGACGGCGGCCAGTCGGGGCTGACATGGGCCGAAGGTTCGCTGTGGGTCGGTCAGTATCCCGAACGAAAAATCTATCAGGTCGATCCGGACACTGGCGCGGTGCTGCGCACGATTGAATCGAATCGCTTCGTGACCGGGATCACGTGGGTCGACGGCGAGCTATGGCATGGCACGTGGGAAGGTGACGAGAGCGAACTGCGGCATCTCGATCCGCGCAGCGGCGAGGTGCTCGAGCGCGTCGAGATGCCGGCCGGCGCGGGCGTTTCCGGACTCGAATCGAACGGCGCGGATCTGTTCTTCTGCGGCGGCGGCGGCAGCGGGCTCGTTCGCGCCGTGCAGCGTCCCGTGCGAGAGAGCGACTCGCAATTGCCGGTCGATTCGACGAACGAGTGATTCGTCATGCAAGCGCGTCCTCGTTATCCCGCGCTGGTATTTGGCTCACTTGTACTCGCCGATAACGTAAGTCATCGTTGGTAAACGAAGTATTCCATTGCGTTACTCTTATCGCGAGAGCACTCCCCATACGCGGGCCGCCTGCAGCGACTTCCAGCAGGCCGTGGCAAAGCACTCAGCCACCGCCGGATAGCGGTCCCGTCATCTCGCTTCTTCAGCCTCGCCCCACCAGTGCTCGCATCAGACCCACCGACGCGGCGCATGCGCCACCACCCGGGACTCGAAAGTCCAAACCGCAACACACTCGGATGCTGCACCGCACACGCGAAGTACTCCGAGTGTTTTTCAATCGTAGCGGGGAATTGAGAGCATTTTCGCTGCACCCGCAACAACTGCGACGGTTGGTTCTCAGCTTTATTTTCGTCTTCGTTGCTTGCCCGTGCATGGCGGCTGTTCGAAAAGATGTGATCAGAACCAAGCCAGGTTCACACTCCAATCCTTACCGTTAGCAGACATACGCGTTACACAAACCCTTCATATTATTCGCTCGTTGTACTAAGTCTTGCCCCACACAAGCGGTTGCCGATACAACTAACAAAGGGTCCCCAAATGTCATCGCATCACAAAATGCGCCCAGCGCTTTGTCTAACGTCCGTTGCCGCTGCCTGCGTGCTCGCAGCTTGCGGCGGAAATTCGGATAGCCCCTCTGCCAGCAACAACAACGGTGGCACGACCGCCGGCACGACTTACTCGGGCGTGGTCGCCGCAACTGCCTTCATCCCGGGCAGCTCGAGCGGCAACCCGACCTTGAAGGCCGGCTACTACTCTGGCGCCACCGTGTTCGTCGATGCCAATGGCAACGGTGTGCTCGACAGCGGCGAAGCCTCCGCGAAGACCGACAGCAACGGCCATTTCTCGTTGACCACGACCGCCACGGGTCCGCTCGTCGCTGACATCACGACCTCGGCCACCAACACGGCATCGGCCGCCAAGGTCGCCAGCCACCTGATCCTGCGCGCTTCGGCCGACCAGATCGCCGACCAGGGCGCCACCAAAGTCGTGATCAGCCCGATGTCGAGCGAAGTGCAGCGCCTCGTCGAAGCCAACGGCACCAAGTACGCGACCGAGAAGGCTAATCTGTCGACCCGTCTGTCCGGCCCGGCATTCAACAACGCCTCCGTGACGGTTCCCGCCGGCGACGTCCTGGCCGACGCCAACACCCTGTCCGGCGCCGAGCAGTACGCGGTGCTGTTCGAAGAAAACGCACTGACGAACCGCTACACGTACGCCACCACGAAGCTCGATCGTGGCGACAAGTACCCCGATGCGCTGGCCGTTGCCGGTGGCGACCCCACCCTGACCGGCGTTTCCGGCATCACCGCTGGCGAAACCATTCCGACGGATACGCGTAAGGCGATCACCTTCGCACAAGCCCAGCAGGCTGCGTTCAATGTCGAGGCGATTCCGCGTTACGACAACGTCTTCGTGATCATGCTGGAGAACAGCAGCACGAACCGCGTCAAGGGTTCGGCGTACATGCCGGCGGTCAACTCGATGATCACCAACGGCAACTACTTCTCGACCTACTTCGCGACCGGCAGCCCGTCCGAGCCGAACTACACCGCCCTGGGCGGCGCCGACGACTTCGGTATCGGCGACGACAACTGGTGGGGTTGCGCCGCCGCCGGCGCCAACGCCCCGACGGACAAGGCTTTCGCCGGCGGCACGGCTTCCGACGGTCAGCCCCTGCCGTCCCACGTCGCGCTGACGCCGAACGACCCGATCATCGGTACCACCGCCGGCGGCGCCACGGTGGCCGTTGGATCGCTGCTGTCCAATTACACGGCGGCCGCCAACAAGGCGTGCTCGACGGACGGCACCGGTTCCGTCGCCAATCACAACATCATGACCGCGCCGAACCTGTTCACGCAGATTTCGAGCGCGGGCCTGACGTGGCGTACCTACAGCGAATCCATGAACCCGGGTCAGGATCCGCGCGCCGACAGCCTCGGTGACACGGGTGTATCGCAGGCCTACAACCAGACGGACGGTAGCATCACCGTGACGGGCACGCCGTTCGCCATGCCCGGTTCGCTCTACAAGACCAAGCACCATCCGGGCATGGCCTATCAGAACGTGCGTAACCAGCCCGAGTTCTTCGCGAACAACCGCACGATCTTCGGTACCCAGTACTACACGAACGCGGCCGACCTGACCAACACCACGCTCTACAAGGTTCCGACCGGCTACAACGTCGACCAGTTCAGCACCGACCTGGCCAAGGGCGACGTCGGTACGCTGAACTTCATCATGCCTGACCAGTGTGATGACCTGCACGGCGCCGGCAGCGACGGCACCTGTAAGGACAGCGCGACCGCCTCGGGTACCGTTCCGGCTCACGCGCTGCTGACCCGCGCCGACTACTACACCAACGCCGTGGTGCAGAAGATCAAGGCCTCGCCGCTGTGGCAGAACAAGCAGCGCAACGTTGCCATCGTGGTCATGTTCGACGAAGGCAATGGCGCGTCCAACGGTGCCGGCAGCTCGTGCTGCGGCTGGGACGTGGGTGGCAAGGCTACGCAGATGCAGAACGCGGACGGCAGCTGGACTCCGGTTCAGGCGAAGTACGGCAACGGCAACAAGGGCCATGGCAACTCGATCTTCGTCCTGATGACCAACCAGCAAGACGTGGGCACCGCGCCGAAGGGCGTCGCCGACAGCGATACGTACAGCCACTTCTCGTTCGTGCGCACGGTGCAGGACATGTTCCAGCTGGCCGACCCGGCTGTTCCGACCTCGTACGCCAACCGTTCGAAGTACACGGAGTCGTACATTGCGCAGAACATCGCCAACCTGCCTGAGTACGCTGGCAGCGCCGACACGCACTACGACGCGGTTCGTCCGATGAACCACGCCTACGTGATTCCGGCCGGCTACACGCAGAAGTTCCAGACGGGTGACGTGAGCGATCCCGCGCAAGTTGGTCCGGACGCGACCCAGAAGAACCTGTGGGCGACGAAGTAATAAAACGCACTAAACGGTAAGCACGCGCAAGCGTGTCATTCATCAAGCAGTAGCCTGCGCGGGGAGCGGTTCGGCCGCTCCCCCGCCAGCTGTTTTATCGAACAAAGCCGGGGGGAGTAGCGATGCGCAAGGTTTATGCGGGGGCGCTGTATGTCATCTTGTCGACACTGGCCGCTTGCGGGGGCGGGAGCTCGTCACAGTCTGCTTCGACGGACGCTGGCACGGGCTCCTCGGGCTCCTCGGGCTCCACGGGGTCGGCGCCCACGAGCAAGCTGAGCGCTGCGGCCCAGGTCGGCGAGAAAATGTTCTTCGACAAGAACCTGTCCGGCGGCAAGAACCAGGCATGCGCGAGCTGCCACGATCCGGCGTATGCCTACGGCCCGCCCAACAGCCTGGCGGTGCAGCTGGGTTCCGATGGCGTATCGGAAGGCCAGCGCGCGGTTCCCTCGCTGCGCTACAAGGCCATGACGCCCGCCTACGACGACAACGCCTCGAACCCCGACGGCATCACGGCGAACGCGCCGGGCGGCGGATTCATGTGGGACGGCCGCGGCAAGACGCTGGCCGACCAGGTGGCGCTGCCCCTGCTCAATCCCATCGAGATGAACAACGCCTCCAAGGACGCGGTGGTGCAGGCGGTAAAGAGCTCCTCGTATGCCGCACAGTTCACGGCGACGTACGGCCCGGCCGTGTTCGGCGATACGGACACGGCGTTCCAGGACATCGGACTCGCGCTGCAGGCCTACCAGAATGAGGACCCGAGCTTTGCGCCGTATTCCAGCAAGTTCGACCTGTATGCGAACAACAAGATCGGCGGCACGTTGACGCCGGCCGAATTGCGCGGGATGAACCTGTTCAACGATACCGATCACGGGGCCGGCTGCGTGGCCTGCCATTTCATGGGCGCCAACTTCAACGGCTCGAACGCGCTGGGGACCGACTTCACCTATCAGGCGATCGGTGCGCCGCGCAACGACACGTCGATCCCGGACAATCCGAACCCCATCGCGGCCAACCTGAACGCGAGCTACTACGACATGGGGCTGTGCGGCCCGATCAATAACGGCAGCTATGACAGCCACACGCCGCTTTCGGCCTCCAGCGGCGCCGGCCCGGACCCCTTTACGGGCGTGAACAACCCGGATCCGTATTGCGGCCGCTTCAAGGTGCCGACGCTGCGCAACGTCGCCGCGCGCAGCGCCTTCTTCCACAACGGCGTGTTCCACTCGCTGGAGCAGGTGGTGCGCTTCTACAACACGCGCGACACCAACCCCGAGTACTGGTATCCGTCCACGGGTGGCGACTCGACCAAGCTGACCAGCAACCCGGGCTATGCGCTGCAACCCACCTATGCAGCGGGCGCGACGGTGAACATGTTCAACGATCTGCCGGCCGCCTACCAGGGCAATATCGACGAGGAACTGCCGCTGGGGCAGGGCCAGACCGACGCGGGCGGCACCACGGCGTTGAACGGTGCGCAGCCGCGTGCTGTCCATTCGGCGCCGCAACTGTCGGATCAGGACGTGCAGGACGTGATCTGCTTCCTGAATACTTTGAGCGACGGCTACCAGCCTCCCGCGACCCAGCCCACGAGCGGTAGCTGCGTGAATTGATCTTTTTGAATACCTGAACTATCCACGATGATGCATTTTTCGAATCCGGTGCGCGGCACTGCCATTGCGGTTTCCCTGACGGCGTCGTTCCTGCTGGGCGGTTGCCAGAACAAGGCCGAGCCTACCGCGGAGAACTTTACCAACACCATCACGCACTACCTGGCCGATCGCGGCCACCTGTGCGTGGCGAAATACGATTGGCCCATCCACGTGGCCGATCAGGACATCGTGGTCACGCATTCCCGCGATGCGCTGCAATTGCCGGTGATGGAAAAGCTGGGCCTCGTCAAGAGCACCGTCATGACGGTCGAGCGCACTGGCGAGGACGGGGCCAGGATCGAGGCGCCGGGACGCGAGTATGTGCTGACCGACGAAGGCAAGCAGTTCTACCTGCACAAGCCGGTGGTGGTGGCGACGCCCGGCAAGACGGTCACGCACGACGCCGATTTTTGCGTGGCCACGCTGACCCTGGACAAGGTGGTGGGCTGGGAGCCGCCCCAGAGTCACGACGGGGAGACCAGGACCTTGGTGCTCTACACCTATAAGATCGACCCGGCGCCTTTTGCCAGGACTCCCGAGTTCCAGCGAGTGTTTCCCATGGTGGCGCGCGTGATCGAAGGCGCGGGCACCATGCAACTGCGCGAAGGCGTGCGCTTGACCAAGGACGGCTGGGTAGCGGAAGAATATCTCGTTCGATGATCGTAGAGTTCGCCGACGCCGTGCTCCAAGGCGATCGTTCCCGCACGTGGGCCGGTCCATGCCGCTGCGCCAGGACCAGGCGCACCCTTACGGTGTCCCCGCTGGACTCAGCCCCGTGCTCGCAAAATAGATCGCGAGAAAATACAGCAGCACATAGAGCGCGTAGGTCTGCCCGTTGCCGGTATAGACGCGGCGTATCCGAGCCGCCGCCACGAGCGCGAAGTGCGATATGCCGCGCCAGAACATCTGCGCGACCGGCGGCACCGTGCGGCTCAGGATCGGCCGGTAGAAGTGGTAAAAATCCGGGGCGTTGCGCGCATTGCCGCGGCGGCTGCGGTAGTACAGCACTCCGAGCCCGAACACGATCGCCGTGACGATCAGCACGACGATCACGACCGGCGTCGGATTCCAGAACCCGTAGATGCTTTCGAGCGACATGCCGCCCCACACCAGTGTCGCCGCGAACTGCGGATCGATCGCGGCCGACACCGGTTCGAGCAACACCTTCGGAAAGAACGACAGGATCACGATACCGACCACGAACAGCAACTGCGGCACCAGCAGCATCACAGGCGCTTCGCGCACCTGCGGCCGCTGCGGCGGGCGCGGTTTGAGGAAGACGCCGTTCAGCAGGCGCAGCATGTACAGAAAGCCGGCGCAGGTCGCGATCAGCCCGCACACGGCGAGCCCGTACCAACCCTTGTCGGTCATTGCGCTCAGCAGCAGCCATTTGCCGCCGAAGCCCATCAGCGGCGGAAGGCCCGACATCGACACCAGCGCGATCACGACCATCGCGAACGTGAGCGGCATCTCGCGCGCGAGGCCGCCCACATCGGCGAAGTTGCGCGTGCCGGTGCGCGAGATCACGCCTGCGAGCGCGAGGAACAGGATGCCCTTCACGAACATGTGATTGGCGACCAGATACAGCGCGGTGACCCAGCCGAGATGGCTCATCAGGCCGATCGCGGCGACGATATAGCCGGTCTGGCTCATGCTCGACAGCGCGAGCATCCGTTTGAAGTCGTTCTGCCGCAACGCCATCAGCGCGCCGAACAGGGTCGTCAGCATGCCTATCCAGGTCATCGCGTGCGCGAGTTCGAGGCCGACCTCCGAGCGTATCGTCAGATAGGTGCCGATCAACAGGCCGAACATCGCGACCTTGCTGACCACCGCCGACAGCATCGCGGTCACGTCGTCTTCCGCTTCGGTGTAGGCGCCCGGCAGCCATACGTGCACGCCGATCGCGCCGGCCTTGATCAGGAAGCCCGCCGCGAGCAGCACGAACGCGCGGTTCGCCTCCGGTCCCGAATGGATCAGCGCCGACAGCGCGATGCTGTCGTCGATCGCCGCGACGTTGGCGAAGCCCGCCAGCAGGAAGAACGCAGCCAGCAGCGAAAACAGCAGGAAGGTCAGCACGTGCGGTCCCGCGCGCCGGCACTTCGCGATCAGGAAGCACGACGACAGCGTGATGATTTCCCAGCTATAGAAGAACTCGAGCGAGGTGGATGAGCGCAGCAGCGCCGGAATCGACAGCGACAGCACGACGAGCATCGGATAGAAGCCGGCGCGCACGTCGTCGCGATAGAGACTCGCCGCTGCGATCACGAGGCTGCCCGCGAGCAGCAGCCAGGCGAACAGTCCGGCGATACCGCGCGAGCCCTCGCAGAGCAGACTGCCGATCAATCCAATCGCGATCACCGCGAGCACGCCTTTCACGCGCCCCGGCAGACGATCGGCCGCATAGAACAGCGCACCCGCCGCGAGCGGCGAGAAGATCCACGCCGACACGACGCCCGAGAACACGGCTGCCATATAGGCCGCCGCGATCAGCAGCACGGCGACGCCGAACAGCGGCAACAGCGCGGCGATGTTCGGCCGGGCTTTGGCCTCGACGTCGGACGGAGCCAATGCGCGCACGAACCAGTGGAACATATAACCCGCTTCGAGCAGCGAGCCGGTCAGGATCAACACGATCCAGTACGGCTTGCCGGCGGCGGTGAGGCGCATCACGAGTTCCCACTTCGCCCAGAAGCCGGGGAATGGCGGCAGTCCCGCGATCGCGACCATGAAGAGGCCGAGCAGGCCGATCAGCAACGGGCTGCGCGACAGGATCGCGCGTGCATCGTCGCCGTGCCGCCGCAGCACGCCGATCAGCCAGAACAGCCCCGCCTTCGCGAACAGATGGTTGATGAAGAGCCCGCCGACGACGAGCGGGATCGATGCGTCCGCGCCGATCTGGCGCAACAACGCGAGCGACAGCATCAACAGCGCCATCTGCCCGATCGACGAATAGCCGAGCAAGCGTTGCGGCTTCGTCTGCTTGATCGCGAGCAGGTTCGAGAACAGGAACGTGACGCCGCCCGAGACGGCGAGCAGCGTCAGAAGGCCGTCGAACAGCGGCAGCAATTTCAGCAGCGCGAAAAACACGCCCGCCGATACGCCGACCGATACCATTGCGCCGACGCCGCTCGGCGCGGTCTCGTAGACGTCGAGCCCCCAGCCGTTGGCCGGAAACGGCTTCAGCTCGATCACGAGACTCGCGAACACGAGCAGGATCGCGGTCGTGCCGATCGGGCCGCCGAGCTGGTCGCGCAGCGACAGCAGTTCGTCGATGTTCAGCGTGCCGCTCACGTAGTAGAGCAGCACCGCGCCGAGCAGAAAGAGCGTCGACGCGATCACGGTCGCAAAGATGTACTTGAACGCGGCGGCGAGCGCGGCGGGCGTGCGCTCGAGCCCGAACAGGCCGTATGTCGCGATCGACACGATCTCGAGAAACACGAACAGGTTGAACAGGTCGCGGGTCATCACCATGCCGTCGATGCCCATCACCAGAATCAGGTACAGCAGCAACGCCGCGTAGTTGCCGCGCAGACGGTCCCACAGATGCAATGCGCCGAGCAGCGCGACCACATTGACGCTGAACGTGAAGAAGCCTTCCCACAGGCCGAAGCGCAGATTGATCGACACCGGCGGCAGCGCGCCCGCGGTCAGCACCTCGATCGTGTCGCCGCCGTCGAGCAGGCCGTAGAACGACACGCCGGAGACGAGCACGATGCCGCACAGCGCGATGAAAAAGCCGAGCGTGAGCCATGGCTTGCCGAGCCGGTACAGCAGCGGAATGACGAAGCCGCCGCCGAGCCCGAGAATGAAGATGTGCAGCGGATGAAACAGCGCGGCTACCATTTCGACTCGGTGAAGGCGTCGATGGAAAGCGTCTTTTTGGCGGCATGAAGACGGATCGCGAACGACAGCATGATGGCGGTGACCGATAGCCCGATCACGATCGCCGTGACGACGAGTGCCGATGGAATCGGATCGATCGCGCGGTGCGCGGCGGCGGATTTGCTGAGCGCCGCGTCGATGATCGGCGCGGTGCCGCCCGTGACGTAACCGGTCGCGACCATCACGATGTGCAGGCCCGTGTCGATCACCGCGAAGCCGATGATGATGCGCAGGATGTTGCGGTGGGTCAGCATGCCCCACAGGCCGATCAAGGAAAGGCAGAAGCCCGTGATCAGCAGGATCTTCGAAACCGGGATGCCCGTGCTCATGCGCTCTCCTTCTCGTTCAGCTTCTGAACCGGTCGATGATGACGCTTAGCTCCGCGCCGACCTTGACGCCGAGCAGCGTGGAAATCAGCGGGATCGCGCCGGCGCTGAAAAACGCGCCGAACTCGCCGCGCGGCAGAAAGCGCGGGTCGAGAAAACCGCCCGCGAGCACGAGGCCGAGAATGCCGATGCACACGTAGATCACGCCCGCGAGCGACTCGACGACGCTCAGCAGCGCGACGTTCAGCGTCGAGCGGGGCCGCGCGAGCAGCATCAGCATCACGGCGGACGCGACGATCGCGCCGCCCTGGAAACCGCCGCCCGCCGACAGATGGCCGTTGACGATCACGTAGCCGCCGAAGGTGAGGATCATCGGCAGCAGCACCTGCTTGCCGGTATGTACGATCTCGCCGGCTGGGCGGCGCGCGGGCGCGGATTCGTCCGCCGCAGCGGCGGAGGGCGCGTTGCTTTCCTCTTTCAGCAGCACCCCGACGCTCGCCGCGACCATGAACAGCACCGCGACTTCGCCGAGTGTGTCGAAGCCGCGAAAGGTGATCAGAATGCCGGTCACGATGTTCGGCGCGCCGAGTTCGAGCGGCCCTCTGACGACGTAGTACCAGGCGAGCGGGCGCAGCGCCTGCAACTCCGTGTAGCCGCCGACCAGCCGCCAGAACACGACCGCGAACAGCAGCACCGTCAGCAGCGCAAACGCGCGACGCATCATGATTCGGCCTCCCCCGCGGTGCGCCCGCCTTCGTCGGCGAGTGCGTCGGTGATCGTGGACGAGGTCATCGGCGTGCGGATCAGCCAGGCGGCGCGCGATAGCGCATGCGAGGACACCGGGTTGGTCACGAGCACGAAGTAGATCAGCAGGATCAGACGGAAGGTCCAGTTCGGGTGATAGAACGCGAGGCCGATCAGCACGAGCATGTTGCCGAGCGTCGACGCCTTGGTGCCGGCCTGAATGCGCGTATACGCATCCGGCATGCGCAGCAGCCCGAGGCCGGCGGAGAACAGAAAGACGGCGCCCACCAGGATGAACACGCTGCCGATCAGTTCGAACATGCGCTAGCCCTTCTGATAACCGGTTTTGCGGATCGCGTACAGAAAGATGAAGGTCGCGAGTCCGGAACCGATCGCGGCTTCGGCCATCGCGACGTCGGGCGCGGCGAGCAGCAGGAAGGCTATCGCGGCGAACAGGCTCGCGAGCCCCGAGCTCACCATCGCGGCCAGCAGATTCTTCAGGCAGACGGCCAGTACGCCGCTCACGAGGATGCTCGCGCACATCAGCAGCAGGAGCAGTTCGAGCATGGCTCACAGCCCCCTTTCGAGAAAGCGCGCAATCGCGAGCACCGCGAGAAAGCTCAGCAGTGCATAGACAAGTGCGACGTCGATATAGACGAAACGACCGGAGACTTGCGCGTACAGCGCGATCAGCGACAGCGAGACGACCGTCAGCATGTCGATCGCGACGATGCGGTCGACGAGGGTCTTGCCGATCACGAGACGGATCACGCCGAACAGGATCGCGAAGAAGATCAGCACGGCGGCGATCCGGAGCATGATCTCAGCCAAAGATTTTCTCCAGATGCTTTTCGAACGGTGCGACGAGTGCCTCGGTCGCTTGGTCGATATCGGTCGTCTTCACGTCGAGCAAGTGAATGAATAGTATGTCGTCCCGAATATCCACGACGAGCGAGCCCGGCGTGAGCGCAATCGAATTGGCGAGCGCGAGACGGCCAAGCGGTGTTTGGAGGCGCGTGCGAACCCTGACGATGCCGGGCTTGATGTCGATACGCGGCGAGTACACCAGCGCCATCACGTTCAGATTGGCGCGTACGAGCTCGACGACGAAGGTCGCGCTATACGCGGCGAAGTGATACGGTGCGCCTGGCGTTAGACGTAGGCGCTGCCATGCTTCGCTCGACGATACGAAGACACGCGCGATGACGAAGGTAATGGCGAGACCGACGAGTGCGGGTTCGACGGCGAGCGATGCATTGGCGATCATCCAGATGACGAACAGGACGACCCAGAGGCCAGGCATTCCCCGAGGAACGAACGACGACACCGGTTTTCCGTTGTTCGCAGCCATGTCATCGGTTCCTCAGGAGGCCTTGCGGAAAATTCTAAGTGACAACTTATGGCAAAGCAACCGGCGCACGGTTGTCCGTTGGTGGTCGTTTTGTGTGCGTAAATCCGCGCGGCGCTTATCGGCTGCTCATCGAGTGAATTAGTGTCATTGCGATCTGTTCAATAAAATGGCGCGCGAAAAGCCGACGCCGATCGGCGCGCATTTATTTTGAAACAGACTGCGGTGCCGCGATAAGACGCGACGTTGAATCTCTAAGCGGCGCCGCACCGTTTTTTAATCACCTGTGACTGATCGGAATCTGGAAGTCTAGTCGCCAATCTATGCGCGCGCTGCATAAATTGATTTTTTTAATGAATTTGCGCCGGCGACCAGATCCCGGTCGAATGTCGGGTTTCGCGCGGTCCGCATGTGTCGCCGTGCCGCCGGTTTGAATTCTTCAAATGACCAATAAGGAGCAACAATGAAAGCCATGCTGGCAACCCTGACGATTGCGCTGCTGGCCGTCTCGTCCGGAAGCGCAATCGCCAAGGATTGGTCGACCGTGCGGTTCGGAGTCGACGCGAGCTACCCACCGTTTGAATCGAAAGCGGCCGACGGCAAGCTCGTCGGCTTCGATATCGATCTCGGCAATGAGATCTGCCGCCGGCTCAACGCGAAATGCGTGTGGATCGAGAATTCGTTCGACGGCATGATTCCCGCGCTGAAAGGCCGCAAATTCGACGGCGTGCTGTCGACGATGTCGATGACGCCCGCGCGTCAGGCGCAGATCGCGTTCTCGTCGAAGGTGTTCCGCATTCCGACGCGTCTGGTCGCGAAGAAGGGCTCGCCGATCGAGCCGACGCCGGAAGCGCTGAAGGGCAAGCGCATCGGCGTCGAGCAGGGCTCGATTCAGGAAACCTACGCGAAGACGTATTGGGAGCCGGCCGGCGCCGCGATCGTGCCGTATCAGGATCAGGATCTGGTGTATTCGGATCTGCTTGCCGGCCGTATCGACGCGTCACTGCAAAACGCGGTGCAAGCCGATATCGGCTTTTTGCGCACCGCGCGCGGCAAGGACTTCGGATTTGCCGGCAATCCGCTTTACGACGCGAAAACGCTCGGCAGCGGCACAGCGATTGGTTTGCGTAAAGAAGATACCGATCTGCAGGAAAAGATCGACAAAGCCATTGCCGAGATCCGCGCCGATGGCACTTACGACCGCATTGCGAAAAAGTATTTCGATTTCGACGTGTACGGTCAGTGAGCCGGGGCCGCGCCGCACGTGACCAGTTTCGACCTGGCACTCGCGCGGCCCGACACCTAAACTTGTGTCATGACCGTCCTGAGCCGTGCTGCGGCAAGCCGGGATGCCCGAATCGGTTGCAACCGGCGCCTCACGCGGCGCTGCAGGTTTCCGCTTACAAAAGTAAGCGGGCAGGGGACGGCGCAATGCGGCCACCGGCTCGCGTGCGGATCGCCTTGCGCACGGCGCGATCCGCATCGGGGAGGCACCGACATGCACGGCTTTCAGATCACGTTCTTCACCCAGCAGGGGCGCAGCCATCATGGCAAGCCGCTTGCCGACTGGCTCGTGCGTCTCGCGAGCGAACTCGGCCTGCGCGGCGCGACCTTGATCCCGGCTTGCGAAGGCATCGGCCATCATCATCGCATTCACTCCGCGCACTTCTTCGAGCTTGCCGATCAGCCGTTGTCCGTCGTGATGGCGGTGACGAGCGACGAAGCCGATCGGCTGTTCGATCGACTGCGCGCGGAGGGTTTGCATCTGTTCTACGTGAAGACGACCGCGGAGTTCGGCGTCGTCGGCGAGGCCGACGGGGCTTGAACGACCGGACCTCGAGTGCGTGTGAGATGGAACGCCGGCCCGCTTCAATGCTATGCCGTGAGCTCCTCGTGCCGCACATTGACCATCCACGGCACGCCGAAGCGGTCGATCAACGTGCCGAAGCCGCTGGTCCAGAAGGTCTGCTGGAATGGCATCGTGATCTGTCCGCCGTCCGCCAGCGCGTTGAAGTACTTTACGCCGGACGCCTGGTCGTCGGCGGTGACCGACAGGCTAAAGCCCGCATGCACGGCATTGCCGCCGCGGCAATCGCCATCCGACATCAGCACGTGCGTGTTACCGATGACGAGCGTCGCGTGCAGGATCTTGTCGGCGTGTTCGGGCGCCACCGGGCGAGCGGGATCGGGCGGCGCGTCTTTCGCGCGCAGCTTCAGCAACTCCTGCGCGCCGAGCGCCGAACGATAGAACTCAATGGCTTCCTCACAACGGCCATTGAAGAACAGATAGGGCTGGATTTCCATGCTGATTTCCTGAGACGGGCGAGGGTCGGGCAGAAGATTCTATCAGCGTGATCTCGCGGACGGACGGCCGTCGAACCTAAGATGCATCGTTCGGCCCCACGATGAAGCCACACACCTGATGCTCTACAGCGTATCCCCGCATCAGGCCTTCCCGGCATGACTCCCGCCATTGGCCGGATAAGCCTCCTGCAACGCGATCGAGCCTGTCTCCAGCAGCGATTTGAGGTTGGACATGATCTTCGGCCAGCCACCCGACACCGCCTCGATGAATTTCGATGGATCGCGCTCGATCGTATGCGTGAGCGTCAACTTGACCGCCGTTCCGCTCGGTTCGAGCTCCATCGTGCAGCGCGAATCGCCTTCGGCCTGCAACTCGGGACGAATCTGGTGCTGCCAGCGGATCACCAGACGCCGCGGCGGATCGGCCTCGACGATCTCGCCCGCGTCGAAGATCTGCCCGCCGCTCGACACGAGTTTCCACGACGAGCCCGCCGTCCATTCGCTTTCGCAGTGCATGCCGAACCAGTACTGGTTGATGAACTCCGCGTCGGTGAGCGCCGACCACAACTGTTCCGGCGTAGTGCGGATATAGGTCACATAGACGAACGTCGATCTAGTCATTGCCTTTCTCCAGGCGTCGTTTCAGGGTCGAGAGCGCCTTCAGGCGCGGCTTTTCGAACTTGGCAATCCAGCGCTCGTAGATCTGCTGCAGCGGCACCGGATTGAGGAAGTGCAACTTTTCACGCCCGCTGCGTACGGTAACGACGAGGTTAGCCGCTTCCAGCAGGCCCAGATGCTGGGTCACGCCTTGCCGCGTCATGTCGAGGTGGTCGCACAGGTCGTTCAGAGTCTGGCCGTCGTGCGCGTGCAGCACATCCAGCAGCTTGCGCCGGCTCGGATCGGCGAGGGCTTTGAATAGCACGTCGGTGTCGTCGGGGCGCTCGGCCATGAACGGCTACAGGCAAGTAATTTGTTGCGTTTACTATAGGCAAGAGATTGCTTGCATGTCAAGGCGACGTGAGGGACACTCCGCCGGTCCGACACATGCGCCGACCACCGTTTACGAGGCGCTCAAGTACGTTTCGGAATGTTGCCGCCATGCAAAGGACCGAACAGCCGCGCACAGAGCATGCCCATCGCCAGGATACCGAGGCCGAATGGCACGGCATCGCCCGTTGCCTCGATCCGAAAGTCGCCAACACGAAAAACCAGAAGATAGCCGACGACCATATTGAAGAAGCCCCACAGTACATTGACGGTCGATGACGACAGCCCTTTTCCGGACGGCTTCGCGAACGGGCTCTGAAACGGCTCGCCCATCACACCGCTGACGAAATGCGGCACGGCATTCGCGAACAGGACACCGCCGAAAAAATAAGAGACGACATGCGGCCAATCCATTTCAGTTGCTCCTTGAATCGAGTAAATCGATGAGGTCGCGGGCTGTGCCCGTTTCGATGCCGGTTCGGATGAAGCACCTGCAAACGTTCAGGAGTCAGCGAGCCGCTGCAGCAGTTCCACCGCGGCGGCGAGCGTGGCCTGTTCTCGCGGCGATAGCTGCGCTTGCAAGGCACCGATCAGCCAGTCCTCTTTGGCCGCCCGACTTGCCTTGAGCGTTCGTCTGAACGTGGGGGTGAGATGGATAAGAGTTTTGCGTCCGTCGGTTGGATCCGCTTCGCCTTTGACGACGCCCAGCGTCTCCAGACCGGCAACGGTAATGCGCATGGACTGGGGCTTTACGCGCTGCGCTCGCGCTAGCGCGGAAACTGTGGCTGGGCCGCCGCGCTCCAGATGAAACAGCACCGACTTCTGCGCCGACGTAAAGTCGCTCGATTGCGAATGTTCTCGCGCGCGGCGAACCAGTTTGCTCACGGCAATGCGCAGTTCGCCCGCAAGGGCGGCCAGATCGGTAGATTGGGAAGACGGTGATTGTCGTGACATGCCGAAAACATAGCATATGTACAGTTTAACTGTACATATAAACTGAATATATTTTCGCCGTCGAGTCCGCACGAACCCAGCATACACAAGCGCCTGTGAGATACTTCCTCGTTCACGCATAATCCCTGAGTCCACCACGTCTCAACCGGCCAAGGCATGCAAGCCCATCCCCTCCGACTCGCGCCCGGCGACGACCTTCGCGTCGCCGTCGAAGACGCGCTTCGTCAACGCGACCTGCAAGCGGCCTTCGTCGTCCAGGGCATCGGCAGCCTCCACGTTGCGGCATTGAGGTTCGCTGGCGCGCAAGCGCCGACGGAAATTCGCGGCGACCTCGAAATATTGACCCTCGCAGGCTCCGTCTCGCCCGATGGCGCTCATCTGCACATGTCGATCGCGGATGCGCGCGGGCAGGTATTCGGCGGTCATGTGGCGCGCGGCTGCACGGTACGCACGACCGTCGAGTTGTTGCTCGTGTCGGTTCCGGGCTATTCGTTCGCGCGGGAGCCTGATCCGCAGACGGGTTTTATGGAACTCGTGATTCGCGGCGGCGGCGCTCCGCAGTCCGGGTCCGCCTGATCACGCAAAGGCGCTATCGCTTCGCGCGCCGGTAGTCGTTCAACGCCCCGCCAACATCCGCCCGCCGACCCCCACCAACAGCACACCCGCTGCCGTATCCAGCCCGGCCTTGCGCCGAACCTGCGTGCGCCGAACCGACGGATGCGAGGCAAGCAACGCCATCGCGCAGTACCACGCGCACGAAATGCCGATCGACAGCGCCACGACCGCGATATCGAGCCACAACGGCGCATGCGCGGGCACCATCAACGCAAAGATGCTGCCGTAGAACGCGATCGACTTCGGGTTCGTCATGCTGACGAAATAGCCTTTCTTCGTCGCAGCCCAGCCGGACGCGGTGCTGCCGACGTCCGCGGACAACGGCCGCCGCGCGGTGGGGCTTATTTTCTTTTCGTCGGTCCCGACCTTGCCTCAGCGCATTAGCGCCAGACACAACCCAATCCCCGCCCCATAAGTCCCAAGCGCACCGACCAACCGCAAAGGATTGGGCTTCGCCATCGTCGGAAATGCAAGCAGTCCAACGACGAGCAAACACCGGCACGCGGTCGCGATGACCATCAGCGACACGGACACCGCGGACGGCGATCTCGCGCCCAGAAAAAGAAACAGCACCGCCAGGAACGGCGCGTATTCCGCGGTATTGCCATGCGCTCGAACCAGCTTGTGCAGCAGGTTGGCCGGATCGTCGGCGCAGCCCGCATTGGTGCGTTCGCGAAAACGCGTCATCGATACCGACAAGCCGAGGCCGAATAACAGCAGCCCCAACACCGCTACGCATCCGAGAGCAATGTCGTTCATGGCATTGCGGCTCCTTGTCAGGCAATCGACGCACGCCTGATTGGCGAGAATCAGGCGGCTCCCATTCTCGCACGGGCCGGCACGCGAGGTCCGCGCGGCTGGACCCCGCAAAAACGACTGCGCCGCGATCGTTCCAACACCGATCGCGGCGCAGCTTACTACTCAAATACGTGGACTACGGCCATGCTTAGTCTTCGTCATCGAATTCCGGCAGCGCACGCGTTCCTTCAATCGCGACCGAATGCAGCAGCTCAGGCTTCAGATCGAGCAGACGCAAGATCGTCGGCGCGACCTGCGTGGTCAGCACCGGCTCGTCGTTGACCTGCCCGGCGTGATGCGTGTGAGGCACGTACATCACGAGGCCGAGATGACTGTCGTCAGGCGCGTTGCCGCCATGCTCTTCGTCCTTGGACGTGCTCGACGTGTAGATGACGCCCGGGTTCGGTTGAACGATGATATCGGGCGTACGTCCGCGCGACGGGTCGCCGAACCGGTTAGCCAGTTGCGGGCCGGACAGGATGTACGCCTGAGGGCCGTCCGCGCAAATGCCGGGTGCGTTGCAGCTCAGATTGGCTTTCAGCGTCTTCACGACCGAAGACACCTGGCTTTGATCGCGCAGCCAGATCAGGCCGACGTCGTCGGTCTGCACGAAACCCGTGCCGACAAGTCCGGTGCCGTCGTTGAGGTTGCCGCTCTTCGTAGCGGCCTGCCCAAAATTGCCGCCCGAATCCAGGTAGTTGTTGGCTTCGAGCAACTTGGTCAGCGTATCGCCGTTCTTCACGAGCTTCGAATGATCGGTCGGCGACTGGCCATGCTTCGCGGTCACGATGATCGCCGTCGACGAATAGAGATTGCGTTGCTTCAGTTCGGACACGACGCGTCCCAACGCGTCGTCGATATACGCGATCGCGCCGGCGACTTGCGGACCCGGCGTGAAGCTCGCATCCAGATAGCCGCCGCCCGACGCGACCGTGGCCTTCTGCGCGACGCTCAGCGTCTGGAAGTTGGCGCCGAACACGGTCGGCACCGCGACGTTCTTTTGACCTGTCGAATCCTTGCCATCGATTTCGTCGATCAGCGATTGCACGTGGTAATTGTCGAACTTCTCCGTGTGCGTGTACGTGTCGAGGTAGTAGGTATTGGTATCTGGATCGATCGAATTTATTTCGGTGCGCGAAAGGTCGTCGACGCCCGCGCCCGACGGTCCGTTGAGCCAGTCGTAGCCCCACGCGTGCTTGTCCGCCCACGCGGTGCGCGCGCCGTTGACGTTGCCCTTGATCACTTCGAAAACCGTGTTGGTCTTCAGATAGTTGTGCGGATAGACGGGCGTACAGACGCCATTGACGAGCGCATGCGGAATCGCCTGCGGATTGAACGCGCCGCCGCCGTCGAGATGGATCAGCGCGCCGCCGTTCTCGCCGTCGATGCCGGTCGTTTCATCGAAGACGACATTCCAGCCGGTCGGGCCCGTGCAATGGGTATCGGACGGCGCATAGAGCGTGCGGTCGTAGGAGACGTCGTAGAACAGCCCCGCGGACTTCGGCGAGCCGCCGGTCACGAGCGCGGCGAGGCCCGGAAACGAATCCGACAGTCCCGGTGTATGCGCGTTCGTATAGGTGGTGCCTGACTTCGCGAGCAGCGCCAGGTTAGGGCACGTATTCGCGCCGATGCAACGCGCGACGTCCTGCTCATGCAGACCGTCGAAGCTGATCAGCAGCACATGCTTGACAGACGCGCGATCGCGATCGTGATCGCGGCCGTGGTCGTGATCGTCGCCGGCTGTTGCGACTGCCGAGTACAACCCGGCGAGCAGTGCGACGGCGGCGCACATTGCGCTTTGCTTACGCTTCCATTTCGTGATCGGTTTCATGTCTCGTCCTTTTGTTTGACAACAAATTTGGGTAGTGCGGGACGAATTTGAACCGTAAAAAAGTCATTGGCGTGACCTGAAATTAATATTTGGCAATACTGAGGTGTTAAGGTCTTGTTAAGGTTGGGGTGATCCATTCGACGCGCATGCGCTGTGAACCTGATTCGATTCCGCGCGTGATTTTTCGCGAGTCGGCAAGCATAAAAATGGCACGGGCTATTGCAGACCCTGCTGTTTCGCCGGTCGGTAGTCGAATATCGCCAGGCGTCATCCCAGTGAATGAATCAAGGCCTGATCCGTCACCTGCACCGGCCTGACCTTGATCGATTGACTATAGAGCGGCGGCAGCGTCGTCAGCAGCTTGCTGCGTAGCCGCGCGTGACTTCGAGAAAGGCGCGCCGAATTTTCGACAGCCCCTCGACGCCCGGCAGACACAGCAGCAGATAGCCGGGTGTCGAGCATCGCGACCGCGTGCCCCGTTATCATCGACCAGCGCGCCGGCAACGCTGAACGAGCCGGCGCAGTTCGCCGTCATCGCCTGGAGCGCGGCCTGTGTCATCGCGGATTCCGTCGATGTAACTTTTTCAGCCATGTTGATTCACCTCTGTAGCGCGGATTGAATACCGACTGCAAAGAGAATGAGCGGCACCGGCGGTCGGATGTGCGCCCATTTGGGTGGCGCCGGCATGAAAGCCGAGTGAGGGAGCGGGCGTGACGGTAGATTCTGTTACTTCGAACGCGAGAGGGAAACCCGCTCGGATTGATAGCTTGCGTGGTGCGAGCAGCGGCCGCCGCGCGGCCGCCGTCCGTGCCGCTCGCGCCATGCCGGTCGCCGCGATCGCCGCGCCCGCACGCGGTATGACGCGCGCGTTCGCCTAGTGCGCGGCCGGCTCCTGCGTGATGGAATCCACGCGGTCGGGATAGAACGCAAGGTGCTCGCGGATCGGCGCGACAGCGTCGTATGGGTGCTCGTAGGTCCACACCGCGTTGGTGCCGCGCTCGCCGGCCGCAGGAATCGAGAAGTATGCGCATTCGCCCTTGTACGGACAATAAGTGGCGTGCGCCGTGCGTTCGAGCCGGGTCATATCGACGTCCTTGCGCGGGATGTACAGCACGGCCAGATAGCGGGCTTCGAGCAGCGTCAATGCGTCGTGCGTATCGGCAATCACGTGACCGCCTGCCATGACGATCACGCGCGCGTGGTGGTGCTCGATCATGATTGGATGATCCGGGCCGGGGATCTTGACGGGTTTGTCGTTCGGGACCGAATGAGTGGACATAACGAGGCTCCCTGCGAAAGTGGGGCTGCGAGGTTTCGTGAGTCGACGGCGATGTTCGTCGCCGAACGCCACGCAAGCGACTGAAGATCGCCCGTATTGCCGTACTACTTCCTTTCAGGTATTTCTATCACATACTAACGCAGACCTTCCAGGTGCTGTGAGCGGCGCAATGCCCGTCGGAATTGCATCAGTTGCGTGCGCGTGCTTTTGTGCAACGGGATGGCGACTTCGCGGAAGACGAACACGATCAGCCGACTGACAGGAGCGCGTCATGCTCGTTGGATATGCCGTGTATGACCCTGCAAGTGAGCCTGCAATCTCGTCAACAAATGGCGAGGTTGTTTGACTATGCCGGCGCTTCGGAAGTGTTGGTCACTTCGCGCATTTGGGGCGTGTGCCGCTCTAACCTTGAACCTGTTGTCCTGCCCTTCGCACGCACAGGTCGCGCCGAGGCAATTGTCGAGCAATACCGTGATTGGCGGCAATGTAAAGCAGCACGCAGACGCTGTGCTCGCGATCATGACCTACACGACAGTCCCGGACGTTACGACCAGTAACCTGTCGGTCAACAACGGCCTGACGGGTAATCCCGGCTTCGGGCAGACGCAATTTGGCGGCGGCTTCACCCTCAGCAGGTCGTTTCCGTTGTACATGGAGGGCACGCTCGCCTACAGCCGCTACGATCCGATCTTCATTGCCACGGATGGCGCCCAGCAGCGTGCGGTGCCGACGAAGTGGAACACCTTCAGTGGCACGGTCGGCCTGGGGTGGGATTTCCGCATCACGGACGAACTGGTGTTCCGTCCGATCTTGAACGGCACGATTGGGCGTGTCTCGAGTGACCTGAAGGTGGGGCAGACCCTCTTCAATCATGTCACCGACAGCAACCTGCAGTTCCTCGAAAACGGCTCGCTGAACGCCTACGGCTATGGCGGCTCCCTGATGCTCGACTACGAACACTACCGCGAAAACTACGAAATCGACGCCGAACTGCGGGCAACCGATATTTACCTGCGCAGCTTCGGCAGTTCGTCGGAGGCCGTTCAGGGCTCGGCCATGGCGCAGCAGGTGAGCCTATGGACGCGCTGGCGCGCGCCCACCGGCTGGCACGCACTGGACCGGCCGGTCCGCTATGTGCTCGAAGCCGCTTACTCGCACTATTTCGGCGACAGTGCAGGCGTGCTGGGTTTCAACGACCTCACGTCGCTGGGAGTCGGCCTCGAACTCGACAGCAGCAGGTATCCCGTCATCGTCACCCGTACGCGCGCGATGGTGCGCTATGTGTTCGGTCGCAACGTGCACGGGGTGTCGTTCGGATTCGCGATGAGTTTCTAGCCGGGCCAGCTTGCCGGTCCAGCAACGAGGCTCGAACCCATGCGCGCGATCCAATGCTTCTGGTTCCCGCTTGGCCATGCGGTATAGCGCTTGCTCGGCCCAGACATGAATCGATCAAAGGAGCCGTGATGAACGACAAACCGAAACAGCCCGATGCCGGCGGCAATCTGCCGGGCAACGTTGTAGCAGAATTAGGCCCTGAACGAAGGGCCAAAACGAAGGACCTCGTGCCATGCGTACATTCGGACAGAGCCGGTCGACGAAGCGGATCGACAGCGAGCCGGACATGCGCCTGCAGAAGATAGAGATTGCCGACTTCCTCGTAAGCTGGACCGTCATCCGGGATTCGGAAGGCGCTTTCCAGTGGGTCGTGGTCGTGACGGAGCGTGGCGGCGAGCATCACACGATCTTCGAGCGACGCGGGACGTGCGGCCACGTGTCATGGGACGACGCGCTCGACATCGCGGCCGAAACCGCGCGCCGCGTCGCGGCCGGGCTCGTCGAGCCGGGTGAACCGGCGAAGACGAAACAGCGGCGCGGGCGCACGCCGGGTGCATCGCGACCGAATCGTTGATGCGCGATCGCGGGCGGCGCCCCGTGGTGTCAGTAGAACGTGCTAGTTCCATTGACGCCGCGTCTGTGTCGCGCGACGCGACCTCGGCAGCCAATGCCGCAACGCGAGCAATACAGTCGATCCCAGCAGCAGCGTGGCGATCGGAAACGTGCCCGCGGCATTCACCGCAATGTCCATCGGGCGCTCTCCGAGCAACTGCATCCGGCGGCGCGTCATCGCGGCGCCGAGCGACTGCAGTTCGTTCTTCAGCACGCGCTCGGCGTCAGGCAGCAGGATGGTTTCCTCGTCGGCGACATGATGAGCGACTTCGCGGATCAGTTGATAAAAGAGCCCGTCGTAGGCGGCGTTTTCGGGGCCCATCCCGCGCAGCTTCGCGATCGTTGCGCGCATCTCGTCGTGCTCGGGACGGCTTTTTCTCAGTGCCTCGTCATTGCCGAGCGCGCGGTCGAGCGCCGGGTAGAAAATTTCCTCCTCGAGCTGCGCGTGGATATCGAGCGCGTCGCACACGCCGTTGACGATCGCACGTTTGCGCCACCACGGCGTGGACGCGTGGTATCGGTGCGAAGCGGCGAGCACGTGCATATGGTCGAGGCGGATCATCGACGTAATCGACGGCGACAGCGATGAGGCGTCATTGGACATGGCGTTTCTCCAGGGAAAGGGTGCCGGCGGTTACCGCATGCGCCATTCCCGCTGCCCAGCAATCGATCAACGCGGTGCCGGCTGCCGCGAGCGCACTGCTTTGCTGCTCGTGAGGGCGCTCAACGCGGAGTCCGCGGCATCCGCCGCACGGGCGAACAGGTCGTCGACGAATCGGCGCGCCGCGCTATATCCGCCCATCAACGCATCGGCCTCGGTGTCGAACGGCCGGCTGCCTCCAATGTCGACGCGCAGCGGCGAGAACGTTGCGACCGCAGCGCCCGCCTGACAGATGTGAACCACCGCCGCGTAGCGGGTGCGTACCGCCGCGCGCCCGGCGGGGCGCAACGTGAAATCCGCCTCGACGGTCACCTCGATCGTGAACCCGTGGTATTCGTAGGTCCGCATCATCATCATGTCCTTCGTCGCGTGAGTGTGTGATCGTGCCGGTGCGCGATGATAATGCGCGACGGGCGCGGCGCTAATTGCCGCCCTGTGCGCTCGAGCGGCGCTGGCTCCGTGCTTCGAGCGTAGCGAGCCGCGCTTGCGGCTGCAGCGCCGGCGGCAGTTCGGCGTTGGCCTCGATGCGCGCGCGCCAGTAAGCCGGCGCCGCAATTCCCGTGCCCTGCCAGTCGACGCGGTCGCATTGAACGAGTTGTTCGAGGCGCTGGACAATCGCGCTGATGTGCGTCAATTTCCTTGTGACGTCGTTGTGATTACGCGCGGCTTTCACAGGTTCTCTCCCCGTTTTGTTATCTCCAGCTTACTCGTCGTTCACAGTAAGTCATACCGGCTTGATGACATGTCCGAAAACGCCGGATTCAGCATGCTCGCATTTGCAAAAAAAAAAGTACATCGCAGTGAGCTGTCCGAGACAGCCGCATTGTGGACAGCCCCGTCCACTCTCGCGCCGCAGTTTGCGGAACCCACATTCGACGAACCCACGCGCCGGATTGCTTCTACGCTCGACTGTTGGTGTGACGTCGTGATGACAGCGTGTGCAAATGAAGTTCGCGCCGTCGTCGGTTAGTCGGTCAACTTCTGATCTGGATCAAAATAGCAAAAGGCGGTGTGGTGATCGCGCCAGCGCTCGGGTACCCTCGTTGGAAATCCCTTTGTGCGTGGCACGATGAACGTGGTGACTATCGCGAGGGAGGGCGAAATGCCTGACGTCGGACAAGGCTCGTGCGCTACCGATGCACGCAAGCGCGGCGCATCCGCGCGTTGCGATGGTGATCGCAACGCGACTCACGCAGCGAAGAATCGGCGCGCGGCAGCGCTGCGCGGAACGCTCGTGATGACATCTGCCGTCGCCATGATGGGTGGATGCGCGACGTCGGCCGAGCGCACCAATGTGCAACCTTCGGGTCAACAGACGTGCAACGTGGCCGGCAAATTCTGCAACACGTTTTTCGGACCTTGACGGAAACGCTCCCAGCGCGTGTCGGCGCGCACGGCACGTTTCCTGACCGGCCCGCGTTCGTCTCCAATCGGACGACCGATGTTGGACGTGTCGCGGCGCGCGTTTGCTCGGGCGTGTCCATGGCCTTCAGCTTGTGGACAGCGAGCATCGGTTGGAGGAGCATGGTCGCCTGGATACGCTTGAAGGGGTATGCGCGATCGGACAATTCCACCCCACCATTTACGCGCACGAGCGAGGCAACCAGTCGTCCTATTGCAGGAGGAAAGAAATGCTGACGCAGAAAACCAAGGACATCGTCAAGGCCAGGGCCCCGGTTCTGGCCGCGCACGGCTATACGATCATTCAACTTTTCGTGAAGGCGGAGCACTATCCGATCGTCGGCGGCGCGTGGTGTTCATTCACGGTGCGCGCAACGGCGCGGTGCATGCGATGCGCGGCCGTCTGCAGCAGACTGCCGTCACCCAGCCGAATTTCCGCGCGATCGTGTTCTACGACGCGCCGCTCGATACCGACGTACAGGGCCGCGACTACGACAACGCGGGTTTCATCGACCTCAGCAAGCTGCGCGACGAGATCCTGTTGTCCGAGCCCGACTACTACATCTGCGGTCCCGTTCCTTTCATGCGGCTGCAGCACGACGCACTGAAAAACATGGACATTCACGAGTCGAAGATTCACTACGAGGTGTTCGGACCGGATCTGTTCGCTGAATGACGCATACGGCGCGTGCCGCGCGACGGCTGCCGCGGAAGCGACAAGCACGAATGCAGTCACCGTGACCGGGAGCGCGGCATGAAAGTGCACCATCTGAACTGCATTTCGACTTGCCCGCTGTGCGGCAAGCTGTTCAACGGCCACCCCGATTCGTTGATCCGCCGCGGGCATCTGACCTGCCATTGTCTGCTCGTCGAAAGTCCGGCGGGGCTCGTGCTCGTCGATACCGGTTTCGGTTTGCGCGATGTCGCCGATCCCTATTCGCGCCTCGGCAAATTCTTCCTGAGGCTGCTGAAGCCTGAGTTCCGAAATGAAATGACGGCGATCAGGCAGATCGAGCGGCTCGGTTTCGACCCGGCCGACGTGCGCCACATCGTGATGACCCACCTCGATTTCGACCATGCGGGCGGGCTCGACGACTTTCCGCACGCGACGGTGCACATGCTCGCGAGCGAGCGCCAATACGCGGCGCAGCAGAAGACGTGGCTGGACCGGCAGCGCTTCAGGCCGCAGCAGTGGTCGTATCAGAACATGTGGCGCGTGCATTCGCCGCAGTACACCGAGCGTTGGGAGGGCTTCGCCAAGGTCCATCCGATCGAAGAACTCGCGAGCGAGATCGCGCTCGTGCCGTTGCGAGGCCATACCTATGGTCACGCGGGCGTCGCGGTACACGGTGATGGCGGCTGGTTGCTGCTCGCGGGCGACGCCTATTTCGACAACGGCGAGCTCGACCCGGTGCGTCCGCATTGCGCACCCGGTTTGCGCTTCTATCAGTGGATGCTCGAAAAGGATCGCGCGGCGCGACTGTACAACCAGCGCCGCCTGCGTGATCTGGCGAAGCGGGCGAGCCCCGCGTTGACGATTTTTTGCAGCCACGACGTCGACGAGTTCGAGCGGCTCGCGGGCCGTTCGGTGGCGGTGCCGGCGGAGCAGATGGCGTGATGCTCGCAGGCTTGCGAGCGCGCCCGGTGCTTCGCGGATCGCTCACGTCTTGCGCCTGGCCCAGGCATCGTGCGCGGCGGGGCGCGTTTCCTATACTGCCTTTGTCCTCCGTTTGGATTCCAGGGGACATCGTTCTCAAATGCGCTTGCGGCGACCATGCCGGTTGAAGGCGGGTGGCTCTTGTTTGCGCGAGCGCATTTCATCGATCCGGCCGCCGCAGCAGCGCGGCCGCGAGCAGGCCCGCGCCGAGCGCCACGTAGACGTTCCCGAGCGAGCGGCGCGACAGGTGCGCCTCGAATCCAGGGGTGAGCCTGTTGGGTACCACCTTGTAGTCGACCACATACGCGCTCGCCACGGTCGTGGCTGCGGCCACCGCGGTCGCGCCGGGCCGTCGTGACGGGTCGGGGCCGGCCATCCGGTCAACCAGTTGCTCGAACATCATTGCCCAGAAGATCGCGGCTGCCTGATGGATCGCGAAGCCGGTCACCGTATGCCGGATGCTGAAGCCGCGTTCACGCAGCGCGCGTTGCGGCCACAGGCAGTGGGTGACGGCATTGATCGGCGCGAGCGGGCTGCCCGATGCGTCCGTGGATGCCGCCGCGGCTGTCGCCGCCGACACGCAGCCGGCCAACAGCCCCGATGGGACGGCTCGGCGTAGCGTCGCACGGGTGGCCTGATACCACGGAGAACCGATTTTGTGCTCGAGCGTTTTCATGGCAGGCTCCGGTTCGGGCGCGCAAACGCACGCCCCATGATCGCGGACGGCGGTACGCGCGAGGAGCAGCATGGCGCGTTCCGCGCGGACGATGCGCAGGAATGCCGGCCGAAAATCGTGGCCCCACCGCGATACGTAGTGCGCTTCATCGACGACGACGAGTTCGATGCGTTGCCGAGAGCGCGCCCGCAATGACGCTGCGGATGATGTCCCGTTGGCCGGGGCGCAGCCGGCTGATCCCGAACACTTCGCGCAGCGTCCTGCGCATCGCGTTCAGACTGGCGGACGTGTCGCGCGGGATGGAGGTGTCGGTCATGAAGTTGGCGGTTGGCTTGCGGCACGGCGAGTCAGCCTGCGACGCAGCAAACATCGTACCGCGACGCGGCGCCGCAGCCGGGAACGCGATGTGCTGATACGTCATGACGTGACATTTATGGCCAAACGGGTGGACTCATGAACAAGGAAGACAAAAACGACGCGTATCCCTACGCGTCGGGCGGATGGGGGTCGGTCAAGGCGGTGGCGACAATCCTGCTGCAGGAAAAAGCACCGCTGAAGGATAGCCAGGTTCTGATGCATCAGAATAAGCCCGGCGGTTTCATGTGTGTCAGCTGCTCGTGGGCGAAGCCGGCCGATCCGCATACGTTCGAGTTTTGCGAAAGCGGTGCGAAAGCGACCGCGTGGGATCTGACGGCCAAACGCGTAACGCCCGATTTCTTCGAGGTCCACACGGTCAGCGAGCTCGCCAAATGGCACGACCACGATCTCGAGGAAGCGGGGCGGTTGACCGAGCCGCTGCGCTACGACCCGGCTACCGACCGCTACGTGCCGGTGCCGTGGCAGGAAGCATTCGATGCGATCGGCGCCGAGCTGCGCACGCTGGACCCGGCCAGCGTGGTGTTCTACACGTCGGGCCGCGCTTCGCTGGAAACCTCGTACATGCTGCAGCTTTTCGCGCGCATGTACGGCACCAACAATCTGCCTGACAGCTCGAACATGTGCCACGAAAGCACCAGCGTCGGCCTCAAGGAAGCGATTGGCGTGGGCGTCGGTACGGTCTCGCTCGACGACTTCGAGAAGACCGACCTGATGTTCTTCTTCGGCCAGAACGTCGGCACCAATAGCCCGCGCATGCTGCATCAGTTGCAGGACGCGCGCAAACGCGGCGTGCCGATCATCACGTTCAATCCGCTACGCGAGCCGGGGCTGCTGCATTTCGCAAACCCGCAGTCAGCGTTGGAGATGCTCACCCCCACGGATACGCAGATCAGCACGCAATACCACCAGGTGAAGACGGGTGGCGATACCGCCGCGATCCTCGGCATCTGCAAGCTCGTCATCGAAGCGGACGATCGCGCGGTGAGCACGGGCGACGCGCGCGTCGTCGACGTCGATTTCATCCGCGAGCATACGAACGGCTACGAGCAATTCGCTCAGTACGCGCGCGACGCGAACTGGGACGACATCGAGCGAGTGAGCGGATTGCCGCGCGACGCGCTCCGGGCAGCCGCCGACGAGTACATGAAGGCGAACGCGGTGATCATCCATTACGGCATGGGTCTCACGCAGCATCGGATGGGCGTGCAGAACGTGCGCATGCTGTGCAATCTGCTGCTGCTGCGCGGCAATATCGGCAAGCCGGGCGCGGGGCCGTCGCCGGTGCGCGGGCATTCGAACGTGCAGGGGCAGCGCACGGTCGGCATTACCGAAAAGCCGGAGCTCGCGCCGCTCGATCAACTGGCCAGACAGTTTTCGTTCGAGCCGCCGCGCGAGAAAGGCATGAACATCGTCGAGGCCTTCGAGGCGATGCTCGACGGCAAGGTCAACGCGATGATCAACCTCGGCGGCAACCTCGTGCGCTCGGTGCCCGACCGGGTGCGCACCGAACCGGCGTGGGCCGCGCTCGGGTTGACCGTCAACGTGGCGACCAAGCTCAATCGCAGCCACCTGGTGCACGGCCAGCGCTCGTATCTGCTGCCGTGTCTGAGCCGCATCGAGATCGACCGGCAGGCGGGCGGCGCGCAGGCGGTGTCGATGGAAGACAGCACGGCGCACTTTCATGGCTCGCGTGGCATGGCCGAACCGGCCGCGCCGACGATCCGCTCGGAGCCGTTCATCGTCGCGGGCATCGCGAAGGCGACGCTCGGCGAGCGCTCGAGTGTCGACTGGGATGCATGGCGCGACGACTATTCGCGCGTGCGTCTGGAGATGTCGAAGACATGGCCCGAGATGTTCGGTGATTTCGAGGCGCGTATGTGGACACCCGGCGGCGTGATCCGGCCGCTGCCGGCGCGGGAGCGCAAGTGGAAGACCAAAAGCGGCAAGGCCGAATTCATGGTGCCGACTTCGATCGGCGAAGATCCGGACATGCCCGCGCGTGAGCCCGATTCGCTGCGGTTGATGACCTTGCGCAGCGACAGCCAGTTCAACACGACCATCTATGGCCTCGACGACCGCTTCAGAGGCATCAAGGGTTCGCGCATGGTGATTCTGATGAATCGGGTCGACATGGAGAAGCGCGGACTCGCGCACGGCGACCGCATCTGCCTCGAGACGATCGCGGACGACGGCGTCGAGCGGCACGTCGACGGACTGACCGTCGTGCCGTTCGACGTGCCGCAGGGATGCATCGGCGGCTATTACCCGGAATGCAATCCGCTGCTGCCGCTATGGCACTACGCGAAAGAGAGCAAGGTGCCGGGCGCGAAGTCGATTCCGGTGCGCGTACTGGCGGCCACGCGGTGATCAGTGCTTCGTGGATACAAAGAGGCCGGCATCGTTACCTGCGCCGGCCGCCGAATTACACCCGTGCAGCGCGTGAAGGGCATGATAAGCGCGTGCCCATCTCCTTCTTCATAGTCGGGCCAGCGGCCCGCAACGCGTGATGTCCGTTACCCAGCACTGAAGGACAGCGCACGACGCCACATAGTGTTCGGATACTGCGACGTCCCCTACGGATTCGGGGATAGCGTTTCTCCGGAAGCGCTCATGGCGTTCCATCGCTGCCTCCGGGCTGCGGTTCGATTTGCCGGCAACCCGGCATCGTCCGTTTCATCGCGTCGGCAGCCCCCGCACGCGACACGCAGTCCATGCGATCGCCGAAACCCGCAGGCGGCCGGCGAAGATGCCGCGCCTTATCGAATTGCTGAGGAATTGCTGAGGAAGGGTTGAGAGCAGTCTATTGCTCAACCAACCACGGTCTCGCGGCCAGCGATTTGCCGACGACGTGAACGAATCGCCGGCAAACGCCGTCGTGCATCACATGCGCCTACGGCGATGAACAGAATCCGGCTAGCCGCGACAATCGCCGGTCTCCCAGGTATGGCTGCGCGGGTTGCGCAGCCATACGGGGTTATTTCGAAAGCTGGGTCGGGACTTGCGTCGACGCTTGTGTCGGGAGCTGGTTCGGAAGTTGCGTCGACGCTTGTGTCGGAAGTTGCGGAAGCTGTGGAGGTTGCGGAAGCTGCGGCCCACCCTGTGAAAGCTGCTTCGTGGACGGTTGCTCGGCGGACGCTGGCTGCTGCGACGGCAATTGCTGCGGCAGATTGCTTTGCGCAAGCACGGATGTGCTGGTAAGGAAGGCGAACAGTACAAGGAAGGTCTTTTTCATTTCAATTCTCTACAGTTGGTTGTTTGATTTTGATGCGATTAGCAGCCGCGAGCCGTATCAACGCGCGGCCAAGGTTGCCTTGTAACGCCAGGACGCTGTTGCGGTACTGAAGTCGACGGGGCTACCCGACGCTACGTTGTCTGACGGGAGGGGAGCGGACGAACTAGTCACCCCGCCGCAGTTGTTGAACGCTTGCCGCTGGGCTTCCACGCGGGCAACCGCCGCCTGAAAGTCCATTGCATGTTGTGTATTGGCGCCCGTGTGGTCATGGTAGCCGACCGTTTGACGCTGAACCGGTTGCACAGCCGCTTGCTCATAGGTTTGGGGACCGCTGCTGCTAGCGAATGCGGCGGTCGAGAAGGACAGGATCGACGCGACAACAGGGACGGGGATGAAGGTCTTCGACTTTGGCATGATCAGACTCCATATCGAGCGTCGGATGCAGGAGACGCGGTGTTTGGGGAACAACGGTCTGGCGAGGCATGAGTGCTGTTTGCCAGTTCGTTGGTGCCAGTCTAGTCACTTACGGTCGGCTTACAAGCATCTACGGGGCAACGGATAGTTGCCGTCGCTGCAAGGTTGTAGCCGATTGCGCTGAAGCAGTGTGTGCTTCTTTAGTGTGTCCGGAGGCAAGGGCGGTGCGGGCTGTCTGAATGACACGCAGCAATTCGCTTCGACTGTATCCGCTGGTCGTTACACAAACGAGATCAGCCGTCGAGCATGCGCGCTTCCATCGCCATTCGTCGACAAGACGCTACGTGGGTATCGGAATACGTTCCGCTTGTTGTTCGTATGTCAGCGATTCGCGATTCACGCAAACCGTGTATTGAAGATCTTGCAACTCATAATTGCGCGCGTCGAATGGCGGCGCGCTTTGCTTATACTGCGTCCACCTGAAACAGGCTTCGTTTTTACGCAGGAATACTTATGGCACACCAACTTACGTTCCACGCCGGTTCATCGAACACGGACGTCATTCACGAAATCGTTCAGCACGCGTTGCGCAGCGCTGCTACGGCCTCCACCACGAATGGAGCTATCGATGTGCTTGGTCAGGCGCTACTCGAGGTCGAGCGCCTCGCCGCGCACCCGAGCGTCCTGACGCACTGAGCCCGCTGCGCGTCTGCGAACTGGCCGGGAGTCGGACCGGCAGCGCGCACGGCGTACCGCCGATGGCGGATGCAGCGCGGCTCGATCTTTAGAATCAATATTGACCGATCGCGCGAATGTGATAATATTATCACATAGTGGCCCGTCCGCGAAGTTGCTGTAGGCGAGTCGCCGCAATGCCAGCGCACGCTGAATCAACCGTGGAGATGTCACCCATGACTGCTCAACCAGACCTGAACGATTCGCTGCATCGGTGGCGGGAATGACGCGCCGACCGCGCTTCTGTTTCGCCTTGCTGTGCTCGTTCCCGCTTGTTGCGACGGTCTGCGGTTGTTCCACGACCGTGATGCCCACGCCGCGCGTCATCGCGATTGTCGTTCCCGCGATGCCAGCACCGGCAATGATGTCGCCGCCCGATCCGATGGCGCGTCCATTGTGGATCGAAGTCACCGGGCAACCCGGCGGCCAATCGCAGACAGGCACCAGCAAACCGGCGACGCCGCAAGACCCGTCGCGCCAGCACGGTGATGACAGGCGTACCCACAGCGCGGCTAGCGGCGCGACGCCGATCTGACGGATGCGCCGCGCGGCGACCCGGCATCGCCGGCTCCTGCGGTTAAGACGGATACTTCCGCCGATGCTTCGGCTCAACGACGAAAGCCACTCGATCACTCGCCCAGTGGGCGCGCTTATGACTGTATACCATCGTCAATCTCTGTTTTGGGGCGCCGTTGCGTTAGCGGCCGGCGTGTTGCTGTGGAACCTGCGTGCCGTTCTCACGCCGTTTCTGCTCGGTGCGCTCGTCGCATACATTTTGCAGCCGGGCGTGGAGTGGCTGGTACGCCATCGCATTCCGCGCGGCCTTGCGGCGCTGGTGATGATGTCTTTGTTTGCTCTGTCCGTCGCACTCGTCATGCTGCTCATGTGCGTAGTTGTCCAGAAGGAAGGGCCGGAACTCATCAGGCAAATTCCATTTATCGTCGCAAAACTCGATGGATGGCTGAAGCCGCGTCTGGCTTTTCTGGGACTGGATTATTCGCTCGATGTGACGAATATCCGCGAGGCGCTGGCGGCCCGTCTCAAAGCGGACGGGCAGGGCGCGATGCTTGCCGTATGGCAGTACCTGCGCACCAGCAGCAACGTGATGATCAATGTCGTGAGCAATGCGGTGCTGATGCCACTCGTCCTGTTCTATCTGCTCTACGACAGGCACGAGGCGTTCGCGCGCATGGCGAGCTTCGTGCCGCGGCGCTGGCTCGGCAAGACACGGGAATTCGTCGGAGAGATCGATCGCATGATGTCGCAGTATCTGCGCGGGCAATTGCTGGTGATTGCAGTGCTCGCCGTGTTCTACCCGACTGTGCTGACGATTGCAGGGTTGGATCTGGCGGTGCCCGTCGGCTTGTTTAGCGCGCTTGCAGTATTCGTCCCTTACATCGGCTTTGCGACCGGCCTCGCGTTCGCGCTGCTGGCGGCGCTGCTGCAATTCGGTGACTGGTATGGCGTGGCCGTGGTGGTCGCGGTGTATGGCGTCGGCCAGATTCTCGAAAGCTTTGTGCTGTTGCCGAGACTGGTTGGCGAGCGCATCGGCCTTCATCCGCTCGCGGTCATCTTTGCGTTGCTGGCGTTTGGGCGGCTGTTCGGATTCTTCGGCGTGTTGCTCGCGTTGCCGGTCAGCGCCATCCTCGCATCGGCATTGCGGGAACTGCGCCGCCGCTATCTCGCGAGTGCGCTTTACCAGGGCTGACCGGCATCGCGATCGCCCGATTCGATGTCCGGGCACCCGCCCCGCCCACCCACCAACCCCACACCGCACCGCACCGGGCGGCCGCACCTGCGATGGCGCGGAAACGCCGCGCTAGTTGCACTGTCACGGCAAGGTCGGAGCATCGGGAACGGTGGGCAGTGGACGTCGCGCGATCCGCTCGGCCTCTACACGTGTGAGACCGAACGCCTGCAACACAATGGCGGCGGTTCGCTGGGCAAACTTGTCCTCCTTCGAGCGAAGCACCTTTCGCGCACGAACGGTCCGCTTCGACGAGTTGGCCAGTTGCAGTTCGGCGGCAATTCCCGCGAGCACCGTGCCAATCACGGTGATAACGGACATGAGCCGGTCCGCGATCACAAAGCGCCTTTCTGAAATGCCCTTCTCGCTATCGCGCAGCAGGCGCAGGCCGAGACCCCTGCTGAGCAGGCGCGGCGACAAACCTTCGCGAATGAGAAGTTGCCCCCACACTGGCTCGCGGTAGGCCCGCAGGAGCGTGTGACGGACTGAGACGGCGATCACTTCCGCTGGATCGGACAACCCCGCGGCGAGGCGATCGAGCGTATCCGCAAATTCCTCGAACAGCCATTCGATGAGCGCCGTGAAGATGCCTTCCTTGGATTCGAAGTGGTTATAGAAGGAGCCGAACCCGACGTCGGCTGCCTCGGTGATTTCGTTAATGGTGACGGAGCTCAAACCCTTGGCCGCCACCAGTTTCAGCGCAGCGTCGAGCAGGCGCGCGCGCGTCTCGCGTTTGCGACGGGCACCGCGCGGATAGCTTCGATTGATCGCGTCGCGGGACGCACTTGGCGCCTTGAGAGAGCGTCCGCGGCTCGCGCGCGATGTGGGGGCTTGTGGCATGTCGGCTTCGTAGTCGTGATTATTCGATGTCCGTATTCTAGATTTTAATGTCATAGTTGACAATATGCTCAGTATTGGGTCTAATCTCACCCTCGACGCCGACAACCGGACGTACGAAGGACCCAACGATGCCGACGGAGCGAAAAAATTCCGTTAGCGGTCGATCCCAAGTCCTCGGCCGGAACTGACAGACCCGCAGATCACCGGGCGGTAGGCATGAACGGGCGCTGCCCCACGTACTGGTTGCGTGGAGGCACATCGAGATGGCAAGTACCGACATGCACGTCGATAAGTAGGACTAACGTATCAACGAAGCTTGTTTTATGCGTCCGCGCTGATAGCGAACCGTGCTTGCTGGCACTCGGGTTTGCACGGCATCGGGAAACTTTCTTACCAGGGTTATCACCCGTCTTGTGAACATCGTGAAACATTCCGGCCCTATCGCGCAGGCGCCTGCGCGTCGCTTCTTACCTTCCCTCGTCCAATCTCCGCAGTGTGCACGCATGGTGCTTGCGGCTTGCTGCGCGGTCATGCTCGCGGCATGCCACCAGCGCGAAGCCGCCGCTCCAGAGCCGAAGCCCGTGGTCGCCCTGGCCGTCCATGCTGACGGGCGCACGGCAAGTGCGTCGCTGCCGGCTCAGGTGCAGGCGCGCTACTCCACGGCGCTTTCGTTCCGGGTGGGCGGCAAGATCATCGAACGGCGCGTTCGCCTCGGCGACGCAGTCAAGGCGGGACAGGTTGTTGCGCTGCTCGACCCGACCGATCTGCGCAGTAACCTTGCCAACGCGCGAGCGCAGCTCGATGCCGCCGAACACCGGTTCGTCTACGCGAAGCAGCAGCTCGATCGCGATCAGGCGCAGGCGCAGGCAAACCTGATTGCACCGGCGCAGCTCGAACAGACGCAGGACGCGTACGCATCCGCTGTTGCGCAGCGCGACTCGGCGCGCGCCCAGATGGCGCTCGCCTCGGACAATCTGCGCTATGCGACGCTGACAGCGGACCACGACGGCGTGATTACCTCGGAGGACGCCGACACGGGCCAGAACGTTCAGGCAACCCAATCCATCTATCACCTCGACTGGACGGGCGACGTAGACATCGTCTGCGACGCGCCCGAGCGCACGCTGAGCTCGCTGACAGTTGGCAGCATGGCGCGCGTAACGCTGCCGGCGCTACCCGGCAAGACCTTCGAGGCCCGCGTGCGCGAGGTGTCGCCTAGCGCTGATCCGCAAAGCCGCACCTGGCGCGTCAAGCTCACCCTGAACGCGCCCAGCCCTGCAGTGCGCCTCGGCATGACGGCCACCGTTGCGTTCGATGTCGTCGGTGACGCGTCGGGCGCACAGCCGTTCACTGTGCCGGTGACGGCGCTCTTTCATCAGGGCGAGAACCCTGCTGTCTGGGTGGTGCGTACCGGCACCGACACACTCGAGCTGCGTCCTGTGACGGTGCAGCGATACGACGAGCGCACGGTCTCCATCGCATCGGGCCTCCACGACGGCGACCGCGTCGTGGTGCAGGGCGTGCACGCCGTTAGCACGGGCCAGCACGTGCAGGTGGTGGCGCCCCTGCATCGGGAGGATTTCCCGTCATGAACTCCCGTGACCAAGAACCCGTGCGCGAGAGCGCGCCGGTCCCGTCTTCCGGGGCAGACAAATCTGGCGAAGGCGGCTTCAATCTTTCCTCCTGGGCGCTGCGTCATCAGCAGCTCGTGATCTTTCTGATCGGGCTCGTCACGCTTTTCGGCGTGATCGGTTATACGAAACTCGCTCAGTCGGAGGACCCGCCGTTCACCTTCCGCACGATGGTGATCAAGACCTATTGGCCCGGTGCGAGTGCGCGCGAGGTACAGGAACAGATCACGGACCGGATCGGCCGCCAGCTACAGGCCGCGCCGAACATCGACAACATCAAGAGCTACTCGCGGCCTGGCGAGTCGATGATCTTCTTCGCCATGAAGGACTCCGCGCCCGTCAAGGAAGTGCCGGAAACCTGGTATCAGGTGCGCAAGAAGGTCGGCGACATTGCCGCGACGCTGCCGAAGGGAACCGTCGGCCCGTTTTTTAACGACGAATTCGGTGACGTCTACACCAACATCTATGCGCTTGAAGGCGACGGCTTTTCGCCGGCGCAACTGCACGACTACGCTGACAAGCTGCGCACAGTCCTGCTGCGCATACCCGGTGTGGCGAAGGTCGACTATTTTGGCGACCCCGATCAGCACATCTTCGTCGAGATATCGAATGCGCAGCTCACGCGGCTTTCGATCACGCCGCAACAGCTCGCGCAGGCGATCGACGCACAGAATGCCGTGGCGCCCGTCGGCACCATCACGACCGCGGACGACCGCGTGTTCGTGCGGCCGAGCGGCGCGCTCAAGGATGTGCAGGCGCTCTCCGACATGCTGATCACCATCAACAAGCGCACGTTCCGGCTGGGCGACATCGCGAAGGTCACACGCGGTTATGACGACCCGCCGGCGACCCAGATGCGCGTCGGCGGCCAGGCGGTGCTCGGCATCGGCGTGACGATGCAAAAGGGCGGCGACGTGATCGACCTCGGCAAGGCGCTCGACGCAAAAGCCGCCGAACTGCAGGCCACGCTGCCGGCGGGTCTGAAACTCGCGGCGGTTTCGAGCATGCCGCACGCGGTCAAGCACTCGGTGGACGAGTTCGTGAAATCGGTTGGCGAAGCGGTGGCGATCGTGCTGGTCGTGAGCCTCGTCTCGCTCGGCTTGCGCACCGGCATGGTCGTCGTGATCACGATTCCGATCGTGCTGGCGGTGACGGCGCTTTGCATGCACATCTTCAATATCGGGTTGGACAAGGTCTCGCTCGGTACGCTCGTGCTCGCGCTAGGCCTGCTCGTCGACGACGCGATCATCGCCGTCGAAATGATGGCGGTGAAGCTGGAACAGGGCTGGAGCCGGGCGCGCTCGGCAGCGTTCGCGTATACCAGCACTGCATTCCCGATGCTCACAGGCACGCTCGTCACCGTATGCGGCTTCCTGCCGATTGCGCTCGCCAAATCGAGCACGGGCGAATACACGCGTTCGATCTTCGAAGTGTCGGCCATCGCGCTGATCGTTTCGTGGTTCGCGGCCGTCGTGCTGGTGCCGTTGCTGGGTTATCACCTGCTGCCGGAACGCAAGCCTCAACCCGGCGGTGCACACCATGATCCGCATGAAATCGGCAACACCGGCTTCTACCGGCACCTGTCGGGATGGGTTGCGTGGTGCGTCGAGCGTCGCTGGGTCGTGCTCGGCGTCACCGTCGTGCTTTTCGCGATTTCCATGCTGGCCTTCACGCGCGTGCCGCAGCAGTTCTTCCCGAACTCGGAACGGCCGGAACTGCTGGTCGATCTGCGATTGCCGGAAGGCGCCTCGTTCGAAGCGACGCTGCGTGAAGCGAAGCGCCTGGAAAAGGTGCTCGACGGCAAAGCCGGGATCGACCACTTCGTCGACTTCGTCGGCACCGGCGCGCCGCGTTTTTACCTGACGCTCGACCAGCAGCTTCAACAGCCGAATTTCGCGCAGTTCGTGATTACCGCAAAAAGCGTGGAAAACCGCGAGGAACTGATGCGTTGGCTCGACGGCAAACTCGAGAAGGATTTCTCCGGCGTGCGAGCGCGCGTCTCCCGGCTCGAGAATGGTCCGCCGGTCGGCTTCCCGATCAAATTCCGCGTGAGCGGCGACGATATCGCGACCGTCCGATCGATTGCGCAGACGGTGTCGGACAAGGTCCGCGCCGATCCCCGCACGCGCAACGTCCAGTTCGACTGGGACGAGCCGGCGGAGCGCTCGATCTCGTTCGAGATCGATCAGAACCGCGCGCGCCAGCTTGGCGTCACGTCGGAAGACGTGTCGAACTTCCTCGCGATGACGCTATCGGGCTACACGGTGACGCAGTACCGCGAGCGCGACAAGCTGATCAACGTCGATCTGCGTGCGCCCAAGAGCGAACGTGTCAATCCGGCGCAGCTGACCAGTCTCGCGATTCCGACGCCCCACGGCCCGGTGCCGCTCGGTTCGCTCGGCCACGTGCGCAATACGCTCGAGTACGGCGTCATCTGGCAACGCGACCGCCAGCCGACCATCACGGTGCAGGCGGACGTGCGCGGCGACGCGCAGGGCATCGACGTGACCCACGACATCGAACGTGCGCTCGCGGCGGAAACCGCCAAGCTGCCGGTCGGCTATCGCATTCAGGTGGGCGGCGCGGTCGAAGAAAGCGTGAAGGGCCAGACGTCGATCAATGCCGAAATGCCGTTGATGATCATCGCCGTGCTGCTGTTGCTGATGATCCAGCTCAAGAACTTCGCGCGGACCTTCATCGTCGTGCTGACGGCGCCGCTCGGCCTGATTGGCGTCGTGGCCGCGCTGCTGCTGTTCGGCAAGCCCTTCGGCTTCGTCGCGCTGCTGGGCGTGATTGCCATGTTCGGCATCATCATGCGCAACTCCGTGATTCTGGTCGACCAGATCGATCAGGACATCGCGGCAGGGCAGCCGCGCTTCGACGCGATTATCGGCGCAACGATAAGGCGTTTCAGGCCGATCATGCTGACTGCCGCCGCCGCCGTCCTCGCGCTGATTCCGCTGCTGCGCTCGGGCTTCTTCGGTCCGATGGCGACCGCACTGATGGGCGGTATCACGATCGCGACGGTACTGACCGTGTTCTTCCTGCCCGCGCTGTACGCGGCGTGCTTCAGGGTCCGGCACGACGAGCGCGGAACGCAACCGGTCGTCGCCGAGCAGATGGAGGTTTGATGATGAGCTTCGCCTACAAGACATCCGTGATGGCCGTGGCTGTGGCCATCGCACTGACGGCCTGCACGTTCGGCCCGAACGGCGCGCCCCCGGCGATGCCTTCGCCTGCGCACTACGGTGCCGAGGCACAGCCGGCGAAGACCGTCGCAGCGGGCGGCGTGGCGCAGCAGTTCGATATCGGCGCAGTGGGCGTTCCGCAATGGTGGCAGCTTTACCGGTCGGACGCGCTGAGTGCACTGGTCGAGGAAGGCTTGCGCAACAGCCCCACGCTCGGGGCTGCGCAGCGGACGCTCGCAGCCGCGCAGCAGGAGCTGCGCGCCCAGGTCGGCGCATCGACGCTGCCTTCAATCGATGCTGCAGCACAAGTCGATCGCGGGCGTTCACCGCTTGTGCCCGGCATTGGCCCCAGCGAGGTTCGCTATAACTTTTTTGCCGGACAGTTTCTCGCGTCCTACACCTTTGACCTGTTCGGTGCGACGCGTTCGGCGAATGCGGCCAGCGCCGCTCGCGTAGACGTGCAGGCGTATCAACTGGAGGCGGCGCGGCGCGCGCTGGCGGCAAACATCGTCGGTACGACCATCAGCGTGGCGGCACTCGATCGCCAGATCGCGCTCACCGAACGGCTCGTCGCCGTGGCCAGGACGGCCGCGGACGAGGACCAGCACCGCTACGCACTCGGCTCGGTCTCGCGTGCGCAGGCGCTTGCGTCGACGCAGGATGCGGCTTCGGCTGCGGCGAGTCTTCCTGCGTTACGCCAGCAGCGCGCCACAGCCATCCATGCGCTCGCGGTGCTGATGGGGCGCACGCCGGACAACGCCCCGGCCGTTCCCGATCTCGACAGCCTGACGTTGCCCGAACACGTGCCCGTCGTGGTGCCGTCGGACCTGCTGCGTTCGCGCCCCGACATTCAGGCAGCCGACGCCGCCGTGAAGGCCGCCGCCGCCGATGTCGGCGCTGCGACCGCGCAGCTCTTTCCGAGCCTGTCGCTGACGGCCTCGATGGGCCGCGGCGCCTTTAGCTGGCCGGAGCTTCTCTCGGGCGCGGGCGGGCTGTGGGCGATCGGTGCGGGACTGTCGCAGCCGATTTTCCATGGCGGCGCGCTGTTCGCGCACCGCAAGGCGTCGATCGATGCTTACGATGCGGCGGTGCTGAACTACAAGTCCACCGTTCTGTCGGCGTTCCAGAATGTCGCGGATTCGCTTGCCGCGCTGGATAACGACGCACAGACACTCGCGTCGACGGAAGCAGCGGCACAGGCAGCGCAGGCGGGATTCGACGATACCGCGTCGCGCCGCCGCATGGGTTCGCTGCCGTCAACGGCACAGTATGCCAGCGAGCAGCGCTTTCTCAACGCACAGATCGGCGCCGTGCGCGCGGCAAGCCAGCGCATGAACGATACCGTCGCACTGTTCCAGGCGATGGGCGAACTGCCGCCGGGCCAGCCGCAAACAGCGTCGTCGCAATGATCGCGTGTCGATGAAGACGGGAAGAGCGACCTGCCGATCAGGCCGCTCTTCCTCGACTGTACCGGCGGGTATCGGAGCAGTCGTTTTCTATCCGAAATCAGAATGCGCCCACGCACGGGAAGGACAAGCCGGACTTCACGTGCATCGAACGCGCCAGAACTTCAGGTTGTCCAGTTCCCTGTATGGAATATAAGAAACTGATCGCCTGTCACGAGTGCGATCTGCTGTTTCGCAAGCCTCTGCTGCGGGGCGGGCAGACGGCGAGCTGCTCGCGCTGCCGTGCGGGCCTGGAAGGAACGCAGGGAGCGGGCGTGCCGCTCGACCGGATTGGTGCGCTCACCGTTGCAGCTTTGATCACATTCTGTATTGCGCAGGCTTTCCCGGTCATACAACTGCAGACCAACGGTATGACGTCGGCGGCGACGCTATTCGGCGCGGTGCGCTCGTTGTGGACGGGCCACATGCGCATCGTCGCAACGATGGTCTTTTGCTCGGCGATCCTGTTTCCGCTGATCGAACTCCTCGCCCTTCTCTATGTGCTGGTTCCGCTGCGCCTTGGCAAGGTAGTACGTCATTTCAATCGAATGCTTCGCGTCGTGCAGCTCATCCGTCCATGGGGCATGATCGAAGTGTTCATGCTCGGCGTGGTCATCACGATCGTGAAAATGGTCAGCATGGCGCAGGTGATCCCTGGGCCAGGACTGTTTGCATTCGGTGCACTCACGTTGATGTTGGCGTTTCTCGCCACTTTCGACCCGCGCGTGCTCTGGTCGACGCGGGACGAAATAAAGTTTCGACAACCCGCTGAGATCCGCTGGACCAGAGTGAAGCGCAGGTGCACCGCGCGAGCCCCGACGTTCTTCGGCCTGAAGCCCGCGCCGGCGGCGCATATGACGGCGCGCAGCGCCGGGCTCATAGCCTGTCATACCTGTGGACTGGTGCAGAAGCACATCGCGGCGTCGTCAGAGCAGCGCTGCTCGCGGTGCGAATCGGTGCTGCACACGCGCCATCCCGATAGCGTGACGCGCACGTCGAGTCTGGTTCTTGCCGCCGCGCTCGCCTACATACCCGCGAATCTGTTGCCGATCATGCACGCGTCATCCCTCGGCCACTCGGAGGACGACACGATCCTCGGCGGCGTGGCGTACTTCTGGACTTCAGGCGACTGGCCGCTCGCCGTCGTCGTGTTCGTAGCCAGCGTCGTGGTGCCGATGCTCAAACTCGCCATTCTCACGCTGCAAATCGTAGCGGCCCGTCGCAGTCCGGACTGGCAGCCGCTCGAACGCGCGAGGCTGCATCGGCTCGTCGAGTGCGTTGGCCGGTGGTCGATGCTCGATATCTTCGTTGTCGCACTGACGGTCGCGCTGGTGCATTTCGGTTCGTTTGCGGTTGTCACTGCCGGTCCGGGGGCGCTGGCTTTCGGCGCGGTGGTGATTCTCACCATGCTCGCGTCGCATCAGTTCGATCCGCGGCTGATCTGGGACAACGTCCGCTGCGGGCCAGCGCGTGGTTCACGGCGATGAACGAATACCGTTCTAGCGGCGTCCGCACTCCTAAATAACCTCATATTTGCGAACTACTCTCCGAGCGATGCATCTTCCCACGCCACCCAAACCTGACATCAAGCCGCGAAAACGCTGGATTCCCTCCCTCATCTGGTTAGTGCCGCTCATCTGTGCGCTGATCGGTGTGGCGCTGGTAGTCAAATCCGTCACCGACAAGGGACCGACAGTGACGGTCACGTTCGGCAACGCTGAGGGCATGGAGGCGGGCAAAACGAAGGTCAAATACAAGGACGTGGAGATCGGTTCGGTACAGGCGGTCGCGCTGTCAAAGGACCTGCAGCACGTCATCGTCACGATCGAGCTGACCAAACAGGCAGAAAAATTCGCAAGCCGCGGCACGCGCTTCTGGGTGGTTCGCCCGCGCGTGGGCGCTAACGGCATCTCGGGCCTCGGTACGCTGCTCTCCGGCGCGTATATCGGTGTCGACGTCGGGAAGTCTTCGGAAAGGCAAACCGCGTTTGTCGGTCTCGAAAGTCCACCTATTGTCACTTCTGGACAGCCGGGACATCAGTACACGCTGAAAGGCGACTCCTTGGGCTCCGTCGATATCGGCGCGCCGATTTTCTACCATCGCATCCAGGTAGGCCAGGTGGTCGGCTTCTCGCTCGATCCGCACGGCACCGGTGTCATCGTCAATGTTTTCGTCAATGCCCCGTTTGACCAGTATGTCGGCACCAATACACGGTGGTGGCACGCAAGCGGTGTTGACCTCCGTCTCGATTCGAATGGATTGAAGCTCAATACACAATCTCTGGCGACGGTGGTCGTCGGAGGCCTGGCGTTCCAGTCGCCGCCGGGTCAGGACGCCGGACAACCGGCCGCTGACAAGGCGGCGTTCCGACTCGCATCGGACGAGTCGGACGCGATGCGCGAGCCCGACGGCGCGCCGCTCAATGTCGTGATGCGGTTCAACCAGTCGCTGCGCGGCCTGTCTGTCGGCGCTCCTGTCGACCTTCGAGGCATCGCGCTGGGGCAGGTGACGGACATCGGTATCGAATATAACGAAAAGGAGAAGAGTTTCAGCATGAAGGTATCGCTGGCGCTGTATCCCGACCGGCTCAGCCGGCGCTCCAACGAAGCGCTACCGGCTCCGAACTCGCAGGGTGGTCACGCGTTGCTGCAAAACCTCGTCATGGAGGGAATGCGCGGTCAGTTGCGAACCGGCAACCTGCTGACAGGCCAGCTATTCGTGGCGCTCGACATGTTTCCGAAAGCGCCTCGGGCGAGCGTCGATGTTCATCGCAATCCTATTGAACTGCCGACTGTGCCTAACACCCTTGACGAACTTCAGGTGCAGATTGCCGATATTGCGAGGAAGCTGAATCAGGTGCCGTTCGACAAGATCGGAGCCAATCTTAACGGCGCACTTGAAAACGCCAACAAGCTGTTCGGGCACATGGACACAGAGGTCGTTCCGCAAGCCCGCGACACCCTGGCGGCCGCGCAGAAAACCTTCAGTACCGCCGAAACGACGCTCCGGCAGACCGCGCCCCTGCAGTCGGACATCCAGGATGCGATGCAGGAACTGACGCGCACCCTGCAATCCCTCAATGCGCTCGCCGATTATCTGGAACGTCATCCCCAGGCGCTCCTGTTCGGCAAGAAAGGAGACCAACGATGAAACTGATCCAATCCCGCGTGTGGCGCGCGATCGCCCGTATTGCGACCGTCATGGGTCTGGCCGCGCTGAGCGCCTGTGCTTCCCCGCCGGCCCGCTTCTATACCCTCGGCACTGACAGCGAACCGACGCGCGCAAACGTTACGGTCAGTCCGGCCTTCCGGATCGACATGCGCATGGTGAAGGTGCCGGTTTCAGTGGCAAGGAGCCAGCTCGTCGTACAGGTCGATGCGGCGCGCGTCAGGATTCTGGAAGACGAGCGCTGGGCATCGCCGCTTGCAGACGAGATCCGCAATGCGCTGCTCGCGGCCGCGACTCGACAGGCGGGCGGCCCCGACACGTACCGGTCTGGTCACGCCGAGGACGCTCGCACGTATCAGGTCTCCGTCGACGTGCAGCGTTTTGAATCGTGGCCGGGCTCACACGCGCTGCTTGACGTCACCTGGAGTGTACGCAAGTCGAACGACTCACGAACATTGACCTGCCGCAGCATAGTCAGCCAGCCCGTATCGGCCGGCTACGATGCACTCGTCAACGGCCATCGAGTCGCAGTGAGAAGGATAGGCACTCAAATTGGCGAAGTCGTCCGGGAATTTTCGGCAGCGCCTACCGTGTCCGCCGTTGCACCGGCGCGCATCCCTGCGAGTACGAGAAGTTCGGCGTTGTTATGCCCGGCGCTAGCAGGCTGAACCGATTCTGGAATTGGTGCATCACGCCGACAAGGAGCGCGAGCTGATTGCTAGCGTCGAGGCTTTAGCAGGTGATTGAGCTTAATCGCTAGCGGCCCGACCGGGCTTCTTCGCCGGGCCGCACCCGGCTGACTTCAGGCCGATCAGACCGATGGCGCCGGACCTCTTGATTCAATCGGCGTCGACAGTCTCCTCCACGACCGGCAGCGGACGCGCTGCAATCTTCTCCGCCTCCGCGCGCTTGAGTCCGAGTGTCTGCAGCAGCACTGCTGCAGTACGCTCAGGGAAGTGCTCCCCGCTAAAGCCAAGCTCCTTGAGTACGCTTGCCGCGGGCGCGCCCGGTGCGACGAAGTTCAGCTCGGCGGCGATTGCACAGAGGACCGTACCGGCTACCGCAAGAAATCCGATGAACGGGTCGGCGACCACAAAGCGCTTCACGGCAATGCCATTCACAATGTCGCGCAGCAGCCGCTGGCCCAGTCCGCGGCTCATCGCATGCGTCGGAATAAACCCTTCACGTACCAGGAAACGTCCCCACACGGGGTCTTGCTGCGCACGCAGGACCGTATGACGCACGGCGACAGCGATCACCTCGGCCGGGTCGGAAAGGCCAGCGGCGAGGCGATCCATCATGTTAGCGAAATCCTCGAACACCTCGTCGACAAGCGTCGCGTAAATCGCCTCCTTCGATTCAAAGTGGTTGTAGAACGAGCCAAAGCCGACATCAGCGGCTTCGGTGATTTCATTGATCGCCACGCCCTCCATGCCTTTTTCGGCCATCAGTCTGAGGGCGGCGTCGAGCAGACGGGCACGCGTCTCGCGCTTGCGACGCGCACCGCGCGGCTCGCGTTGTTCGGGAACGGCAACCGGGGCGACTGGCGCCGCACGGGTAGGACGCTTTGTAGTGTTCGGCATGATGGATCCAAGCTTGGTTATGCCTAAGTATAGATCGTAATGTCTAGGTTGACAAAACGGTCAAGAATGACTTTAATGTCATTAAAGACGACCCGAAGGCCGGCCTTACATACAAGTACAACAGACAACATCTGGAGTGACTGTGGAGACAGCAGCAAAGGACGACGCCGCGCCGTGGAGCCGGCATGAACAGGTTCGTCCGCCGATTGGCGCATTACCGTCGGTGGTTGACGTCTTACTGGTGGGTTGCGGACCTGTCGGTGCAACGATTGCCAATCTACTGGCGCGCTACGGCGTGCATGTATTGATTGTCGACAAGTCGACCGAGGTTTCCATCGCGCGCCAGGCAATCGAGTTGGATAACGACGCGCTGCGCATCCTTCAGCTTGCGGGCATTGGGGAGCCCGATTTCGAGACCAGCACCATTCCATATGTGCGGATGAGAACGCCCAGCCTGGGGCAGGTCGGCCAGATCAGTTCGGCGAGCCGCCAGGATGGCTATCAGAAGCCCGTCACGTTGTACCAGCACGAACTTGAGCGGTGCCTGCGGGCCCGGCTCGAGAAATACGACTGTGTGCATATCGCGCCAGGTGTCGAACTGGGGAGCTTCACGGAAGAAGGCGACCATGTGCTCGTGTCGCTGGAGCTTGATCACGGCCGCCCTCACATCGTCCGGGCGCGCTACGTGGTCGGTGCAGACGGGGCGTATTCACTGGTTCGGCAGACTATCGGGCCGCACTTCTGGGGTAAGACATTTGCCGAGGAATGGCTCGTTACCGCTGCGCGGCATCTTTCGCGCCCAGCCGATGATATCGAGTTCATCTCCGATCACCGTCCGCCAAACCGGTGCATGGTCGGTCGCAGCGGGCGTGAGCGCTGGAAGTTTATGCTGCAGCCGGACGAGCGCCACGAGAACATGAAAGCCGAGGTCCGCATACGCGAGGTGGTCGCTCCATCGGGCAACCCGGAAGACTCGATGATCGAGCGCAGGGCGGTGTATCGCTTCCGATCGCGAACCCTTAATGCATTCAGCCGGGGGCGTGTGTTCTTCGCGGGCGACGCCGCGCACATTGGGCCTCCATCCGTCGGCCGAGGGTTGGCCGCGGGACTGCGAGATGCCGCCAACCTGTGCTGGAAGCTTGCATGGGTGGTGCAGGGGCGAGCGGATTCACGCATTCTCGACACTTACGACGAGGAGAGGCGGCCCCACGAGAAGGCGATAACAAAGCTCGCAAGGTTCATGAGAAAGCTCGTCACGCCGCGCAATGGCGGCATTGCCTTGTGGGCTCATGGGCCAATGCAATTGTCGCCACCGGTGCTCCCGCTGCGTGCGCAGCCCGAGGAATCGCAGATCCAGCCGAAAAAAACAACTAGAAGAGGTGTGTTTGTCAAAGGCCGCTCGCCGACGAAGCTTGTGCGCGGCGCAGTCATTGGGCAGGGGCGGGTACGTGGTTCGGATGGCAAGGCGCGTCCGAGCGACGAGGTGTTCGGGCAGGGTCTGGTGCTGATTGGATTTGGCACAGATGCCCGAGCCTCGCTTGATTCTTCTGAGGCAGCAGCCTTCGCGCGTGCCGGCGGAAGCACTGTGCAGATCGCACACCGTGGAGAGCGGCCGCATCTCGCTCGGCATGACAGCTGGGAGGACCTCGACGGTGTGTTCCTTCCGCGTCTCGTACCGGTTGGTTGGGCCGCCGTGGTGCGGCCCGACAAGACCGTCGTTCACGATGGCCCGGCGACCGATGCGTCGCGGCTCGTGCGCGAGAGTCTTTCCTTGCTAGGTCAGCACTGCTGGGTCATGCAGTGATCGCGAAGCCGCATGCCATCTCGAAACCCCATTCACACCGTGTGATCTCTTATCGCCATGAACCTGACCACAGTACAACCAGCCCGTCACCCCGATCCTACGACGAAAGCGTCGGCATTGGCCTATCTGATATTCGACCGGCCAAATCTCGAGAAAGCCGAGCAATTTCTCAGTGACTTCGGGCTCCGAACGGTATCGCGCGGTGAAGCGCTCCTGCTGCTGCGGGGAACGGGTGCCTCACACTTCTGCTATGTCGTCCGGAAGGCCTCGAAACCCCGGTTCGTTGGTTTTGGGCTACAGGTCGACAACAGGGCCGAGCTTGATGCACTTGCAAAACTGCCGGGCGCCTCGGACGTCGAACGCTCGCCCCTGCCCGGCGGCGGCTATACGGTACGGCTGACCGATCCTTCAGGCTTTCGCGTCGACGCGATATGGGGCCAGCAGCCAGCTTCGACGTTGTCTCATCGGCCACCCTTGCCGTTCAACTCCGTGGATGCGACGGTCCGGATCAACGGGACGCAGCGACCGCCCGAAGGCGCGCCGGAAATTATCCGGCTCGGACACGTCGTGCTCGAACTCGTCGACTATCAGGAAACCTGCGCGTGGTATACGCGGCATTTCGGCTTCATCCCCAGCGATGTGCAGGTGCTTCCCGATGGTTCGCCCGCCGTCGCGTTCATGCGGCTCGATCTCGGCGACAAGCCAGCCGATCACCATACGCTCGCGCTTGCACAAGGCTTCGTGCCCACCTACAGCCATAGCGCGTACGAAGTCGTTGACGCCGACGCGGTTGGCATGGGCCAACGCATTCTGCGCGACAAAGGTTGGACGCACGCATGGGGGATCGGCCGACATATCCTGGGCAGCCAGGTGTTCGACTACTGGCAGGATCCGTGGGGAGACAAGCACGAGCACTATTGCGACGGCGACCTCTTTACGGCGGACGCGCCGACGGGTGTCCATGCCGTGAGCCGCGAAGCGATGGCGCAATGGGGACCGACGATGCCACGCAGCTTCACGAAGCCCAGGTTCACACCCGCGAGCGTCGTGGCACTTTTCAGAAACCTGCGCCGCAGCCCCGACCTGACGTTGAGCAAGCTGCGCACGTTGGCGAAGCTTTTCGCCTGAACCACCCCACTTTCATCGAATCCGGAGATCGATAAATGGCACTTCACGTTCTGCATTACCTTCATGATGGCCGCGCCCAGTGGGGCGTAGTCGCCAATGGCGCCATCACGCCGATTCATGGCGAATTCAAGTCGACCGCCGAGTTTATTGAAGCCAATCCCGTCGAACGGCTGGCGGTACTGGACGGTTCTCCGATTCCCGAATCGGATGTGCAATGGCTGTCACCCGTGACGGCCAACCAGCAGTTCATCTGTCAGGGCGCGAATTATCGCCAGCATATGATCGACTCGGGCATGGACCCGGATGTGAAGAAATTCAACATGATCTTCACGAAGGCGACGAGCTGCATCGTTCCTGCCGACTCGCCCCTCGTGAAGCCCAGGGAGGTGCAGTTGCTCGACTACGAGATCGAACTCGGTCTTGTGCTCAAACGCGACGTCACGTCCCGCGAAACGGTCACCGACGAGAACCTGCATGATTACATTGCTGGCGCCGTGATCGTCAACGACTACTCCGCGCGCGATATCCAGATTCCGCAGATGCAGTTCTACAAGGGCAAGAGCTACCGCACGTTTGGCCCTGTGGGCCCTTACCTTTGCCTCCTTGAGAAACATGATATTCCGAAGTTGAAGGAGCTCGTGCTGACACTGACGGTCAATGGAACCGTCCGCCAGAATGACACGACGGCGGGTCTCGTCCATGGGCCGGCAGAGACCTTGACGGAGCTTTCCGGCGTGCATGATCTGCGCATCGGTGACCTGCTCGCGACGGGCACGCCATCTGGCTGTGCACTGAGCATTCCATCGCCCGAAAAGCAACGCGCCGCGGCGCAGCTGCCTGAAGCGGAAAAATGGCGTCTTTTCCTGAAGATGCAGGCGGAAAGGCCGCAGTACCTGAAGGTGGGGGACGTCGTGGAGGCGCATATCGTCAGCTACGATCGCTCGATCGATCTGGGCGTGCAGCATAACGTCGTTGTGGAAGAGGCAGCATGAAAGGCATCGCAAACGTAGACGAAGTCCTTGCCATCGAAACGCAAGGGCTGCCGGCGGATCTCCCGTCGAGCACCTACGAGATGATCTGCCGGGGCGCGGCGATTAATCCATCGGCACCGGCACTTTCGTTCTTTGCAACGGCCGACGACTATCGGAACGCCGAGTGCTGGACGTATAGTGAACTCGTCCGAGATATCACGCGCACCGCGAACATGTTCTCGCGCCTCGGAGTACAACGCGACTCAGTCGTCGCATATGTTCTGCCTAACCTCCCTGAAACGCACTTCGTGATCTGGGGTGGGGAGGCCGCCGGAATTGTCTGCGCGATCAATCCATTGCTCGAGCAGGAAGCCATCGGCCAACTCCTCAACGCTGCAGGCGCCAGCGTGCTGGTAACGCTGGCGCCGTTTCCCGGAACTGATCTTTGGCAAAAGGTACAAGCGGTGCTGCACAAGGTTTCTTCGCTGAAGAATCTGGTGCTCGTGAATCCGGCCGAACGTGTGACGGGTTCAAAACAGTCCGCGACGCGGATGCTGCAGCGTAACGAGTGCTCAAGGCTGCACGGCGAGGGCGGCGTGCGGGGCGCGGTTCCTGCGCATATCGAGATCCACGACTTCGGCGTTGCCATCGCGCAGGAGTCGGGAACGGCACTTCAAGGCGCGCGGCACTTTGGCGCCGACGACGTGTCGTCGTACTTCTGTACGGGCGGGACGACCGGCCTGCCGAAAATTGCGATGCGCCGCCACGGCAATGAGGTGGCTAATGCCTGGAGCACGGGTCAATTCTTCGGCGACAGCGTTGGGCCAGGCAAGACGCTTTTCTGCGGACTGCCACTCTTCCACGTGAATGCCGTCATGGCAACGGGTCTCCTGCCTTTTTCCAAAGGCGCCCAGGTCGTGCTCGGGACGCCACAAGGCTATCGCGGCGATGGCGTTGTCAAACGTTTCTGGGAAATCGTCGAGCATCACCGCATCAATTTCTTCAGCGGTGTCCCGACGCTTTATGCGGCGTTACTCGATATTCCTGTCGGCGAGCACGATGTGAGTTCGCTGGAGTACGGACTGTGCGGTGCGGCTCCCATGCCGGTCGAAGTTCTCCGGACCTTTCAGGAAAGGACGCGCATCCGGATTCTCGAGGGCTATGGCCTGACCGAGGGGACCTGCGTGAGCAGCGCCAATCCGCCGCTGGGGGAGCGCAGGCTGGGCTCAATCGGGCTCCGCATTCCGGGCCAGGCGATGAAAGCCGTCATCGTCGACGCTGACGGGCGATATGTACGGGATTGCGAGATCGATGAGGTCGGCCTGCTGACTATTTCCGGCCCGAACATTTTCCTCGGGTATACCGTGCCCGAGCAGAACAAGGGGCTGTGGCTGGATCTCGGCGATGGCAGGTGCTGGCTCAATACCGGCGACCTCGGTCGATGCGATGTCGATGGTTATTTCTGGCTTACCGGTCGCAAAAAGGAAGTGATCATTCGTGGCGGTCACAACATCGATCCGGCAGCGATCGAGGAACCGCTCTATCGCCATCCCGCCGTCAACATCGCGGCGGCGGTCGGTCGTCCCGATGCACACGCCGGGGAGTTGCCGATTGCCTATGTCCAGCTCAAACCGGGTGCAACCGCGACTGAGGACGAACTCGCCGAGTTCGTGCGACTCGAGATAGGCGAGCGCGCGGCACTGCCTAAACGGATCAGAATCCTGGATGCGATGCCGTTGACAGGCGTGGGCAAGATTTTCAAGTTGGCGCTGAAACAGCGCGAAACGGTAGACGCGTTACAGTCGGCACTCGTGGAGGCTGGCGTCGAGGGAGCAACCGTTAGGATCATTGAAGATACTTCGCGCGGGCTTTCGCTTCACGTCGAACTTCCCGACCCCGCGCTCGAAGTATTGGCGACTTCCGCGCTCGGGCGCTTTCCGTTCGCATTTTCGCTTTCGGTTGCCGCGAGGCCATCACGGAAAGAGCAATGTTGATGTACCAGCGGCGATAGAGACGCACAGCAGGCCAAGGTGATAGGAGCCTGACATCAGCGGGGGCGTTCAGTCACGCGCACGCGGCTCGATGCGGCGTTTCAAACGCCAGTCTCATGAGTTAAACGCTCGCGTCGGTTTGGAGGAAAGAGGATGAATACTGCTTCAGAAAGGTCCTTGCGTTCGCTTGTTGAAAAATGGCTCGGGCCAATATCGGCGAGTGCGGTTCGGATTACCCGGTTCGGTCGTGCCGGCTCAAACCAGAGACCCTATGTGCATATCGAGCTACTGCTGCCGACAGGACCGGTTGGGTTATTTTTCTTCCGGCACCCCGACGGTGCGTGGTGCGTATTCCCGCCCGAGACTGAACGTTTGGCGATGCGCGCTTACTAGCGTGCAGGGCGATGGAGGCATGCTGTACCAGCAATTATTCCAAAGGCAGAGAACGAATAATTGGACGAATTAAAGTCTCGACCCCAGGAGGTACGAAGAATAGAAAGGATGGTAAGGATAACGCGAACGCGTATTTCCACATAACGTGTACGAGGCAGTAGCGGTGTTCTAAACATTCGTGCCTGTTTCATGTCATTTAGTAAAACTACCTAATCAGACATAACCGGCGGACCTGATAAGCGGTCGAAGCCTATGAGGAACGACGCAACGATCCCAGGCAGAGCTCCGCATCGGTTCCACAAGAAGCGCCACGGGTTCACAAAAAATGCCCGGGCAACGAGACAGGAGAAGACACGTGAGGAATTACAGGCGAATGATCAGCTCTGCCGGTATGGCGGCTTGCCTCTGCTCGGCTGCGCTTACCGACAATGCAAACGCCCAGTCGGCGGGAAGCATTACGCTGTCCACAGGATGGCTTCACATCGCGCCACAGGGCGACGCAACGCCACTCACCGTGGAGAGTATTGGCGGCGAAACGGTGAATCGCCAACTAGCCGGTAGCGGGGGGCATGCGACGTCAACGAATACGGTGGGAATTACCACCGAGTACTACGTCACGGACAACATTGGCGTCGCTATGCTTTTGGGACTGCCATTGACAGTAAATCTGGTTGGCGATGGGACGCTGGAGAAGTATGGCAACCTCGGCTCGACGAGGCCAATGCCGCCAGCCATCGAACTTCGATACCACCTGTTTTCAGCTGGCTCGAAATTCCGTCCGTTCATGGGGCTCGGCGTGAACTATACGTGGTTCACCCAGGTTCGGATAACCAATAGCCAGTTTGTCACTGATAGCGTTGGTCCAGGCGGTTCGGCACACGCAACACTCAGTTCATCGTGGAATCCGGTATTCGAGATCGGGGCAAGTTACGCCATTACAAAACACTGGTCTGTCGGAACCTCTGTGAACTATATGCCGGTGAAGACCCACCTTACGTTAGACGGACACACCGCGACTGGAACGCAGATCGTTTCCGAATCGACGCTCCGGCTCGATCCCCTGAGCGTCTTCCTGAACGTCGCCTACACGTTCTAGCGCGTACGACTCGTTAATGCACCGATCGAGAGATCTGAATGCCCATCGAACACATCGACAACGTTATTTTTCGCGCCCCGGGCCTGGCTGCGGTCCGCGACGTCATGCCACCGCTAGCGCACCCCGCTTCCCTTTGGATCGAATAATGAAACGACAGGTCCTCAAGACTATTCTTTTTGCTTTGCCCAAGGTTCTTGACCTGACGGCACGCCGCTTTCCCGCTTATCGTGATCGCCTGAAGGAGCGCGATCTCGTGGCCTGGATCGGACTTGCGGATCAAAGCATCGGTCGCGTCATCAGGTTAAAGAACGGACTTGTTCGGTCCAGCGCCGGCAGGCATCCGCGGCCCGACGTGAGCATGGTCTTCAAGGATGTCGCCACCGCCCTGAAGTTCCTTTCTCCCAATCCGGACCAGGGCGAAATCATCCACGCTGCCAAGAACTTCAAGGTGGTCACCGAGGGCGAGGACGAACTGTTGGTCTGGCTAATGCAGACCCTGAGCATGATGCGGACCGTCGGCCTGCCGATGGGCACGCCTTTGCGCGACGGCACCCGCCGCTACACCACCTGCACCAACGGCGGGCCTCTGTTCGTCTACGTCAAGGATGGCCGCGTCGTTCGGGTGACGCCCATCGAGCTGGACAGCACGGATGCGCCAAGTTATGTGATCGAGGCGCGCGGCCGCCGTTTCAGCCCGCCACGGCGTGGCCTGGTCGCGCCCCACGCGTTGACGCTCAAGTCGCTGGTCTATTCCGACAAGCGCATCCTTCACCCCATGAAGCGGGTCGACTTCGACCCTGACGGCGAACGCAATCCCCAGAACCGGGGCAAATCCGGCTATGTGCGTATCAGTTGGGACGAGGCCCTGGACATTGTCGCCACGGAAATCAACCGGCAGAAGCGCGTTCACGGTCCCGGTTCCATCACCTTCCCGATGTCGTCCCATCACCAGTGGGGCAACGTGGGTTACTACCTCAGCGCGCTGACGCGCTTTGCCAACCTGATCGGCTTTACCCGGGTCGCGGCCAATCCGGATAGCTGGGAAGGCTGGTACTGGGGTGCCATGCATCATTTCGGCAACTCGATGCGCGTCGGCGTGCCATCCGGCTATGGTGGCGTCGAGGATTGCCTGAAGGAAGCCGACATGATCGTGTTCTGGTCCTGCGACCCCGAAAGTACCAATGGGGCCTATGCGGGATTCGAGGGAACTCCGCGGCGCCTGTGGGCCAAGGAACTCGGCATTGAGTTCGTTCATATCGACCCACACTGCAACCCCACCGCGCAGTTGCTGGGCGGGCGCTGGATTCCGGTCCGACCGCAAACCGATGCTGCTCTCGCCACCGCCATCATGTACGTATGGGCCATGGAGGGCTTGTACGACGAGGATTACATCGCCACCCGCACGACCGGTTTCGACGAGTGGAGGGCCTATCTTCTGGGCGAATCCGACGGCGTTCCCAAGACGCCCGAGTGGCAGGAGGGCGAAACCGGCGTGCCCGCCAAGGACGTCCGTGCGCTTGCGCGCCGATGGGGGAACAGGAAGGTCCATCTCGCGGTCGGGATGACCGGCGCGGGATTCGGCGGCGCGGGCCGCGGCGCGACCGGAGCGCAATGGGCGCGCTGCATGATCATGATGATGGCGATGCAGGGCTGGGGTAAGCCGGGGGTCAATTTCGGCTGCCTCGAGGCCGGCGTGCCCCACGACCTCCATTTCTATTTCCCCGGCTACGCGGACGGCGGCATATCCGGCGACCTGGCGTGGACCGCCAATGCGGTGAACAATTACCAGCGCATGCCGCACATTCTGTCCATGAATCCGGTCAAGCAAATGGTCCCGCGGCAGCAATTGCCCGACGCCATCATCAACGGCCATGCGACGGGCTACCTCTGGGACGGCATGTCCCAGGAAGCCCAGTTCGCGCCGTTCAGCTACCCCATGCCCGGGTATTCGCCGATCCACATGATCTACCGCTACGGCGGATCCGCCTTCAGCACGGTGACGAATTCCGGACGCTGGGCTGAAGCCTACCGGCACCCGAGCATCGAGTTCGTGGTCAACCAGTCGATCTGGATGGAGGGCGAGGCCCAGTTCGCCGACATCATCCTGCCGGCGTGCACCGCGCTGGAGCGCTGGGACATCGGCGAATGGGCGAATTCAGGCGGCTACGCCCACCATGGGTTTAGCACGGTCAATCATCGCGTGATGACGCTGCAGCACAAGTGCATCGAGCCTTTGGGCGAGTCCCGTTCCGACTACGACATCTTCACTGCCATCCTGACCCGGCTGGGCCTTGGCGGGGTGTTCACCGAGGGATGCAGCGAGCTGGACTGGGTCAGGCGGGTCTTCGACTCGTCGGATCTGCCCGATCGCATTTCGTGGCGCGAGTTCTGCCGCAAGGGCTATTTCGTCGTGCCGCCCGAAAAGCCCGAGTTGCGCCATCCGGTGGACATGCGCTGGTTCGCGGAGGGACGGCGCAAGGACCTGCAGGAACCCCATCCGCTGCCGTCGCAGTTCGCCGAAAAATTCGGCATGGGCCTGCAGACGCCGAGCGGCAAGCTGGAGTTCGTGCCCGAGTTGCTGAAGCGGCACACTGCGGACAATCCCGAGCGACCACCGCTCAACCGATACATCCCGTCCTGGGAGGGGCTGCGTTCGGACCTGGCTCAGCGTTATCCGCTGCAGTTGATCGCCACTCACAGCCGTTACAGCTTCCATACCCATTGTGATGGCAAGAACTCCTCGGTCAACAGCATCGATGACCATCGCGCGCTGATTGGTGGCCATCGCTTCTGGCTGCTGAGGCTAGGTCCGGCCGACGCGGCCATTCGAGGCATTGCCCACCGCGACCTCGTCAAGGTGTACAACGACCGCGGCGCAGTGATCTGCGCGGCCGACGTCTCGCCGCTGGTTAGCGCGGGAGTGGTCAAGTCGTATGAGGCGAGCGCCGAATTTCAGCTGGTCGAAATAGACGGCGAGTGCGTCGAGATTGGCGGTTGCATGAACATGCTCACCCCTGACCGGCCTCAAACCGCCGGCACGAGCAGCATGAGCCCAAATTCCTGCCTGGTGCAGGTCGAGAAGTGGCTAGGCACCGAAGCGTTCATGCTCGGTCGCGCCGCGTGAGGAATTTCGAATGAGCAAGTTGAACCTGATTATCAAAGTGGGGCGTTGCGAGAACTGCCAGAACTGCGTGATCGCCGCGCGGGACGAGCACGTCGGCAACGACTTCCCCGGTTATGCCGCGCCGGCCGCCGCCAATGCCGACAGCCCCATCCGGATCCTGCGCCGCGTCCAGGGCGACTCGCATATGGTCGAGACCACGTATCTGCCGGTCATGTGCAACCACTGCGACGAAGCGCCTTGCATGCGGGTGGGCGGCGACGCCATTCGCAAGCGCGCCGACGGCGTCGTCATCATCGATCCGGACAAGGCGCGGGGCCGCAAGGACATCGTGAAGTCCTGCCCCTACAAGGCGATCGTCTGGAACGATGAGCTGCAACTGCCGCAGACCTGGATTTTCGATGCCCATCTACTCGACCAGGGCTGGCCGCAGCCGCGTTGCCAGCAGTCGTGCCCCACCGACGTCTTCGAGACGGTCAAGCTCGATGATGCTGCGATGGCCGAGAAGGCCCAGCGCGAGGGGCTCAAGGTATTGCGGCCTAACCTGGGCACGAAGCCGCGCGTGTGGTACAGCGACCTCGAGCGCTGGGAAACCGCCTTCATCGGCGGAAGCGTCAGCGCGCGGATGGGAGATGTGGTCGAGTGCGTCACGGATGCGGTCGTAGCCCTTTACCTCGGCGATCAGAAGGTGGCGGAGACTGTCTCTGACGGCTTCGGCGATTTCCGCTTCGGTGGTCTCACCAAGGGAAGCGGTCTTTACAGGGTCGAAATACGTCATGCCCTCGGCAGCGCCTGGCGCAAATGTGAATTGGGCGAAAGCGTTTACCTTGGGGAGCTCAGCCTCGCACAGTCGACAAACGGTATGGAAGTCGCGTGATCATGGGCACCGCAACGAAGCTGCTTGGCATGAGACGGGCGGACCGCTCACGCTTCAGGATGGGCGACGTATGCAGTCGCCGGCCGACTCAAGGCCGCACGCTATCGCCCGAAGATCTTCCAACCGGACGAGGGAGCTCATGACGTCCTCGCGCGGCGCGCCTCTGCGCTTTTCCGAAGGGCTTTGGATGCCTTGGTCCGGAATACCAGTGCGCGGTATGACGGTTCCGATTTCCTCTCACGTGTGCCAGATTTCGTCAACTTTGTTGACAACAAAATCAGATATGAGTCTAATGTCACATAAACCGCGAGGCGGCCTGATCGGGCGTCGACGGATCATTGCGAAACCCGTCATCTGACAAGCATGCCGATCTGGCGGCACCGCAGATGTCGGCCTGACCGGTACTTTATGCCATGAAGCGGGAACGCCTGACACGGGCACAGCGCAGAGAGCAGACGCGCGAATGCCTGCTCGAGGCTGCGCGGAAGATGTTCGTTAAAAAGGGATTCGCCGCGACAAGCGTGGAGGACATCGCTGAGGCGGCTGGCTATACGCGCGGCGCGTTCTACTCAAACTTCGGCGGCAAGCCGGATCTGCTGATCAGGTTGTTGCGCCGCGACGACGATAGGGCGCGGACGAATCTCCTCGCGATGATGGAGAAGGGCGGCACGCCCGATGAAATGAAGGACCGCGCCATCGCGTACTACAGCCAATCTATTGTTGAACACGATTGCTTTCCACTTTGGGTCGAGGCCCAGTTGCTCGCGTGCCGGGACACCCCGTTTCGGGAGCGCATTAACGCCTTCCGGCAGGAGAAGCTGGAACAGATCAGCGCGCACATCTGCATGCTTTCGGAGCGCAACGGCAGGCCGTTGCCCCTGCAGGCCGAGGCTCTCGCGGTTGGCCTGGTGAGCCTGTGCGAGGGCGTGCAGTTCTTCAGGATGTGCAGTCCGCAAACGGTGAGCGACAAGGTGCTTCAGACAGTGCTTGCCGGATTTTTTTCGTGCGTGTTGTCGCGACAGCCGGAAGAACCAGTCTACGACAATCATCGCCCGGACGTACCCATGGGCGCACCATGGCGACTCATATGACTGAATGGACTGGCACAGCCCAATTCCCGCGGCAGCCCCTTCCGAGTGAACGCGGCATGGCGGCGCCGAGCTGTCGCCAAGGCGACGCAACCGCTCGATAAGTTACCGCGGGCATCAGTCGGAGGCATCGACAGGTGTCACTCCACCCCCGCTCGCCACAACAGCACATTGGCGCACCCCAAGCGCCTTCGGCTGTTGATCGAGACGACCCGAAAGGCACGGCGTCAAGCCTTGCTGTAGCCGGCTAGACGTACCGCTACCTCCATTTTCAGGCAGCGCGCAGCATTTCAATTCCCGACGTGCAAGAAAGAACCGGATGAGTTCGGGGCCAACCCGCCGTTCGCGCTTTTTGCATCTGTCACTCATATCTGACACATAGACCATATATGATTGCATTGTCAGTAGTGACGCGAAGGCGTACAATCCACGCGTCGATGAAACGTGCGATCCGAAAGTCGTTATGACTGACGGCGCGCGGGCCGTCAACGCTACTCGTGATGGGCGCGGAGGTCTCGATACGTGGGGGAATCAGTGAAGGATATAGTCTCCGGACAGGCGCTCGGGTTGCGCCAGATGCTCGCCAAAAGTGCTACGCGTGTGGTCGCTGTCACAGGCGGCTCGAAAGGAGTCGGCCGTACGGCTGCCGTTGTCAACCTCGCGATGGCGCTGACCAGACAGGGTATGGACGTGCTGGTGGTGGACGAATGTCCTGGCGCGCGCTCGGCGAGCACAATGCTTCAAGACATTCACGCCGCAGGCGTGTTCGCTCCCGCGATACATCGCAACTTGCCGCGCGTGCTGGCCGTTGACCGTGGTCGACGTCAGTTCCACTCGACCGGCACCGGCCATACGGATCACGAAAACGTCGCTGGCCTGCAGTACGACGCAGTGCTCACGAGCCCGCCGAACATCGTGCTGATCGATGCCGCGCTTGCCGGCAACGGCGCGTTTTCACCACTTGCGTTGCAAGCCCACCACGTCATCGTCGTCATGCACCTGTCGGCCGCTGCAGTAGCAGACACTTACGTTTGCATGAAGCGCCTGCGTCTCGCACAGGGCATCGAGGAATTCCGCATCATTGTGAATCTGTTCGATGGTGAAGCGGACACTCACGCGCTGCTGGAAAGTCTCGGAGCCATCGCCCGCGATTATCTGGCTGTCTCGGTTCTCAAGGCAGGCTGCATCTCAATCGATCCGTGTATCGCGCAAGCGGCAGAGCTTTCGCGCTGTGTCGTCGATGCATTTCCTGGGTCCCCGGCGGCGAGCGATTTTGCACGCGTTGCTGCCGATATGCAGTCCTGGTCGAGGCGGCCCGCAGCGTCCTGGCTGCCACCTGCGACAACGCACATGGCGGCACGGGGGCAGCGCACGCATAGGACTTTGGGCTCGGCAGCAGCATACCGGTAAAGCCTCGAAGAACGATCTCCCCGACCCGGGGGACTTGCCGGGGCCGCGGTGTTTTTCGGGTAGGCGCCGTTCATGAAAGCGTGACTATGTTCGTAGGGCAAAGACATCAAAAAGGTCTTTGCCGACGCAATCGGACCGGTAATTATCGACGGAAGGGAGCAGCTATGGTGGGCAGCGCTCACGCGAAGCGCAAGCGTTCGAGCTTGCACGGAGGGAGCCGGGTTATGAATCGCGCTGTTGATCCGTGGAGTATGACCGTCACAAGGCTTGGCGATTGGAGTCTTGACGAACGAGCCACTGCGCACAGATCTGCCTTGAACGGTTCCTCGGTTCGACAGTCGATCGCTTCGACCAGCAAGCCAATCGTACGGGTACTCGACCAACCGACCGCGCAAACACTGATCGTTTCTTGGTGCGATGCGCGCTCCGGACACTATGGATACCAGACATGGTGCGAAGCCGTCGCGCGGGTGCCAGGCATCTGTGCGCTGACCGGTCGGCTAATCGAAGTCGGAGATGCCATCTACAGGCCGCGCCTCACTGGGCCCACACCGGCTAATGCTCACGCAATGATCTGTGCGAGAAGCGTTAGCCTGATAGAACAGCCGACCTGATGTGATTCGGTTCTCTGGTGTCTTTACGGCAGAATGCTCAGCGCTTTCATGTGCGGCGGTGACACCAGGCGCATCCACGCGCGCAAGACGTGACCGGACAGTACCCCTGGTCGCGGTTGCACGGCATTGGACTATGTTCCACGGCGTGCGGTGCGGTAAAGGTCCACGAACAGGACTGATATCAAGGATATCTACACAAGTCGTCAGATAGCAGATGGAACGTGAACCATGGAATACATTGAAAGCTTGCGCCTGTTCCGGACTATCGTCGAAGTCAAACACTTCAGACGTGCCGGGGAAATGATGGATCTCTCGCCATCGGTCGTTTCGCGGGCGATCGCATCGCTGGAAGAGCGCCTGGGCGCGCGACTTTTCCATCGCTCGACCCGACAGTTTTCGCTGACGGAAGCCGCGGAGCGCTTTTACGATGGATGTTGTCGCATCCTGGATGACCTCGATTGCCTGGAAGCCAGTGCGGCGGGCCACGGTCGACTGCCGGCGGGCGTACTGCGACTGGTCGCACATGCGACCACCGCATTGACGTGGCTCGCACCGCTGATTGCGTCCTTTAAACGCAAGCATCCGAACGTCACCCTGGATATCACATTGACCGAGCGGCCCGTGGACCTGACGGCCGACGGTTACGATCTGGGTATCGTCCTGCCTTTCATGCTGGCGACGGATCTGGCTGTGACGCGGCTGCTCCAGCGGTTGCCGCTGGTCATTGTCACAACGGAAGCTTATCTGGGCAGGCGTCCTCGGCCCCGGCATCCGGCTGACCTGGCCGACCATGTGTTCGTCACGGTCCCTCCTTCGATGCACAAACCATGCGTCACCTTTCGAATGGATCAGGAAAACATCGCGGTCCCGATCAGCTACGAAATTGCGTCGAACAATCCCATATTCAATCGCGACATCGTACTCGAAGGATTCGGTATTGGTCTGCTTCCAATCGCCCTTGTTGAGCAGGACATAAAGGCCGGACGGCTCGTTCGTCTGCTGGAAGACTTCGAGATCGCCGATAATGTGGCCGAGGTCCGTCTGGCCTACATCGGACGCGCACTGTTGCCCGCGAAAGTCAGGGCGTTTATCGACCATACCGCGGAGTTCTTCGAACAGGGCATGGGACCTTGCGCTGCTGATTAGGTGGCGCCGCATTGCTGCCGCATGTGGTCGAAGCATGAAAGAACGCCTGCGTGCGACGTGTGCTGCGATAGGGGGCGTTTGACGAAAGGGGCGACAAAGTACGTTGTGGTTAGTATCCCGATGGATTTGGATGTCCTGGGTATCGACCTCCCGCGCTCAGACTTGCCGCGGTTGAAGCGGTCCGAGTCCCAGCATCGTGAGCCAGTGCGGGTGGTCCCGCCCCGTCATCAACTCACCCGGACTTTTGCCTTGACGCTCGGCCCGGCGGCTGCGCACGAAGCGCCGATGCTTCAGGAAGAAGCGCAGTAGGTCGAGGTAAGGGGCGCCCAGATGGCGACGCAGCGTGAAATGACATAGTTGTCACTTGAAGGATTGTTTGTGCTTGATGCTGCCCGTAATCCAGTCGGCATCCAAGCTTCTCTGCAACCAGGCAACGGAATGAGCAGTTGTGCCGGGTTAAGTTGCTTCGCTTAAGGAGATTCATGAGATGGACCAGGTTTCACAGCTGACACGCAATCACGAGATCGCATTGAAAATCCTGCGCCTGTTGCACAATCGCCTGGAAGAGGCCCGGCAACGGTTCGGGCAGAGGACGAGCGACGCAATCAAGGGGGGCGACGGCACGTCCGCGCTCACCATTCCCAACCTGGCGCAGTTCACACCATGGGGTGCCTGGCACTATACGGCCGATTTCGCGCAGCGCTCCGTCCTGTTCTGGGATGCCTTGCGTCAACGCGGCAACGAGTTCATCGAGCGCAACAAGGCCGGGATCAAGCCGGCGTTGCATTTCGACTATGACATAGTGCTCGACGCGAGGCACTTTGAGCGGCCCGTCAACTACGCTCTGCTGTCGATACGGCCGCCGGAGGGTGTCGTGGTCGACGTGAAGAAGCGCCCGTATCTGATCATCGATCCGCGCGCCGGGCACGGTCCCGGCATCGGGGGCTTCAAGGACGATTCGCAGGTCGGCGTTGCCCTGCGCGCCGGCCATCCCGTCTATTTCGTCGTGTTCTTCCAGGAGCCAGAGCCCGGCCAGACCCTGCTCGACGTGTGCGCGGCCGAGCAGCAGTTCGTACGGAAGGTGCGCGAACTGCATTCAGACAGCCCAAAGCCCGCGATCGTCGGAAATTGCCAGGGCGGCTGGGCCGCGATGATGCTTGCCAGTTCGTCGCCGGAAGACACCGGTCCCATCCTGGTCAACGGCGCGCCCATGTCTTACTGGAGCGGGGCGTGGAGCGAGAGCGAGGTGCCCAATCCAATGCGTTATGCCGGAGGCATTCTGGGCGGCACGTGGCTCTCGTCCCTGGCGGCCGATCTTGGCAACGGCAAGTTCGACGGCGCGCATCTCGTGAACAACTTCGAGTATTTGAACCCCGCCAACACGTTCTGGGACAAGTACTACAACCTGTTCGCCAACATCGATACGGAACCGGCGCGCTTTATCGAGTTCGAGCGGTGGTGGGGCAGCTACTACCTGATGAACCGGGAAGAGATCGAGTGGATCACCCGCAACCTCTTCATCGGCAACAAGCTGTGGTCCGGCGAAGTGTCCGGCCCGTCGGGCAAATCCTTCGATCTGCGTGCCATCCGCTCGCCCATCATCCTTTTCGCATCGATGGGCGACAACATCACGCCGCCGCAACAGGCGTTCAACTGGGTCGCTGACATGTACAGCAGCACCGAGGAGATCAAGGCGCGCGGCCAGGTCATCGTCGCCCTGATGCACGAGGACGTCGGCCATCTCGGCATCTTTGTTTCCGGCAAGGTGGCGAAGAAGGAATACACGCAGATCTTCAACGTGCTGGAGACAATCGAGACGCTCGCGCCGGGCCTCTACGGCATGTCGATCAAGGAGGCAAAGGGCGCAGACGGCAAAACGGAATACGAGGTCTCGCTCACCGAACACCGGCTGGAAGAAGCCGTCGAGCATTTCAACGAGTTGCGGCGCGAGGACGAAAAGCCGTTCAAGGCCGTGGCGGCGGTGTCGGAGTTCAACCAGCGAGCCTACGAGCTGTTCGTTCAGCCCTTTGTGCAGCATGCGTCGAACGAGACGACCGCACGGTTGCTGCGCGACTTTCATCCGTTGCGTCTCCAGCGCTGGGCATTCTCGGACCTGAATCCGTGGGTGGCCGCGCTGCGTCCGATGGCCGATGCTGTCAGAGCCAGCCGGCAGCCCTCGAGCGACCTCGAACCCTGGCGCAAGGTGGAGCAGCGCGGCTCGGAACTGATCAGCGCCTCGCTCGATCAGTTCCGGGCGGTAAGAGACGCCAGCATCGAAGCACTGTTCTTCTCCATCTACGCGAATCTTTTCGCAATGTACGACCCGGACCGCCTCGGCGAGCATGGGGCCGGCACGTCCGCCGCCGCCGATCCTCGCAGCCTGCCGTTCGTCCAGGCGGCGCTCGCCTCGCTGAGGCAGGGCGGCTACAACGAGGCGGTCGCGCGCACCGCGTTCCTGCTCGCGCCAAAGGGCGAGCCGCTGCCGCTATCGCGCATCGAGACAGTCAAGCAACTGGTCGATGAATATGCCGACGACCTGCCGCAGTTGCCTCCTGCCGACTGGCGGCGCATTCGCGGGGAGCAGGAACTCATCGCGACTTTTGAGCCACAACAGGCTATCCAGACGTTGCCCGATCTGCTCGCCAGCCCGGAAGACCGAAACCGGCTCCTGAACTTGCTCGACAAGCTGCTGGCCGACCGGCGGGTGCTGCGCATCCCGCCGACACCCGCGCAGGAAGAGGCGCTGCGCGCCATCCGGTCAGTGCTCGGCGCGACAACCGCGCTCGAGTCGCAGCCCCAAAAGGCCCGCGCACCGCGCGTTCGGGCCACGGCATCGTGAGTGCCGCCAACCCGTCAGTGAGGGAACCCGCCATGGAATCCAGACACGTCAAGTACCACGAGCTCATTGCGCAATGCCGCAATCTTGCGCCCATGCTTCTGGCCGTCGTCCCTGTCGATCGTGTTCAATGCCTGCGCGAGTGCGGCACTGTCGGTAGGACCTGTTGTATCCAGAAGTGATGGATGCGGAGTACCGAGTCTGCCAGGGAGTCCGCGAAGGCCTGATGCTGGTCGAGACCGTCCTTGCGTCTCTTGAGCTCATCCCAGCCGGCCTCGGTGCCGTACAACAGGATCACCGTGAACCATTCAGGGTGCTGCGCCATCAAGGGCGACCACGTTGCCTGATCCAGCGTGATGCCCTTGTAATACCCGACACACCACTCGTCGATGATCGACAGCGCCCGGCCGTCATCCCCGTCACGCTCAAGGACCAGGGGTTCATACGCGCAGGGCGTCTCGCGCAGCGTGGCATTGACATCATTCCAGTGCCGGATGATCAGGCCGACGATGCGTTCGGCATCTTCGGCGTTCGCGAACGCGGGTTGGTCCACGCCTTGCTCTGCATCCCAGACCCAGCGCAGCATCGTGGTAGGCATGACGAGGTTCGGACTCGATGCGAGCGCGGTCATGAAACCATCCATCATCGAGACATCCATCGCCTCTTCCGGAGCCGAATCGCTGATCAGGAAATCATCGAGTTGCTCGATCTCCGTGTCAGTCAGCGGCAGCGCGAGCAATGCATCTTGCTTCATTCATTCCCCCTGTTCGTCGGCGCGCGCCCTTTTTACGATGGCAAGCACCGTATTCTTGCTAATGGAAAGCCTCTGTCCAATCTCGCGATACGACTGTCCCATCGCAACGAGTGTCAGAACTTTTGGCGCGAGCTTGTCGGCCTTGACACGCTACCCGGGTTGCCGGCCAAGTGCAATCCCACGAGCCTGAGCGCGGCCGCCTTGCTTCGTCAGTCGCCGCGGCCGATTGGACTGGCGTCAATCAGAAGGCCTTGGTCGAAAATCGTGGACCTCGATCGCGACGAGAGTCGGAGCTGGCAATGGAGCATTGCCGACCGGCAGCGGCTTTACCGTCCTGCGAGTCGGTACCAGGAATCCATCGAATTCGCGAAAGTCCTCGCAGATGTGAGCGGCCCGCGCCCAGCGGCCGATAACCATGGCGGTGTAATCGATCCTGCAAAGGCGATGTTGCCTATCGAAATAGAAATCCTGGACCCGGCTGTGCGTTGGAATGTCGCTGGGAAAGGTCGCCCGGATTCTTGGCCATATCCCGGCCGAAGTCGCCAGTGGCGGAAGTTCTTGGAACGTAAAGCCGCCGCGCAAGAATAAGAAAGGTGCTGTCAGATAGTTCCAGAACGCGTAGGCGCCGAAATAGACAAAGTCGAGGTCGTCCCAGTAGATTTGCCGTCGCCAGCCACGAAATGCTGTTCGCGGTCCGTCGCGGCGAGCCAGGATAGCCCCGTCTCGCCCGACGACGCGAACAAGTTCTTCTCCTTGAAGTTCACTCGTTTCGCCAACATGCGGAAAATCGTTGAAAGCGAAACGAGGCTCGTCTGTCGACGCGCGAACCTGCACTTGTCGCAGTATTGGCCGTCGCTTTGCGGTGAACAGAAGGCCGCAGGCGGAAACCGTCGCCTCGATCTCCGCCAGTTCGGCCCATCGCGCTGCACCGCCGTGCGCCTCAATCGCTGCTCGGATCGAATCCGGCAATGCGTTGCTCTGTTCCATGTCGATGCTCCTCAATTACCGCGTTGCCTGCGCGCCAACCCATGAGTCGAGGAAACGATGGTTTGATAGATGCCAATTAGTCGGGAGCCCGATATCGCGGGAAGCCTTGTAAAAAGCATCCAGGATCAGCTTCCATCTTTCAACGTCCCACTATACCGAACGTTTCTCGCACAAACTGGATAGCGCACGCCGATGCTCAAGCGGCCGCGATCGCAAATCAGCGGGCCAAGCGCTGACCGTGCCCCCACCTTTCATATTTGCCGTGCCTATCATATATGATATTATAATCATGTATGATTCATTGAGCTTGCTCTCTTACCGCAGTGCGGCTCCCTCATTTCACGCCCGGCCGCGACCGAATGCAACACCGCTTACCTAGGTATCGCGTGCATGAGCCAGATCTCTCAAATGCATACTCTTCGCCGCGCTTGCGCCGCGCGACAAATAGTTGCAGTCATTTTTCACCTTATCGCGCTGACGATGTTCGGCCTGATTCCGGTTGCCGCCAACGCAGCGACGCTGCCACCCCTTAGCATAGATGCTCCTGCTGATTCTTCGCCATCCATGGGCGCGGGCTCCGAGGCATTACCAAGGCTCGGTGCGCTTCAGGAAAAACAGGACCAGATCCGGCAGCGTGCTTCGACGGCAACAAGCGATGCGCAGCTGTCCGAGCTGGACGCATTGAGCCGGCGCGTCGCCGAAGACGTCGACAGGCTGATAACCACGTCGCTGGAGCCCGATCGCGCGAAAACGCATGCCCAGCTCGACGTACTCGGAACAGCACCCGCTTCCGAATCCGCCGCGGAAACTCCCGCGGTCGCCCAACAGCGCAGCGTTCTCGCCGCTCAGCAATTGCAACTCGATGCCGAACTCAAGCAGGCGGCAACGATCAAGGAGAACCTTGCCAACCTGAGCGCCCAGATCACGCGACTGCTGCAAAACCATCTGAAAGATCAACTGGCCCTTCGTTCCGACAGTGTAGTCAGCGCCGCGTTCTGGGCGTCGGCGCTCCACCCGGACACGGCTGACTATCAACGTCTGCGAGACTTCAATGCGCAGATCGACAGGCAGATTCAAACGACATGGCAACCGGGGCAGCGGGTTGCAACGTCCCTGCTTGTGCTGCTCGCCCTGGTCGTTGCAACGATCGGAACACGGCTTCTTGACAGAGCATCAGAACGGCTCTGCCTACGCCGCCTTCCGGAAGGCCGGATACGGCGCAGCGCGATGGCGATCTCGACCGTCGTCGCGTCTTTGGTGACCACCATATGTGCCATTGATCTGCTCTACTTCGCGTTGACCCGTCAGCAGGCGCTGCCTCCTGCGCTGCAAAGCTTCGCCAGCGAAATCATCAAACACGTTGTGACCTGCGCGCTTGTCGCCGCTCTCGGCCGGGCATTGCTTTGCACACGACATCCGTCATGGCGGTTGCCGGCCATCGCGGATCCAGTCGCTCGCGCGCTACGCCCTTTCCCACGGACACTGGCCGCACTGCTGCTGTTTTCAGGAGCCATCGAGCAGATCAACCGGGCCGTCGATACCAGCGTGCAACTTACGCTCTTTACTCGCGGCGTGGTGGCATTGGTGGTCGCTCTGACCATCGGGATGTCGCTTTTACGCGCAAACCGGGTACTCACTGCGCTCGCCGCTGCCGGAGAATCGCCTGAGGCGCGTTCTACCCTCGCTGGCATTATTCATGCCGCCGTCAGCCTTGCCGTCGGAGCCTCTCTGATTGCATTGCTCTGTGGTTATGTTTCGTTCGCGCGGTTCCTGACTTACGAACTGGTCTGGTTCGATCTCGTACTGAGCAGCGTTTATCTGCTGACGAAGCTCGCTCATGATGTTTGCGAAACCGTATTTTCGCCATGCCACGCCAGCGGCAAAACAATCAGGCATCTATTCGGGCTGCAAGATGTTCATCTCGAACAGGTGGCAACGGTACTCTCTGCGATCCTGCGCAGCGCATTGATGCTCGCCGCAGTCATCGCACTGCTTACGGGCGGCCTCGGGACAACGCCCCGAGATCTGGTCGATAGCATTCTCGGCGTATTCGGTGGCGAGCGATTACATGCGCTCAATATTGTTCCCGCCCATATCTTCAGCGCTATCTTTACCTGTGCAGTGTGCCTGTATCTGGTTGGGCTCATGCGCAAATGGCTGGACGCCGAGTTTCTGCCCAAGACGCAAATGAGTTCGGGTATGCGCGCGTCGCTGGTGACGGTCTTCGCCAACGTCTGCTATGTCCTCGTCGCGCTGCAAACCTTGTCCGTACTCGGCGTGAAATGGCATAACCTGGCGTGGATCGTCAGCGCATTGTCGGTAGGCATCGGCTTTGGTCTGCAGGAAATCGTTAAAAACTTCATTTCCGGGCTGATATTGCTTGCTGAACGGCCGGTCAAAGTAGGCGACATGATCAGTATCACCGGCATTGAAGGCGATATCCGGCGCATCAGTGTGCGTGCGACCGAAATACAGCTCGCAGACAGATCAACGGTGATCGTGCCCAATTCGCACCTGATTTCTCAGAATGTGCGCAACGTGACAATGGGAAACAAAACGCAGGGGGTTGTCACACTGGCCCTTACTTTTGCGCTGGACGTCGATCCGGAGCAGGTGCGCGATGTTCTTCTGCAAGCTTACCTGGATCACCCATCGGTTCTCGATCGTCCCGCGCCATCGGTGATCTTTAGCCAGTTGACGCCTGACGGTATGACATTGACTGTTACCGGCTATGTCGGTAGCCCGAGAATCGCCGGGGATACCAGAAGCGATCTGCTATTTGCAATCCTGAAGCGACTACGTGCTGCAGAAATACCGCTGTCGATCTCTCGAACCGTCGTAGTCCGAAGTACGAGCGATATCATCTCGAACCAGGAACCCACCGATCGCAATTCCGGTCCGGTAGAGCTCCGTGTCCTGTCTGCAATCAGCGAGAATAGATAGTCGTCGACGTGATTTCTCGCACTCATGGGACTGGTAAAAGCCGTTATCGGTGGCTTGCTGGCCCTCGTTACACCGGTGATCGCAGCTCTACGCTATCGCCCACCCGGAACCGCTTTCCGCCGGGCGAATCCAGCGAAACACGTTCCTTGGTGTAGGTTCCGTTCGCTTGCAGGCATTCCGAGTAACTGATAACTGTCATCCAGTCATAGACTTTTCCGTCCTGGGTCACTGCAGCGATGCGCTCTGCCATGCCACGCGGCGCACGCGCAGTCTGCTGCAGTACACCGTAGTAACGGCACTTGCTGTCCGCTGACCGTAGCACTACGAGTCCGCCGAGTTGATTCGTACCTGCGACGCTTTCAATCGTTGCGTTCATCGAGGAATCGCCGGCTGCATGCGAACTCGCTGCGAATAAAATCAGCAGCGCGGCAAACCACTTTTTCATTGAAGACTCCTATGGGTTAAAGGAAGGGTAGCGGCTGCTTTTGCGCCGAGGTCCGATTGTCAGCGCTTGAACGTGAATCGTTGTGCTGGCTAATCCTTTGTAAATAACGGAGCCGGTATCCACCGCAAAACTGAGCACATGCTGTGTCAGATGTGGGTTGCAGTATATCGACAGCGCGTCGTTATTCGACGCGCGCAATTGTGAGTTGCCATTTCATGAACATGGAGGTTGGGTGGCTCGCGAATCGTTGGCCGGACAAGGTAGACCCCGAGTTATCCAAGCGTATCGGTTCTTGACGCGCCTATACATTCGCCGTCCGCTCGCAAATTACGTCGGTTGGGCGGCCTTCATCAAATGCACGTCGCAGCACGAGGGCTCCGAGCCCCGAGATCGCCGTTCGGTACGGCGCCCTGTCGTTTCGCGACCGTTGCGCGCGGATAGATGCCTCTCGACGTTGCAAGCTCGGAAACAATGTATTGAAGAGAACTATTTGTAATCAAACGATAAGAAGATGACGGACCTCAACGGAACGGGCACACGGACTTCAAGACCTTGCCTGGTCGTTGTTTCGCTAACCCTGCGTCTGTTGTTCCTGGCGCTCGAGACTGGAAGCTTCATCATGGCTAAAGCGTTCATGCCCGTTCTCACTGTCGTGTCAGTCATCGCTCTCCCCACGGCCACCTCTGCTCAGGGCAATGGTCCTCTGACGCGTGAGCTAGTGCACGAAGAAGTCATCCGACTGCAGCTAGCGGGCTCTGACCACCCCAACGGTGACGCACACTATCCGGCGAACATCCACGCGGCGCTGGCGAGCGTGGCGGCTCAACAGCAGGCGTTCAGTGGGCGCGGTGGCGTGAAACTGGGCTCCGCAGTTTCGGGGGTACCGGCGATGGCTCAGCTGGCCTCGTATCGTTCTATCTACAACGAAAGTTGATTGGACATCACGGCGGGGCAAGCCGCAGCCTTGTCTGGCTTTCCATAGCGACGTCGGCGTACCCCCTTCGGACGCGAGGTTCAGCGGAAGGCGTAGATGTCGGGAATCTGCCTTCGGGGTCGGCCGGCCCCGGAATCACCAGGTTCGGCCACGCGGGGATTCACTTCAACCAGCACCAACGAGATTCCCTTTTTTGTCGCGCAGCGGAATTCGCCAGGTTGAACCCGTTCGGTTTTTTGCGCCATGGCCTTACCGTTTTGCGCCGGATCGCGGCAGGCCCGCTTCATCGAATAGGAGAAAGTTTGTGAGATTCAGGATAGTTTTGCTTGCGCTGATCGCGACTACGGCCGTATGCCTGAATAGCACCGCGCAAGCGCATGTGCGCGTCGGTGTCCTTGTGGGTATCCCGCCCCCCATGATGATGGCGCCCCCCGTCGTCTACTACGCTGCGCCCGCCCCACTCGTCGTCCAGTCGGTCCAGCCAACCCCGAGCACCGTCTACGTCGAAAAAACGCAGACGAGTCCGCCGTCGGGTACCTGGTGGTATTGCCCGGTGACAAAAAAATATTACCCGTACGTGAAGGGGTGTTCGAGCGGCTGGGTGGAAGTGCCGGTGAGGCCAAACGGGCCGAAATGACATGAGCAAAATGAATTCCCTCTCTCTGGCAATGCGCACGAAACGGGGCGTATCCGCGCTAGTCACCGCCGCGGTCAGCCTGAGCTGCATCATCGCGCTCGACGGCTGTGCTGGCATGCCGACAGGTCCCACAGTGATGGCCCTGCCCGGCACGGGCAAGTCCTTCGATCAATTCCGCGCCGACGACGCGACTTGCCAGCAATTTGCTTCCCAGCAGACCGGCGGCGTGAGCACCCAACAGGCCGCAGCGACAGGCGCCCTCGGCGGTACGGTCGTCGGCACCGCGCTCGGGGCGGCGGCCGGTGCGGCGTTCAACGGCCGCCGCGGCGCAGCGGTCGGCGCAGGCGCAGGTCTGCTCGGCGGCAGCATGATCGGCGCCGGCATGGCGCAAAGCTCGGCCGCCAGCCTTCAACACCGCTACGACCAGGCGTACGTTCAGTGCATGTACGCAAATGGCGAGCGTGTGCCGGTCCCGCGCAGCGCCGCCAATGTGTACCGGACGCACGACGAAGCGACGCCTCCGCCGCCGGCCTACGATACGGCGCCTCCACCAGGTTACTGAACCAGGCACGCCGACGTTTCGTGGCGCGTCAGGCTGGCTTGGCTAGACCTGTAAATCGAAGATCTCCGCGGATATCTGCACCGCGAACTTTCGAGCCAGAGGCGCCGACCATCGAATTCGCCGATCGTCGCGCTGCGCGCGATGCAGCGGTTTCTCACCGTGATGGGTCTTGTGCCGTCCGGTCTCGAGGAAGCACTACCTCGAATCCGGAGATGGCGTCACGCGACGCTTCCAGCCAGCCTGACGAACGATGATGTGGAACAGCTCATCAAGTGCGGGTCGACGCTGCGACGTTTCAGCCGCTGCGAAACACAGCAATCATATTGTTGCTCGCCAGGACCGGGATGCGGGCTGCTGAAGTCATGCACCTCGGTCTGGATGCGTAAAACGAAGCGATGTTGTCACCGCATAATGCCCACAAGGGAAGGGCGGAAGCCCGGACGCCGGTTGTCCGGCACGGGGAGCTTCGATGGTAGTAATAGAACGGATAACGATGACGATGCGCAGCCGGCTTCAGTAAAGAGGCGAGCGAGCCGTCGCGTTCTTCGCTTCGGCTCGTATCTGCATGGCCGCTCTGGCGCCGAGCTTTGAGCAGGGCGCTACATGCCTTCCCGTCAGACGGATTCCGCGGTCGTCCCCGATTGCGGTTCCCGATGCGCGGCCGTCACTTGCCGCGCCTCCACCGCCCACGCAATGACAGTTCAATCGCGCCAATACCGACGCCAACCGTATTGGACGTTCAACGCGATTGATACACTTTGAAAATTCCTCCACCGGGCTGCTCGCATCGCCAGCGGAAGCGTCATAGCCAGGCGCTTGCATGCCCGCGCCGCAACGCTCTGGCGCGGGCAGGACCGGGAACGCTGGTTGCGGGTTGATCACGATGGCCGCGGTTAGCCACGGTCACCCGCAATCTCACGTAGGAGAGCGTCATGACTTCGGACAAGAATTCGAATCGTCAGCCATCGAATCCGGCACAGCCCGGCCGCGACAGCGGACAGCAGCAACAGAACCAGACTCCTCCGACGCATCAGGGCGGCCAGCGACAGCCCTGAGCGCGATGAGTGACGGCGTGTCCAGGCGTCGTCGCTCGAAAAAACCGGAACCCCGACGTAATAGCGCCGCTAATGGCGGATCGTGACTACGAAGGCGAAGTGGAAAAACTACACATCTATCTGTTCGGCGCGCACGATGCGGTTCGGCACGAGCAGGCGCTGATCCGGCTCGACAAGGCCGGCTACATGGTCACGCTCGCGCGGGTCGTGGTCGAAGATCTACCGACCTATGCGCAGGCGCGCGACCGCCCCGAGCTGCAGAGTCTGATCCGACGAATCGCGCCGCGCGACACGCTCGTCGTGCTCGAGCTGGCCGCGCTCGGCTGCAACGCGCGCGACATCCTCGCCACCGTGATGCAGTGTCGGAAGGCCGGCGTGGCGCTGCGTTGCGTCGAAGTCGGCCATACCGATCTGGCCGGGCGCCCCGAGCCCTCGGCGGTGAAGGCATTGCGCGCGCTGGTGCGGCTCGACGCCGCGTGCCGCAGCCTGCGCAGCCGCGACAGTCTCGCGGCCGTTCGCGCGAGCGGCAAGCACACGGGCAGGCCGCCGTCGCTTTCCGAGCAGCAGCGTCAACGCGTGCTGCAATCGCTCGGCAGGGGACAGTCGGTCAGCGAGGTCGCGCGGCGCTTCGGCACGTCGCGTCAGACCGTGATGCGCATTCGCGCGGACACGCCAGCCGTGTAGAAATTGCGTGCCGGAGCCCGGGATCACTGCGAGTCGTCGAGGTCTGGAAAAGCCTGATCGAACATCGTGCGCAAGTGTGCGGCTGGTCCGCCCACGTGAACAACGCGGGCGGACGCGAGTCGCTGAGCGTCGATCTGGTCGATTGCCCTGCGGATCGCCTCGCGATTATCTCGGCCGCGTTGAGCTCGGGACCGATGACCGTGCTGGCGACCGACACTGAATGCGTGCGCGGAAATAACGCGCGGTGCGCGGCAGCCCTTCGTCAAGCGACGTGCCCGGCTGCCAGCCGAGCAGTTGTGTCGCCAACGAGATGTCCGGCTGTCGATGCCACGGATCGTCGGCCGGCAGCGGCCGTGTTTCGAGCGACGACGCGGAGCCGGTCACCGCGACGATGCGCTGCGCGATCTCGCGCATCGACACTTCGTGCGGATTGCCCAGGTTGACCGGGCCGCCTGGATCGTCGGCGCTGTTCATCAGCAGAATGAAGGCGTCGATCATGTCGTCGACATAGCAGAACGAACGCGTCTGCGAGCCGTCGCCATAGACGGTCAGCGGCTCGCCGCGCAGCGCCTGCATCATGAAGTTCGACACCACCCGGCCGTCGGCCGGATGCATGCGCGGGCCGTAGGTGTTGAAGATGCGCGCGATGCGGATCGACAGACCATGCTGACGGCGATAGTCCATGAACAGCGTTTCCGCGCAGCGCTTGCCTTCGTCGTAGCACGAGCGCGGACCGATGGGATTCACGTGGCCCCAGTAGTCTTCTTTCTGCGGATGGACGAGCGCGTCGCCATACACCTCGCTCGTCGACGCCTGGAAAATCCGCGCTTTCACGCGTTTGGCGAGCCCGAGCATATTGATCGCGCCGTGCACGCTGGTCTTCGTAGTCTGCACCGGATCGTGCTGGTAGTGGATCGGTGACGCGGGGCACGCGAGGTTATAAATTTCATCGACTTCCACATACAACGGGAACGTCACGTCGTGACGCATCAGTTCGAAGTTCGCGCAGTCCAGCAGATGCGCGATGTTGTCCTTCGTACCGGTATAGAAGTTGTCGACGCATAGCACGTCGTGTCCCTGCGCGACGAGCCGTTCGCACAGGTGCGAGCCGAGAAAGCCGGCGCCGCCGGTGACCAGAATGCGCTTGCGGGTAAGTTCTTTCATGGTGCGTGATCCTGTGGTTGGACCGCATGAACGTTGAAAATCAGCGTGGCATCACGCCGTGACGTGCAGCAGCGCGTCGTGCCAGTCCTGCGCGAAACGGTCGATATGAAAGCGTTCGAGCGCCGTGCGCCGCGCGCCTTCGCCGAGCCGCCGCGCTTCGCCGGAATCGCGCAGCAGCCCGAGCATGGAGTCGACGAGCGCGTCGAGGTCGGTATGCACGAAGCCGTTTTCGCCGTTGCGGATCACGGTGGCGAGCTCGGCCGTCGCGAGACCGACGATCGGCATGCCGATCGTCATCGCCTCGACGATCGCGAGGCCGAGGCTGGTCCAGCGGATCGGATTGAAAAAGAAGCGGTAGCGCGCGCTGAACGCGGCCAGATCGAGGTTGCCGATTTCACCGATGCCGTCTAGCCGCTGTGCGTCCATGCCGACGAGATCGAGCGGCACGCGCGTGCGCGTTTCGCTGAAGACATCCGCGCCGAGCCGCCGGCCGCGCTGCGCGAGATGATTGACGACCACGATGCCGCGCTGCAGTTCGCCGCTGTAGCGCACGCCGTCGGGCACCACGACGCCATGTTCGATTACGCGCGTCGGCGTGACGCCGCTGTCCCACATCAGCCGGTTGAAGTGCGTGACGTGGACCAGCAGCGTGCCGGGATCGTCGACCCAATGGCATTGCTCGAACGGGTTTTCCTGCGGCGGGTCGTGCTCGACATAGACGCGTGGCAGACGTTGCTGCGCGGTGCTTAGCACGTGCTCGCGGTCGTGGTCCCAGTGGATGCGATGCTGGTACAGCACCACGTCGAACTCGTGGTTGGCCACGTCGTCGATTGCGATCTCGTGCACGTTGTCGCCCCACGGCAATACGCCGACCTTGCCGGCATAGCCGGGCGGATGACCGGGTTTCGTGACCAGATAGAAATCGTGCGGCGTCTGGCTCAGGTAATACATGTAGTTGCCGTGCACGTGCCAGGTCAGCACGCGCAGCCGGCGGCAATTACGCAACATGGTCCAGATCCTCGAAAGACAGCGAAACGGTTCCCTCATGCAGACTGCCGGGCGTGCCTGGTCGCGCGCCGGGCGCGCGCGCAAGCTGCTCGCGGGCGGTCTCGACCACCTGTTCGACCTGCACGTTCAGCGCGCACGGATGACCATACGGGCAGTCGCGGAACATGCACGGCCGGCACGCCGGATAGTCGGCCAGCACGCGATGCCGCGCATGATCGAGCGGCGCCCAGCGCCGCGTGTCGCTGCCGCATGCGATCACAACCGACGCGCTCGCCATCGCCGCGGCGATGTGCGAGATGCCGGTGTCGTTGCAGACCACGAGCCGCGCACGCGCGACCAGCGCGGCGAGTCCGCCGAGCGACGTCGCACCCGCCAGATGCAGCGCGGGCGCGCTCATCGCGCCGAGCACCGCGCAGGTCAGCGGCGCTTCGGCGGCCGTGCCGGTGATCGCGATCTGCCAGCCGTCGGCGGCGAGGTGGTCGGCGACGGCCGCGAAGCGCTCGGCGGGCCAGCGGCGCGACGGCAATTGCGAACCGGGGTGAACCAGCACGAGCCGCCCGTCTTCGATGCCGTGATACGTGCGCAGCGCGGTGTACTCGTCGAGGTCGAGCTTGGTGAGCGGGAACGTCAGACGCCGGTCGTGCGCCGGCGCGCCGAGTGCGCTCATCAGCGCGAGATAGCGCTCGGGCTCCGGCAGCGCATCGGGCCAATCGATGAAGCAACCCTTGCGCGGTACCTCGTCGGGCTGCACGAAGCCGGCGTCGGCACATGCGCCGAGTTGATGCAGCAGATCGTTGGCGATGCCGCCGCTGCCGTGCAGCTGGACCGCCAGATCGAAACGCCGCTCGCGCATCCGCGCGAAGAACGCGGGCAAGCCATGGTTCGATTCGGGCTGCTCGGGAAAACCGACCGCGCCCGGAAACACGATCAGCTCGTCGACGAGCGCCGCATAGCGCTCGACGAACGCGCGTGCCCATGGCAGTCCGATCAGCGCGATATGCGCATCCGGCGCGGCCGCGCGCAGTGCGCGCAAGGCGGGCACCGCGCACAGCATGTCGCCGAGCTGCAGCGCGCGAAACACGGCGATACGGCGCGGCGCGAGCGCCGCCAGCAGCGAGGGTGGGGTCATGGAAAGAACACCTTGAAACGGATGGCGCCATAGAGCCGCCAGTAGATCGATAGAAACGGAATGGGGATCGACGTCCAGAGCATTTCGGCGACGTGGCGCCAGCCGTGGTTGCGCCCGCGCAGCCGCCGCGCGCAGAAATAGGCGGTCAACCCGCACCACGCGATCAAACCCGCGCCCGCGAGCATCGGCTGATCCGCGAACGAATCGCCGATCGCCAGCAACGCGGCGCAGAGAATCGCGTAGTACAGCAGCGGCGGCCGCGAGCGGATGCGCGTTCGAAACAGTTCGGGATGCTTGCGATAAAGCAGCGCATCGAACTGGCTCTTTTTCTGCTGCGCGATGCTGACGCCCCAGCGCGCGGGCCGCACCGGATGCACGACCACCGCGTCGCGGGCGCGCACGATCTGGGCGCCCGCGGTAAGCAGCGTGAACTGCAGGTCCGAATCCTCGCGCCACGCCGACGTGAACCGTTCGTCGAAGCCGCCGGTCGCGACGAGCGCCGCACGCGTGACGAACACGTTCGCGGTCGCGAATTCGGCGCGCGCGAGGCCGCTCGCGTCGGCTTCGTAATCGGTCGGCAGATCGGGCGGCGAGGGCAGCGGCACGACGATCGTGCCGGCGGCCGCCGTCGCGCCTTGCGCGAGGGCCGCGACGCCAGCCGTCAGCCAGTGCGGATCGGGCAGCGTGTCGTCGTCGGTGAAGGCGATCAGCGAAGCGCGCGCATACTGCCAGCCCGCGTTGCGCGCGCCGGCCGGCCCCTGGGTGCGCGTGACCGGGAGGTAGTGCACTTCTAGCCCGCGCGGCGCCATCTCGCGTGCGAATCGTTCGACGCAGGCGCGCGTGGCGTCATCGGGACCGTCGTCGCAGACCACGATCTCGTAGCGGTGCGGCGCGAACTGCTGCGCGCATAGCGCGGCAAGACAGTTCGCGAGCATCGCGGGACGGCGGTAGGTGGGCACGACCACCGACACGTCGGGCCTCGACTGCGTGCGCAACGTGCGGCCGGTTTCCTCGTCATCTTCGCTGCTGTAGCGCGCGGCCACGCCGCCATGCAGGGGCGACGGACACATGACCGAGGCGTTCATGCGCGGCCCCCCGCCTTGTCGACGAGGAACGGGCCGATCACGAGCGCGTCGAGCGGCGAGGTCCAGAACGACTCGACCGCGTCGCGCGGCGAATTCACCATCGGCTCGCCGCGCGTGTTGAACGACGTATTGACGAGAATCGGCACGCCCGTGCGCTGCTTGAACGCCGCCAGCAAGTCGTAGTACAGCGGGTGCTGCGCGCGGTTGATGGTCTGCACGCGCGCGGTGCCGTCCACATGCCGCACGGCCGGAATACGCGCGGCCTTGTCGGCGCGCACGTCGAACACGAACAGCATGAACGGCGCGGTTTGGCCGTTCACGAACCATTCGTTGGCTTCCTCTTCCATCACGACCGGCGCGACCGGGCGAAAGTCCTCGCGATCCTTGATCTCGTTGAGCTTCGCCTGCATCCGCGGATCGACCGGCGATGCGAGGATCGAGCGCGCGCCGAGCGCGCGCGGCCCGAATTCGGTGCGCCCCTGATACCAGCCGATGACCTTGCCTTGCGCGAGCAGATCGGCGGTCTCGCCGGCGATATCGGCGAGTCGCCGGTACTGTACTTTCGACCAGCGCAGGAACTGCTCGATTTCCGCTTCGCTGTATTCGGGCCCGAGATACGCGTGATCCATTTTCCAGTGACGCTCGCGGTCGCCGCGCGCGGCACGCTCGCGATAATCGGTCCACAGTGCCGCGCCAAGCGCGGTGCCAGCGTCGCCGGCCGCCGGCTGTACCCACACTTCGCTGAACGGCCCCGCGTCGCGCACCTTCGAGTTCATCACGCAGTTCAGCGCGACGCCGCCCGCCATGCAGAGCCGGCTCAAGCCGGTCTGCCGATGCAGCCAGTGCGCGAGTTCCAGCACGGTCTCCTCGAGCACGCGCTGCAACGAATTGGCGATATCGAAGTGGCGTTGTTCGAGCGGCCCGCCGCGTTCGCGCGCGGGACCGAAGCGTTCGGTCAGCCGCGGGGCGTCGACGGTATAGCTGCCGTCCTGCCGATAGCGGACGATCTCGCGGAACACCTCGACATAAGCCGGCTTGCCGTACGACGCGAGCGCCATCACCTTGTACTCGTCCGACGAGTGCAGGAAGCCGAGCCAGTCGGTGACCGCTTCGTAGAGCAGCCCGAGCGAGTGCGGCAGCTCGACCTGTTTCAGACGCTTGTACTCGCCGCCGACGAATTGCCCCATGCTGGTCGTCACGCCCTCGCCGCGGCCGTCCATCGTCAGCACGGCGGTGTCGTCGAACGGCGCGGCGAGAAACGCGCTCGCCTCGTGCGCGAGATGGTGCTCGACGAAGTGCCATGCGAAGCCGTGCTCGCGATCCACGCCCTGGAAGCGCTTGCGCAGATGATGCGGCGCGCCGTCGAGCAGCTGGCCCTTCGCGTTGGCGATATAGCTGAGGAACAGCGGGTCCCACGCCGACGCGGACGGGTTGTCCGGGCGCGTGCCGGCCGGATCGAACGGCAGCTCGATCGTCGCGCCCGGCCTCTTCGGCATGCCGCCGAAGAGCGTGGGGTCGTACGAGTAAGCGACGTGAGCGATCGCGGCGAGCGTAATGCCGGCGGCCTTCAGGCAGTAGTCGATCGCATCGAACGGGAGCTGCCAGGTCGAGAACGGCACCGGACGTTTCGCGTGCTTGACGTGCGTGAAGCGTTCGTCTTCGGCGGCGGCGAGCACCACGCCGTCGCGCAGCAGCGCGGCGGCGCTGTCGTGATAGACCGCATTGATTCCGAGTGTGTACATGGCATTAGCAGTGGAAGTGGGTTCAGGGGGCGGTTGGCTGATCGATCAGCGACGGCGTGCTCGTTGTATCGGCGCGACCGGCGCGCTCCGATACACCACGACGTGGCGCATGCGCATGCGCTTGCCGCAATTCGAGTGCCGCGTGCACGACCTCGTCGGTCGGAACGCCGAGCAGGCATGCGTGATGCCCGTGCGGACACACGCTGCGATAGCACCAGCGGCATTCGACGTCGCGATACAGCACGCGTTGCGGCGTTTGCCACGGTGTGTGCTGCGGGTTGGTCAGCGCGTAAAGATCGACGACCGGCGTGCCGAGCGCGGACGCGACATGCACGGGGCCGCTGTTGTTGGACACGAGCACGCTCGCGCGTTCGAGCAGCGCGGCCAGTTCGGCGAGCGTCAGCGCACCGCTCAGGTCGTATAGCTGCGCGCGCGCGCCGGGCGCGGCCGTGCGCATCACGGTCTCGACGAGCGCTCGCTCGCTCGCGCCGCCGGTCACGAGCACCGAGGCGCCGGTTTCGCGCGCGAGCTGCGTGGCGACCTCGCCGAAGCGCTCGGGCGGATAGCGGCGCGACGCAGCGGTCGCGCCTGGATGCAACACGATGCACTCGGTGTGGCGGCAGATGCCGAGCGTCCTCAGTTTCGCGTCGAGCGACTGGCGCGCGGCCGGCGGCACGCGAAAGCGCATGCCGGTGTCGCCCGTCTGCGCGCCGACGTGATGCACCAGATCGAGCTGGCGTTGCACCTCGTGCCGTGTGCGCTGCTGCGGCTCCGGCTCGCGCAGCCAGTCGGTCAACAGCGCGTACGGATTTTCACGGCAATGCGCGAGGCGGCGCGGAATCCCCGCGAGATAGCACAGCATCGCGGCCGGCAACGGGCTCTGGCTATAGACGGTGAAAATCACCGCCGCATCGAAGCCGCCGCGCCGCAGCCGCTGCTGCATGCGGTGATCGTCGAGCAGATCGCGCGTCACGGTCGACGCGGGCGCGACCCACGGCGCGTCGTATTCGATCACATCGTCGACGTCGTCGAGAAACGGCGCGAGCGCGACGCCGCTGCGCGACGCGAGCAGCGTGATATGGCGGTCTTCGGCGGACTCGCGCAGCGCGTGCAGCGCGGGCGTGGTCATCAGCACGTCGCCGAGATTGTCGAGGCGCACGCACAGAATCCGTTTGACCTCGCCGCCCCAGCACACCGGCTGCGACGTATCGGGGGCGCGCGCGTGAGCCAGCTTGGGCGGCGCAAGTGGCAGAGGTGCGTTCACCGTGGCGCCTCCTTGCGGCGCGCCGCGGTGTCCGGCGGCAGGCCGTGCAATACGACGCGTTGCGCGGCCTCGTGGAGACCGGCGGCGCGCGCGCCCGGCGTGCGCTGCGGGCCGGTTCGCCATTCGGTCTCGTGGCCGTTGTCGAGCAGGATCGTGCGGCAGCCGGCGCGATTGCCCGCTTCGACGTCGTCGAGAATGTCGCCGATGAACCAGCTGTTGGCGAGATCGAGCTCATGCTCTTCGGCCGCGCGCAGCAGCATGCCGGGCGCGGGCTTGCGGCAGTCGCAGACGATCGCGTAACGCGCGACGCTGCCCTCGGGATGATGCGGACACCAGTACGCGCCGGCGAGCGTGGCGCCGCACTCGGCGAACATCTGCCGCAGCCGGCGTTCGACGTCGAACAGCGCTCTGTCTTCGAACTTGCCGAGCGCGATGCCGGACTGATTGCTGATCACGAACAGCGCGTACGGGTACGCGGCGAGCAGCGCGAGCGCTTCGCGCGCGCCCGGCGCGAAACGCATCAGCGCGGGATCGGCGTTGTAGGGCACGTCTTCGAGCAGCGTGCCGTCCTTGTCGATGAACACAGCGGGTAGCGTCATGATGGTTCGTGGTATGCGCGAGCTTCGGTCATAAGTCGAAAAAAGGCGCGCCGCAGCCGCTGGACCGGCCGCGGCGTGTTCCAGATGCGCACACCGTGCGGGTTCGCGCGGCGTGCGCCGTCGTCAACGGGACGACGCTCCGGCTGCTGCTCGCAGCGGTAGCTGCGCCGGCTCGGACGCGGTGTCGAGCGATGTTTGGGTCGGTGCGAGCCTTGCCGCACGAGCATAGATTTGCGCGAGCGCATCGCTGACGCCGCGCCAGGTGAAGCCGGTCCGCGCCCGGTCGAGGCCCGCTTCGCCCATCCGGCGCGCGAGCGCAGGGTCGCGCCGCAAGCGGTCGAGACGCGCGGCGAGCGCGTGCGGATCGCGCGGCGGCACGAGAAAGCCGGTCACGCCATCGAGGATCGAATAGCGGATGCCGCCGACATCGGCGCCGATCACCGGCGTCGCGCAGGCCATCGCCTCGATCGGCGTGATGCCGAACGGCTCGTACCAGGGCGTCGTCACGAACACGTCGGCGGCGCTGTAGAAGTAGCGCAGCCGCGTGCGACCACGCCGGCCGACGAAGCTCGTCTGCTCCGCGACGCCGCATTCGCGTGCGATCTCGCGCAGGCGCGCGATCTCCGGCGTCGCGATTTCGTTGGGCGCGTCCGAATTGCCGCCGACTATGTACAGCTGCGCCGACGCGTTGAACGTGTGCTTCAGCACGCCGACGCCGCGCACCACGTTGTCGATGCCTTTGCGCGGCACGAGCCGGCCCAGTTGCAGCACGATGAAGTCGTGCTGGCGCCAGCCGAGCGCATCGCGGGCGGCTTCGCGCTCGACGGGCATGAACTCCTCGGCATCGAAACCGCACGGCACGATCTGGATGCGCGCTGGATCGGCGCGATAGTGTTCGAGCAGATCGGCTTGGTCCTGCGGACATTCGGCGACGAGCACGTCCGAGCCTGCGACCAGTTCGTCTTCGATCGCGAAGCGCTCGTCGGGGAAGCCGTCATCCGTTCCCTGATGAATACGCCGCACGCGGCCGAGCGCGTGAAAGGTCGTGACCAGCGGCACGCCGAGCGCAGCCTTCACTTGCAGCGCGGCGAGGCCGGACATGAAGAAGTTCGCGTGCATCACGTCGTAGGACTGCGGTTCGCGGCGAAAGAACGCGCTCAGAAACGCGGCGAACTCGTCCATGAACGGCAGCAGTCGTTCCTTTGGCAATTGCCGCGGCGGTCCCGCGGGCACATGAATCACGCGCACGCCGTCCATGTCGACGCGCTCGGGCAGCAGTGCGCGATCGCGGCGCGTAAACACGTCGACCTGATGGCCCATTTCCACCAGTTGACGCGCGACGTTCGCGACGTAGATGTTCTGTCCGCCGCTGTCGACGCCACCGGCGACAGCAAGTGGCGACGCGTGTTCGCTGATCAGGGCGATCTTCATTGGCATTCCTTCCTGCGATGAGCGGCTATTGATGTTGACTTTCGTAAGCGGCGCACAGCATGTGGTGTGCCATTCGCATCCTGCGGTGCGGACAAACGACGCAAACGTCGCGCGGAACCGTACGAAGCGCTGTAGCGTGCCCTTTTTCGTGGGTAGAGAAGCGCTGTGGCGTCCCCTGTTTCTACATACGGTCATGTAACTTCGAACCGCTCGCGCCGCGCCGGTACCAGGATGGGCGAAGGACCCCGCCCAATTGATAAGTAAGAAGTGCGCGGAAAAGGGCTGGAGCCAGCGCCTTTTTTGCTTGCGCCCGGGCGCGCCGCTTGCGCGCCGCCACGCTTGTGCGACGTTTCTTCCGGGTGCCCCCACCACGACCTCATGCCGAATTCCGCCCCGCCGCCTCGCTCCGAACTGACGCGCCGAATCGTCGGCGATCTCGCGCATGCGGTATGGCGTTATCGCTGGCAGACCAGCGGGGCGCTCGCGCTGATGATCGCCGCGCGGCTCGCGACCGTGCTGATGCCGCTCACGCTGAAGCACATCGTCGACGAACTGAGCCATCCGCTCGCGCATGTGGCGTTTCCAGTGTTCCTCGTGCTCGCCTATGCGCTGCTACGATTTTTCGGCGACGCGCTGAACGAGGCGCGCGACGTCGTGTTCAGCATCGTCGTGCAACGCACGGTCGCGGCGCTGACCGAGCGGACCTTCGCGCATCTGCATCGGTTGAGCGCGCGCTTTCATGCGCGGCGCGAGACTGGCGCGATCGTGCGCGACGTGCAGAAAGGCGCCGACGGCATCGGCTTTCTGCTCGGCACCGCGCTGTTTACGATCGTGCCGACCTTCTTCGAGATCGCGGTGATCGTCGCGATCATGGTGCATAGCTACGCGCGCGAATTCATGCTCGTGATCGTCGTGACCTTCGTGCTGTATGCGGGCTACACGTTCGTGTTCACGCGGCGGCGCGTCGCATTCCAGCGCGCGGTCAATCTGCTCGAAGCGCAATCGGACGGGCGGCTCGTCGACAGTCTGCTGAACTACGACACGGTCAAATACTTCGCGACCGAAGAGAGCGAGACGCAACGGCTCGGCAACGTGCTGGAGAAGTGGGTGCACGCGCGCATCGCTAACCAGAACGCGTTGACCGCATTGCACGTGGGACAGAGCGCGGTGATCGCGCTCGGGGTAGCGGCGGTCATGCTGCTTGCCGCGCAGCACGTGGTGGCCGGCAGCATGAGCGTCGGCGATCTGATTCTGGTGAACGCCTACCTGATCCAGATCTGCATGCCGCTGAATACGCTCGGCTTCGTGTTTCGCGAGACCAACGACGCGCTCGTCAACGTCGAGCGCATGTTCGTGATTCTGGTCGCGCGCGGCCGCGTCGGCGAGGATATCGATGCGCGCGACGCGCAGCCGCTGAAGGTCGGCGCGGGGCTGATCGAGTTCGAACATGTCGATTTCGGCTACGACACGGCGCGTCGGGTGCTGCGCGATGTCGACTTTCACGCGTATCCGGGCAAGACGCTCGCGGTGGTCGGCGGCAGCGGCTCGGGCAAATCGACGCTCGTGAAGCTGCTGTTTCGCCTCTATCGGCCCGAGCGCGGCATGATCCGCATCGACGGGCAGGACATCAGCATGCTCACGCAGCGCAGTCTGCGCGAGGCCATCGGCATCGTGCCGCAGGACACCGTGCTGTTCAATGAAACGATCGCCTACAACATTGCCTATGGACGTCCGTCGGCGACGCGCGCGGACGTCGTGCGGGCGGCGCGGGCCGCGCAGCTCGACGAGTTCATCGAGCGCTTGCCCGACCATTACGACACGCGCGTGGGCGAGCGGGGCGTGCGGCTATCGGGCGGCGAGCGGCAGCGCATCGCGATTGCGCGCGCGATTCTGAAGGACCCGCGCATCATCGTGTTCGACGAGGCGACCTCGGCGCTCGACACGCGCTCCGAGCGCGCGATCCAGACCGAGCTGACGCGCCTCGCGCAAGGCCGCACGTCGATCGTGATCGCGCATCGACTTTCTACCGTCGTCGACGCGGACTGGATTCTGGTGATGGAGCACGGCCAGGTGGTCGAGCAGGGCACGCATCGGGAACTGCTCGCGCGCGAGGGCGTGTACGCGAAAATGTGGTCGCTGCAATGGCAGCAGGGCGAACTCGAACACGCGCAGCGCCGGCTGACCGCGCGATCGGTCAGCGTCAGCGCATTGACGGCGGGTGTGATCGATGCATTGCACGACGAGATCGCCGAGCGGCGCGTCGTCGTCTACGCGGAGCCGTCCGACCACGAGCTGCGGTTGACCGGCGATCCGAGCGTGCTGCAACCGTTGATCGCCGAGTTGTGCCGCAATGAGATCGCGCAGGCGAGCCCTGGGCAGCGCATCGCGTTGCGCGCGCAGCGGCACGGCAATCATGTGTGGTTCAGCGTGCTCGGCATGGGCGACAAGCCGGCCGAGCTATCGCAGGCGGCGGCGCGGCAGATGGAAAGCGCGCTGGCAGCCGCGGGCGGCAGCTTCACGCTGACGCCGCTGAACGGGCGGCTCGCCTATGTGGCGATGCTGCCGCTGCGGCCGGTCGCGGATGCGCAATCGCCACTGGCGTCGGCGCCCACGGCGCCGGATTCGGCGGAGCCCGCTCCGCTCGATGGCCTCTTCGTGCTCGCCATCGACGACCAGGAAGAAGCGCGCGACGCGCTCGAAGCGGTGCTGAGCACGAGCGGCGCACGCGTACGGCTATGTGCAGCTGGCACCGAAGCGCTGGACTGGCTGCGCGCGACGGACCCGGCGCAATGGCCGCACGTGCTGCTCTGCGATCTGATGCTGGCCGGCGAAGATGGCTATGACGTGCTGAGCCGTTTGCGCGCACTGGAAGGCGGGCGGCCGTCGATACGGGGCGGCCCACTGCCCGCGATCGCGCTGACCGGCTACACGGACGCACTCGACGAACAGCGTGCGCGCACCGTGGGTTTCGACGCGCACTTGCACAAGCCCGTGGCGCCCGCAGAACTGATCGCCGCGATCCGGCGGCTCGCGCAGGCGCCGTCGCGCACGGACACGGCGTTGCCGCGATCATGATGCGCGCGATTCAGGTCTGGGCGAGGTCTCAGATCGGCGCGTCGAACTTGCCACCAACAGTCGTCGTTGCGGACGCGTCGAGATTGCGCTCGGCCGCGCGCACGCGGTCGCGCATCGCGAGGATCGACCGGGGGACCACCCGGCGTTCTCGCACGGTCCACGCCAGCCCGGCCAGTAATTCGGTGCCGTCGCGCATCAGCGTGCCTTCCCGCGCGAATACGTCGAGGGCGCGCAGAGTCGCGCTCAACGCTTCGCCCAACGGCAGACGCAGCCACGCGACCCACGCGGCGTTGCGCGCGAGCATGCGACGGCGCAACGCGCTGTCGCGCACCGGCGACGGATGGTGATGGAGCGTCAACTGCTCGCAGTAAACGATCGCATGTCCCGACGCGAGCACGTCGAGCGAAACGAGTGTTTCCTCACCGCCGATGAAAAGACGCGGCTCATAGCCGCCGATCTCGCGATACAGCGCCGCGCGAAACACGCATGCGCCCGCCATCAAGCCGATCAAGGAGGGCCCCGGCAGACCGACACGGCCGAGCGGGCTTGCGCGCATCAACGCACAGGTCGGATCCGTCGTGTTGTCCGCGCCGACCGCGACGCGCGCATTCAGCACCCGACGCGCGGCCATGCATCGAGCAATTGCACCGCGCGTTCGAGCGAGCCCGGGCCCCACCAGGTGTCGTCATCGCAGAACGCGACATAGTCGGTCTCGACGCACGCGACCGCGTGGTTGCGGCCCGCCGCGCCGAGATTGCCGTTGCATTCGACGACGCGAACGCTCGGATAGCGCGCTTCGACGAGTGCGACCGTGTTGTCGGTGGAACCGTTGTCGGCGACGATGATCGGCGGGTTTTCGGGTAACGCGAGCAGACGTTCCAGGGTGGTGAGCAATTCGCCCGCACGGTTATACGTGAGAACGACGACCGAAATGCGCGGGTGGGGGGCTTTGGTTTGCATGCTGTGCAATCGCTTCGACGGTTGGACTGCGACGACGAAGCAAACCTCGTGCCGTGCGTCACGCGTTTTGCGTAGATCGACTCGATTCGTCGCGGCCAAGCGGCCAATAGCGTTCGGACGAAAAAAGGCTTGCCTGTCCTTCGGGACCGAATGCGCGCAATTGGCTGCGATAGGCGTCGAGTGCCGCGCGCTTCATGCGCTCGTGTTGCGTGGTGCCGGGCACGTTCAACGCATGCGGCGTGTTGGCGGCATAGCCGCGTTTCGCGAGGTCGGACAGGCGCGCTTGCACGACGCCGGACATGCGCCGGTAGGGCACATCTTCATAGGCGATGAACGGAGTGGCTGGCTGACGCTGCATCAGTGCGAGACAGGCATTGGACACGAGAACGTGATCCGAATGGAACAGGCCCAACGGCATCACGACGCGCGTCGGTTTTGCGTGAGAAACAGTCTGGCTCAACGCGGTGAACAGCTCATCCGCACCGGGCGACGCATGGTATTGCGCGTCGCGGAACAGCAGATGCACGGGAATCGCCGACAACAACCCCAGCGCCTCCCGGTCTTCCGCCTGACGTGCGCGCATCGCTTCGAACGTGTCGGCGAAACCGGCCGCGCGGTCCCAATCGGTCGTCATGTTCCCGGCGGGCGGCGCGGTGAAAACCGTGCAGACGACCGTGCCGGGATGCGCGGCGATCAGAAGTCCGCAGCTGAGGACCGCATCGTCGAGATGCGGTGAGATGACGAGCAAGCGCTGGTTCGATTCCATACCGGCGATTAGCAAGCTACATTCCGCCGGCGCGGTGCGCGGAGGGTCGGTGCGGGAATAGCACTTGCTCCCATTGCGGTTCTGCTACCCGCTTGCCACTTCAAATGATCCGCCACTCACTTCAGAAGGGCGAAGCATGACGAACGACGAAGTGGCGAGCCCGCGCACGCAACGGCGGCGGCTTGGAGGATGGCTGCCGCGCGAGGAAGCGCAGCTCGCGCACTACCGGACCATGCTGGTCGCCAAAGCGCGCGAACGTGCGCGCACGGCGCCACGCACGCGCGCGGTGATCGTGATCAAGTGCGAGGATCCGGCGGTGGGGCAGGTGGCGTGCGTGTTCGTTGGCATGGCGGACGTGTCGTCGTGCAGGATCGAGGCGTTGCCTGGTCAGCGCGTCAGAAAGGGCGATGAGTTGGGTTTTTTCCAGTACGGCGGATCGACCTGCTGCCTGGTGTTCGAGCCGGGCGTGATAGATCGCTTCGTCGTGGAACCGCCGTTCGGCGACAGGCAGCCACCGATCGAGGTCAACGCGGCCGTTGCGAGGGTCGCGTCGCGCAACGCGTCGTCGTCGCAAAGCAACGGATAGACCCGTTGCGCCCCGTCAAGCCGCTAGTTCAGCCGCGCAGCCGCGCGAAAATACTCATCAGGTCTTCGAGAACCACCGGCTTTTTCAGGTGCGCGTCGAAGCCCGCGTCTTCGGCCGCGCTGACGTCCGCCTGCTGGCCGAAGCCGCTGACCGCGATACAGATCACGGACTTCATCGCCGGCATACCGCGCAGCTTGCCGATGAACTCCATACCGTCCATGCCCGGCATGCCGATGTCGGACAGGATGATATCGGGCGCGTTGCCGTTGATGATCGTCAGCGCTTCCTCGCCGCTCGTCGCGGTCCGCACTTCGGCGCCCTCGCTTTCCAGCAGCAGCTTGAAGGTTTCGACGGTCGCGGCGTCGTCGTCGACCATCAGGATGCGCGTGCCTTTCAACGGCTCGGCGGTGACGTCGATACCCGCGCTCGTGCGGGTGGCGAGCCGGTGGGTGGGCAGGGTCACCGTGAACGTTGCACCGCGGCCGACGCCGTCCGACTCCGCACGCACCGCGCCGCCGTGCAGGTTGACCAGATCACGCACCAGCGCGAGGCCGATGCCGAGGCCCCCGCGGCGCGAGCTCGGATCGCGGCTCTGCTGGAACATCTCGAAGATATGCGGCAGCAGCGACGCCTCGATGCCGATGCCGGTATCGCTGACGCGCAGCACGGCCTCGGCGTGATCGTTGACCTGCAACGACACATGGATCGAACCGCGCTGCGTGAACTTCAGCGCATTGCTGATCAGATTCCACACGATCTGCTCGATCCGCGTGAGGTCGGCGTGAACGATCACGGGCGCATCGGTCATCTCGACGCTGAGCGTGATGCCGCGTTGCGCGGCATCGTCCTGCACCGCGTTGCACACGCGCTGCACGATCTCGCGCATGTCCACTACGGTGCGCACGACCGACAGCTTGCCCGTGCGCACGCGCGAAATGTCGAGCAGATCGTCGATGATTTGCGCCTGGCCCATCACGGTGCGGCGGATCGTATCGGTCGCGCGCGACACGTTCAGGTTCTGCCGCGCTTCCGGCGCGCGCGCGATCAGCTCGGCACTGGCCGAAATCAGGTTCAGCGGATGCTTGAGCTCGTGCGACACGACCGCGAGAAATTCGTCGCGGCGCCGCTGCGCGTCGCGCTCGCTCGCCGCGCGCAGCGTTTCGACATGGGTGCCGCGTCCCGAGGTCGGTTCGTGCACATATTCGCCGAGATCGCGCGTGATCTTCGCAAAGCCGCTGATGCCCGGTTCGTCGAGACGGGACAGCACGCCGCTCGCGAAAAAGCGCGTGCCGTCCTTGCGCAGATGCCAGCACTCCTCTTCGGCGCGGCCGTTCAGACGCGCTTCGGCGAACTCGCGTTGCGCGACGTTGCCGGCGCGGTCCTCGTCGGTGTACAGGATGTCGGCGGACCGGCCGATCATTTCGGCTTCCGAATAGCCGAAAATCCGTTCCGCGCCCGCGTTCCAGCTAGTGATCACGCCGTTATCGTCGAACGTGATGATCGCGTAGTCCTTGGTGCCCTCCGCGACGATGCGCATGCGCCGCTCGCCTTCGCGCAGCCGGTCTTCCGCCTGACGGCGATCGGTGATGTCGATGAACGACAGCACCGCGCCGTCGATGCGGTCTTCCGTCGTGCGGTAGGGCACGAAGCGGGCAAGATACCAGCGCCCGTCGTTACTCTTCAGCTCGCGTTCGATCAGGCGCAGCGAGTCGAACGCTTCGGCCGCGTCGTCGGCGAGCCTGTCGTATTCGAGCCGGTGCGTGATGTCGAGCAGCGAGCGGCCGATGTCCGATGGAATGATGCTGAAGACGTCGGTTGCGCGCGGCGTATAGCGCTTGATGCAGAAGTTGCGGTCGACGAAGATCGTGCCGATGTCGTTCGCGGCGATCAGGTTGTGCAAGTCGTCGTTGATCTTGCCGGTTTCCTCGACCTTCGACTTCAGTTCCGCGTTGACCGTGGTCAGCTCCTCGTTGATCGATTGCAGCTCTTCCTTGCTGGTTTCGAGTTCCTCGGTCGCCGAGCGCAGTTCCTCGTTGATCGCCTGCAATTCCTCGTTCGACGCCTTCAGCTCCTCGGTCGAGGTTTCCGACTGCTCGATCGTGGACTGCAACTGTTCCTTCGTGCGTTGCAGCTCGCGTTCGAGCTGGCTGACGATCGGGTCTTTCTGCACGTCGGCCGAGGCCGTTTCCGCGTTGGCCATGCTGTCCTCGACCTCGTCGAACAGCACCAGCACGAAGTCCGCGTTCGCTTCCGGATCGTGCACCGGCCGCGCGGTCATGTTGACGAAGTACGAACGGCCATCGCGTTCGATGTGTACACGGCGCGCTTCGACACTGCGGTTCGTGTGCAAGGCCTGATAGATCGCGGTGCGCAGTTCGAGCCGCAGTTCCGGGCGCACGGCGGCCACGATGTGATGCGACGGCTCGCCGCCGGAATATTGCAGAAAACGCCCGGCGCGATCGGACAGATGAACGATTTCGGATTCGCGGCTCACCAGCACGCTGGGCGGCGCATATTGCTCGACGAGCCGCTGATGCAGATCGCCGAACGAGAAGCGCCGGCGCCCTGTCGGCTGCACCGTGGTCACCACGGGCCGCGATCTCATCGTGCCCGACATCGCGATCGGCACCGGCGTGTCGCCGCGCACGGCCAGGTTCGCGCGATAGATGCGGTTGCGCTTGTCGACCACGGTGAACATCGAGCTCACGCTGTCGGCCGATTCCGAGCTGCCGAGAAACAGCACGCCGCCGGGCCGCAGCGCGAAGTGGAACATCCGCAGAATTTCGATCTGCGCTTCGCGGTCGAGGTAGATCAGCAGGTTGCGGCAGCAGATCATGTCGAGCCGCGAGAACGGCGGATCGCTGAGCACGTTATGGTGCGCGAACAGCATGCGTTCGCGCAGTTCCTTCTTGATCCGGAAGTGCGCGGCGTCCTTCGTGAAGAACTGGCGGATGCGCGCCGGCGTCAGGTCGGCGAAGACCGAGTCCGGGTACAGACCGGTGCGTGCGAACGAAATGGCGCGCTCGTCGATGTCGGTCGCGAATACCTGAAACGACACGCCCTCGTGTGACTTTATCGAGCGCTCCTGCATCAGCATGGCGAGCGAATACGCTTCCTCGCCGGTCGCGCAGCCCACCGACCAAACGCGGATACGGCCCTGCTCGCCGCGCTGTTCGAACAGGGGCGGCAACACCTCCCGCTCGAGCACGTCGAATGCTTCCTTGTCACGGAAGAAATTGGTGACGCTGATCAGCATGTCCTGCAGCAGCGCCTGGGTTTCTTCGGGATGCAGATGCAAATAGTCGCGATACGCCTGCAGCTCGGTGATGCCGTTGACCTGCAGCCGGCGTTCGATGCGGCGCAGGACCGTAGCCCGCTTGTAATGGCGGAAGTCGTGCGCGGTGCGGGTGCGCAGGATCACCATGATCTCGCGCAACGCGCGTTCCGCCGACTCGTTGACCGTGTCTTCGTCGGGCTCTTCCGCCTGCGCGGCCGGCAAATGGATTTCCCGCGCGGTGGACCACAGATCCATCAGCCGTTGCGGCATCTCGGCCCCGGTCATCACGAAGTCGGCCATGCCGGTCGCGATCGCGCTGCGCGGCATGCTGTCGTATTCGGCCTCGGAAGGGTCCTGCACGAGCGTAATGCCGCCCATTTCCTTGATACGCGACAGGCCGACCGAGCCGTCCGAGCCCGCGCCCGACATCACGATGCCGATCGCGCGTTCGCGGTGCGCCTCCGCGAGCGTGCGGAAGAACAGATCGATGCTCGCCCGGCGTCCTTCCTCGGACTGCTTCTGCGTGACGCGCAGGTAGCCGTCGACCATGATCATCTCGAACGAGGGCGCGACCAGATAAACGTGATCCGATTCGATTGGCGTGGGGCCCGTGACCTGCTGCACCGGCATGCTGGTGACTTTCTGCAGCAGCGAGGCCAGATTGCTTTCGTGATCCGGCGACAGGTGAACGACCACTACGAAGGCCATCGACGTGTGCGCAGGCAGCGCCTCGAAGAATTCCGTCAGCGCGTTGAGCCCCCCCGCCGATGCGCCGATACCGACGATCGGATAGTGTGCCTGGCTAGGCAGAGACTGCCCTCGCTTTTTTGACATGGCTGCGCGTCCCTAAAAGGATAGTCCAGCGGTGGATTTTTATAGGGCAACGAGCCCATTTCCTGCTGGGCCAGACACCCATTATCTCGCATTGGACTTATATTTCCAGCAGCATGGAATGCAGGAGTTCGGCCGCGTGGCCCCGCGCGCCGCGCGTTGTCCTCCTCGCGCTGTTGCGCCGCGGTGTCTCCTGTCCTGGCGAAATTGGCCAAGCTCCAGGCTGAACATTTCGCGCTCGCGCAGCGCCTTGCGCAACGAGTCCCCGGCATCGACCTTGCGGCCGTCGTCGAGCGCTGCGCCCGAGTAGGCATGACCGAGGCCGATCACCGCGCCGTGGAAAGACTGTTCGACGCCTTCGGCAAATCGCGCGGCGACGAGCGCGACACGCACGAAGCCGAAGCCGCGCTGGCGCAGCGCGCGTGCGAAGAGCTGACGATGCATACGATCATCGAGGAAGATCTGTTGTATCCGGCCGCGCAACAGGCGCTGCCCGACGACGACAAGCTCGATGTCGATGAAGCCTACGTCGAGCATTTTCTGGTGAAAACGCTGATCGCGAAGTTCGAGACGCTGAAGCCGGGCGACAAAGGCTTCGACGCGACGTTCAAGGTCATGTCCGAGCTCGTGCGGCATCACGTCGAGGAAGAGGAAGGCGAACTCTTTCCGGCCTTGCGGCGCACCGGCTGCGATCTCGCCGCGCTCGGTGAAAAGATCGCGGCGCGCAAGCAAACGCTGCAAGCCAGGCTGGATCAGGCGGGCAGTCGCGCGGTCGGCGACAAGACCTGATGGGAGCCTTGAATTTGCGCGCGGCGCTCGCACTGATTCGTTTAAAACGTCGCTGCGACAGTCTTGTCTATAAGTCGACACTTACGGACGTCCGCTCCCTGTTACATGTCCATTAACATCGATTTCAGGAGGGTACAACAGGATCGCCTGATGCAGCAGGGGAGAGCCATGTCAAGGAGAAAGCTGAAACTGACGCAGTATCTGGCGGCAGGGGTCGCCTCGCGCGACGACTTTTCCATCTACGTCACCGCGCGCCGCAGCGCCGATGGGCGATTCTATGCCGATCTGCTGGTGAGCCGTAAAGTGGATGGCCGCCGTCTGTTCCCGTTCGATGGCGCGCCCGAAGTCGGTCCGTTCAACAGTATCGAGGAAGCGCGGCTCGCCGCCGAGGAGTACGGTGCGCGAATCGTCGCGGCCGACCTTGCCTGTCCCGAGGCGTGAGCGCGCGGGCCGCCGCGATATCGCCTGGCGACACGATCCCCTTCAAACGCTTGCCCTGGTTCACGACTGGCACGCGGTGGATCTGTGCCCGCCGTTTTCGTTCTGACGTCGTCGACGTCGCCTTCCTCGAGCGCCAGTCCGGCGGCGCGCTGATTTGATTGGCACGTCGAATAGCGGGGTGCCATCGAACGAACGCGCGCCGCGCGGAACAACGCTTGCTAGCCTGTGGCTCGCCGTCATTCGGGCACGGTGCATGTGGCGCCGTACCGCGGCATCGCTCACGTTCACGGAGAAGCACTTATGGACAAGGAACTCGAAGCCCGCATTCGCACGCGGGCATACCAGATCTGGGAAAACGATCCGTCGCCGGAAGGGAGAGCCGACGACCATTGGGAAGAAGCGCGCCGGCAGATCGAGGCGGAAGGCGCGGCCGACGAGGCTGCCGTGCCGCAGGAGCCGACCGATCAGTCCGCGGAGCGCGAGCGCGGCTCGCGCATCGCGCCCGAAGAGCAACTGCAGGAAATGTCGGACGATGACATGGAACCGCCGAAGCGCGCCACGCGGCCGCGCGCCGGATAAGCGAGCGCCGCCCCTTTACACCGACGCCGGCGATGGCGTCGGTGCCACCGGCCATGCGCGTTGGTGGCGCGTCTCGGTCTCTCATCGGTGGTCCCGCTCGACGCGCGGGAGTTGATCGAAATAATGCTCGACGCGCGACAGCGCATACAGCGCGGCGGCCGACCGCACGTCGTTGCGGTCGCCCGAAAAGCGCCGCGTCTCGGCGAAGGTGGTGAACTCATTGCCGCGCCGTCGGATCGACCACGCGAAGCATTGCGTGCCTGGTGGCGGATCGTCAGCGGAGCCGCCATGCGCGCCGCTATCGGCGAGCCCCGTGTTCGATACCGCGATGTCCGCGCAGCAGCCTTCCTGGCGCAGCGCGCCCTCGGCCATTTCGCGCGCGACCGCTTCGCTGGTAAGCCCGTATTGCTTCATCGTGCTTTGCCGATGGCGAGTAGCTGACGAAGCCGACATCGAGACACGCGCCGCTACCCGGCACGCTCGCCAGATACGACGCGATCTGGCCGCCGGTGCAGGATTCGGCGGTCGCGAGCTTCAGACCTCGCGAGCTGAGGAAGGACACGACCTGCATGGGAATGTTCATGATTTTCGCTTTGGTTGTGCGAGGGATTCGGACGGCATTTTGTTCGTGCAATCGCTCCCGAGAAGCGCGCAGCAAAGATCGGTCCGGGCGCGCTTCACGTTTCGCGCATCGCCACGAGCACCTGCCGGCGGTATGCTCATTGCTGAAGCGTGAAAGAGCAGCGGACTCGCGCGCGGCCCCGTCGCAATGCGTGGCGCGCGCCGCGCCGCGCATTCGCGAGGAGGCGGCGATGAGCGATTTCGACGAAGCGCGCGCATGGATGGTCGAACGGCAGATCGTGCAACGCGGCGTGCGCGACGACTACGTGATCGAGGCGATGCGGCGCGTGCCGCGCGAGGCATTCGTGCCATCCGAACTGCGCGAATTCGCGTATGACGATACGCCGCTGCCGATCGGCGGCGAGCAGTCGATCTCGCAGCCGTACATCGTCGCGAAGATGCTCGCGGCCGCCGAGTTGCAGCCCGGCGATCACGTGCTCGACATTGGCACGGGCTCCGGCTATGCGGCCGCGATCGCCGCGGAGATCGCGGGCCGGGTGGATTCCATCGAACGCGACCCGAGCCTCGCCGAGGGCGCGCGCGAGCGCCTGCAGCGGCTCGGCTACGAGAACGTCGAAGTGCATGTCGGCGACGGCACCGCAGGTCTTGCCGCGCATGCGCCCTATAACGCGATCATCGCGGCGGCGGGCGGACCGCGTGTGCCGCGAGCGCTGCGCATGCAACTCGCCGTGGGCGGACGGCTCGTGATGCCGGTCGGCAGCAGTCAGAGCCGTCAGCGGCTCGTGAAGATCGTGCGGCGCGGTGAACACGACTACGACGAACATGCGTTCGGCGACGTGCGCTTCGTGCCGCTCGTCGGCGACGATGGCTGGCCGGAGCCAGGCGGCGCGCCGCGCGCGGATTTGCGGCCCGCATCCACGTCCACGCCCATCCCGCTCACGCCTACGCCGGCCGCGCCTACGCCGGCCGCACCTATGCCGGCCGCGCTCGAACTCGCGATTTGCGACGCGGCCGAACCGTTGCCCGACATCGATTCTGCGGAATTCGCGGCATTTTTCGATCGCTTCGCCGGGCATCGCGTCGTGCTGCTCGGCGAGGCCAGTCACGGCACGTCGGAGTTCTACCGTGCGCGCGCGGCGATCACGCGGCGCCTCGTCGAGCAGCACGGTTTTTCGATGATCGCGGTCGAGGCCGACTGGCCCGACGCCGCGATCGTCGACCGGCATGTGCGCGATCGGCCGATGCCCGGCGGGCGGTCCCGACCGTTTCGCCGCTTTCCGACCTGGATGTGGCGCAACACCGACTTCATGGGCTTGGTCGCGTGGCTGCGCTCGCACAACGCCGCGCACCCCGAGCGCGAAACGCGCTTTTACGGGCTCGATATCTACAGCCTTTCCGAATCGATCGACGCGGTATTGCGCTATCTCGACAGCGTCGACCCTGCCGCGGCGCGCATCGCTCGCGAGCGTTATGGGTGCCTCAGTCCGTGGCAGAAAGATCCGGCCGTGTATGGACGCGCCGCGTTGAGCGGCGGCTACGCCCAGTGCGAAGAGCACGTGGTCGCGCAACTCGGCGATCTGCTGAAAAGCCGGCTCGACTATGCGCGCGAAGACGGCGAGCGCTTCCTCGACGCGGCGCAGAACGCGCGGCTCGTGGCGGTCGCCGAGCACTACTATCGCGCGATGTACTACGGCGGGCCGCAAAGCTGGAATCTGCGCGACACGCATATGTTCGACACGCTGCGTCATACGCTCGACAGCCGCGGGCCGCAGGCGCGTCTGGTCGTGTGGGCGCACAACTCGCATATCGGCGACGCGAGCGCCACGCAGATGGGCCGCATGCAGGACGAGATCAATCTCGGCCAGCTGTGTCGCGCGCAGTTCGGCGACGCGGCGGCGCTGATCGGGTTTGGCACGCACAGCGGCACGGTCGCCGCGGCGAGCGATTGGGGCGGACCGATGGAGGTCAAGACCGTGCAGCCATCGCTCGAGGGCAGCGTCGAATTCAGCATGCACGGCACGGGTCTCCCGCGCTTCCTGCTCGACCTGCGGCCCGGCATGCACGACGCGCTGCGCGAACGGCTGCGCGCGCCGCTATTGGAGCGCTTCATCGGCGTCATCTACCGTCCCGGGACCGAGCGGTATAGCCATTACGCGGAAGCGTCGCTGGCCGAGCAGTTCGATGCGTTCGTGTGGTTCGATCGCACGAGCGCGGTGAGCGCGCTGCCCGTTTCCGCCGACGAAAAGAACCACGCGGCGGAGACTTTTCCATTCGGTGTGTGAGGGCGGTCGGCACGCTCACGCCTCAGGCGAGGAACGCGGCTTGCAACGGAACGGACAGGGCATTCCAGCTGGTCCGAACCGAGGGGTCGCTCATGAACAAGGTTGTACAGCGCCTTGCCATCGCCGCGAAGTTGGGTGTTGCCAGTGGCGTCGTCTGCGCGCAAGGCGCCCGGCGAGCTGAGCCGCGACCAGGCGAACCGTGAACACGCGGGGCGCGCGAACCAGGCCGCGGTTCAGCACGGACAGTGCCGCCAGCATGGCGCGAGCAGCGCGCGCTAGCGGCGACGCGGCCCGGCTGCCGCCACCGCCGCGCGTGCTCGCGATTCCGCCATGAAGGACGAACCGGTCTGGTTCCTGCTGATCGGCGCGCGCGTTGCACCTGTCGTTGCCGGCCGGTACCAGCGTCGATGCGGAGATCGATCTCGGCACCACCGATGGCGCCTATTTCCTTCAGGCGCGGCTGTTCGTCAGTCTTCCCGGTGTCGAGCGTGACGTGGCGCAGGGGTTGATCGAGCGAGCGCATCTGACCTGCCCGTATTCGAAGGCGTTGCGCGGTAATGTGGATGTGCAGACTACGCTCGTTTGAGCGTCGCTGAAGGTGGTGGCGGGGCCGCGCCGAAGCATCGCGCGGCCCCGCGTATCTGCTATGCCAGCAGCTTCGAAAGCTACGCGGTGTCGGGTTCGAGCGGCCCGCTACGCCGCAGGCGCAACCGACGCTCCCGCGATCTTGTGCCGCGCGAGCGATTGCGCCACAAAATCCGAGGCCTTCATCTCTTCGACAAACGAACGCAGCGCGTGAGCCGCCGCTTCGCCGCGGCTCTTCGGCACACCCATCGCCTGCCGGATCACCATGAAGCGCTCGTCTAGCAGCCGCAGACCGGGAGTTTGCTTCGCATCGGCCTCGAGTTGCTGCTTCACGCCTGCCGCCACTTCCAGATGCTGCTCGATAAACGTCGGCACGACGCTCGGCGAGCTCGGCGCGCGCACGATTTGCGCTGATTTCAGCTCGCGCGTCAGAAACAGATCGTACGCACTGCCTTGGCCAACGACGACCCGGTTGTGCGCCTGATCCACATCCTGATTCGAGCGCACCGGCGAGTCGTCGCGCACCAGGTAGAAGCCTTCGATCAACACATACGGCGCCGTGAACGCAATCGTCTCGCCGCGCAACGGATCGATCGCGAAGAAGCCGAAATCCGCGCGCTCCTCGCCGACGGCCTGCACCGATTTGCCGGCCGTATCGAAGACCACCAACTCCAGTTCGACGCCGAGTTTCGCGGCGAACGCGCGCGCGAGATCGACCGATACGCCGAACGGCTCGCCGGAGTCGGGGTGACGATTGGCCAGGATTGGATTGCCGAGATTGATCGACGCGCGCAGCTTGCCCGTGGGCGTGAATGCGGCGACGACGGAGGGATCGATGGTCATAAGGCCTCTCGTGGCGATGGCGTTGGGGCGAGCGAAGTCTCAGGGTTCGAGGATTTCGCTGATGCGGGATAGCGCGTTGAGAGTATGCAGCAGATGCTCGCGCGTTGCTTCTGACACTTCTTCGTTGCGCTCGCGCTCCAAGAGTTCGGCAGATGGTCGATCTCAAGCCTGCTGCGTCGTCAAACTTTTCTGCAATGTCGACGGGAAGTCAAGACGCGTTTCGATGACCGCGGTCGCGTCGATCGGTCGAATGGTCAGAAGCTGGTGAAGGTCAATTATTGATAAATCTATCTGATGCGCATGGACTGTGATCAATTTTCAGAGTTGGTTGATTGCGGTCCGCACAAATCTGATGAACGATCGAAGCGGATGCGGCGGAATCATTGCCATCATTCTCAATAGGCGCCTGACTTGCGTCACTGGCGCATTTTTCATTAAGGAACACTGCAAAATGCCGGACACGCGACAACGTAATAGCAAGTTATATCGGTTGGTCACAGGGGGGCGTTATCGCAAGCCCGAACGACGGAATGTAATGGACATAGGTAGCGGGTCGGCCAGCAGCGTCGCACACGCGACATCAGCGATCAGCATTGCGGGCAACTTCGACCAGCGGTTCGCGCTTCGCGATGGCAACGGCCGTGCGCTTCTTGAGACGCTCCATGCGGTCCGTTTCCGACCGGGCGAGCTAAAGCATAGCGTCACCGATCAAGCGGGAGGTACAACCAGATACGCAACAGACGGCGGGCGAAATCTGGCCGTGTACCCTGGACATAGGGAGGCTTGATGCCGAGCGTCTATTACGCAGCGGTCGAAGGCGATCCGCTGACGAGCGGCGACGGTAGTCGCGTGTTTGCAAGCGAGAGGGTTGGAACTATCGCCGACCAAAGCGGTAGACAACGCCGCATGGCATTTATCGGCGATCACGCATATTGCTGAAAGTGCAAGAACACGGGCCCGATCACCTGTGGTGCGGGTGTGGACGACATGCGCCGCATGATTGATCTTGCAAACGGCGGGCGACGTCAGGCGGTGGGCGGTGACATCGTTCTCTGCAAATGCAGCGAACCACCGCGAATCATTGCAGTGCATGGGCGTCGATGAATGATCCACGATAGCGGTGCCGCCGACCGGATCGTCGCACGGTCCAACACGTCTACCTCTTTGTTTACGTCTCCTGTCGAGACTATTCCATGACCAGCAATTCACGCTGAAGGATGCAGGCGGTAACGCGCTCGCCGATACCAATTACACGGCCCGGCTTCCATCGGGCGCACTTGTTCACGGTATCACCGATTCGCAGGGACGCACCAGGCGCTATAGGACAGACGGCGTGCGGTCCATTCACATTTATCTTGGTCATAGGGGGCGTAATGCCTGATGCGCTTGGCACAGCACTAACAAATACCGACCCGAATTCGAGCGTAACAGTCCGATCGGACAGGCTCGGCAAGCCTTGGCGTTTTTCGACAGACGGGTATCAGTTTATGGCCGTCCTCGAAAGTGGCGTAGTAAATGGAACCTATCTTGGCAAACCCGTCGTAAACGGCTTTATTGTGAAGGTCTATGACGACGGTTACGGAATTCCGACAGTTGGTTTGGGGCATAAAGTGATCCCACAGGACAATCTCAGAATTGGCGATGTAATACCCGTGGAGCGAGCACAGTCTTTTTTTGAAGTAAATTTGCAGCCAATCGAGAAAGCCATAAATAACGACGTGCGGGTGCCACTCTATCAATACGAGTATGACGCGCTTGTGTCGATCCTTTATAACTCGGGGCCGTATCCACGTGATGGCGATGCGTGGTATCCGAAATCTCGCTGCAAGTATCTCGCGGATTATCTAAACCGCGGTGAATATGACAGAATGCGCGATGTAATTCGCTCGTTCGTCGCGCATCGAGTGCCATGGCGTCGTCGCCTGGAAGCGCAACTGTTTGTAACGGGGGTTTATGATGCGCGCCACTAGTATATTCGCGTTGCTCTGCTTGACCGCGCAGCTGACTTATGCATCCACATCGATCTACGGGTCCGCCTTCGACTATAAAAAGGCTCAGCCCGCAAGCATATATTTCACGGGAAAAAGCCCCGCGGAGATTGCGTCGTATTGCAAGAAGGAATATCTTGGGACGACGGATATATCGGCTTGTGCGCAATTCGATTACGAAATGGAAGCTAAGACCCTGAACAAGAAGATTGCCGAAATAGAAAAGGTAACGAAAGACTATGATCGCGAGCATCGAGCAAACGGAGAACCTGAGGCACTTCCTTTTTTCGAAAAGGCGCAAGCGAACTGGCAACGTTACAGGGACAATAATTGTTACTCAGAGGTTTATCAGGTTGGGCAAGCATCATTGCACTTTGTATACTTTTGGGACTGCATGACCCGAATGACAAAGAACAGGCTTGATGAATTGACCAGGCCGGACGCTGACGAATGACAAGAAGCGGCCCCGCGCCTGCGGGGTCGTGCCTGCAAGGGCAGGGGACGCCAGTTATCCGTGCCACGTCCCCTCACCCTTTCACCCGCCAGCGTTACTTCAATCGCGCAACTTAACCGCCGTCATCCGCGGCATCAACAGATGAATGATGCCCAGCGCAACCAGATACGCCGACGCGCCGACCGTAAAGAGCGCCCAATACTGCCCGGTGCGCTGCAAGGTCTCGCCGATCACGCCGGAAAAGAAGAACGAACCGACCATCCCCGCCACGCCGCCGATACCGACCACCGTGCCGACCAGCCGCTTCGGAAACACGTCGCCGACGGTCGTGACGAGGTTCGCCGACCAGCCCTGGTGCGCCGCTGCCGCGAGACCAACGGCGAAGACCGCCCACCACAGGCTCTGGAAATACGACAACGTTGCGATCGGCACCACGCACAATGCACAAATGAGCATCGTGAGCTTGCGCGCGAAATTCGGCCTGTTGGTGCGCGCCATCAAACGCGACGACAGCCAGCCACCCGCCACGCTGCCGACCGATGACATCGTATAGATAGCGATCAGCGGCAGGCCCATGTTGCCGATGTCGATATGGCGCGACTCATTGAGCCACTTGGGCAGCCAGAACAGATAGAACCACCACACCGGATCGGTCAGCAGCTTGCCGAAGACAAACGCCCACGTTTCGCGGTACTTGAGCACCGACAACCAGCCGACTTTCTGCTCGACGACTTCCTCGCGATCCGCATTGATGTAGTCGAGTTCTTCCTTCGACACCGACGGATGCTCCGAAGGCTGCCGATAAACGAGCATCCACACCGCCAGCCAGATGAAACCGGTCGCGCCGCCCGCGATGAACGTCGCGCGCCAGCCCCACATCACGGCAGCGATCGGCACGAAGGCCGGCGCCACGATGCCGCCGATCGTCGCGCCCATGTTCCAGAAGCCCGTCGCTAGCGCGCGTTCCTTCTTCGGAAACCACGTGGCGGTAGTGCGGATCGCAACCGGAAAATTGGCCGCCTCGCTGAAGCCGAGCAGACCGCGCACGGCCGCGAAGCCCGGCACGGTCGATGCCACCGCGTGGAGCATCGCCGCGAGACTCCACAGCGCCATCGCGGTGCCGTAGACCTTCTTGGTGCTGACGCGATCCGCGATGCGGCCGAAGATCGCGAGACCCACCGCATAGGCGACCGTAAACACCATCACGGTCTGCGCGTACTGCACCTGGCTCCAGCCGATATCCTTTTGCAGCAGCGGCGCGAGCAGCCCGAGCATCTGACGATCCATGTAGTTGATCGTCGTCGCGGCGAAGATCATCGCGCAGATGGTCCATCGGTATCGTCCGACGGCCGTGCGTGCGACGGCCGTCGTGGCTTCTATCGTTTTCATCGTGTCTCCTAAGGTTTCTGGAAATAGTGTCTATACGGTTGTTCGATGCAGTCAATGCGCGGAGGCGGGCATTCCTTCGCGCGGGCTCATGCGGGAGAAGAACACGACCCCGGCGGCCACCACCGACATCACCGCGAGTCCAGTGAGGCCGCCCTCGATCGAGCCGGTCTTCTGTTCGAGGAAGCCGAAGGCCGCTGGCGCGACGAAGCCGCCGAGGTTGCCGATCGAGTTGATCAGCGCCAGCACCGCGGCGGAAATCCGCGCGTCGAGATAGCCCTGCGGGATCACCCAGAACAGCGACGAGGCGGCCTTGAAGCCGATCGCCGCAAAGCAGATCGCGACGAACGAAAACACCGGGCCGCCCTGGCCGGCCGCATACATGCCGAGCGCGGCGATCAGCAGCGCGCACGCGACCCACGCCTGCTGGAACTTGAAGCGCGCCGCGAGCATCGCGAACAGATACATCGCCGCGATCGAGATCAGCCACGGAATCGAGTTGTACAGGCCGACCTGGAAATCGTTGAAATGGCCCATCTTGCGGATGATGCTGGGCAGCCAGAAGGTCGCGCCGTAGATGGTCAGCGATACCGCGAAGTAGATCAGGCAAAAGATCAGGATTTGCGGATCGCGCAGCAGCGCTCCTATCGATGGCTTGACCGGGTGCGCGGCGGCGCGCTGGCGTTGCTCCTCGCCGACCGCATCGAGCAAGGCGTCCTGCTCGGCGCGGGTGAGCCAGGCGGCGTCGCGCGGCTTCGAGTCGAGCCACAGCAGGATGAAGCCCGCGAGCACGACCGAGAACATGCCTTCGATGATGAACATCCACTGCCAGCCGCGCAGCCCCGCGCCTTCGATCAGCATCAGCCCGCCGGAGATCGGGCCGGACAGCACCGACGCTAGCGCCGAGCCGCTCAGGAAGATCGCCATCGCCTTGCCGCGCTCGTTGCTCGGCAGCCATTGCGTGAAGTAGTAGATGACGCCGGGAAAGAAGCCCGCTTCGGCCGCGCCGAGCAGGAGCCGCATCGCGTAGAACGACGTCTCGCCGCGCACGAACGCCATGCCGGCCGCGGCCAGCCCCCACGTGAGCATGATGCGCGCGAGCCACAGCTTCGCGCCGTAGCGCTGCAGCAGGATGTTCGACGGCACTTCGAAGATCGCGTAGCTGATGAAGAAGAGCCCCGCGCCGAGCCCATAGGCCGCCGCCCCGATGCCCAGATCGGCGCTCAGATGCTGGCGCACGAAGCCGATGTTCACGCGGTCGATGTAGTTGACGATGAACATCACGACGAACAGCGGCAGCACGCGCCATTTGATCTTGCGCACCGCGCTCGCCAGCGCGCCGGCGCGCTCGGGCCGCGCCGTGTCGGCAATCGGGCTACTCATGGGGGTTGTCTCCTTCGATGGCGACGCGCGTTGCGCGTCGCAGGGCTCGTAGGCGCGGATTGGAAGCGGGAGCTAAAAGCGCGGATTCTTGCCGGTGAAGCCCGGCTCGTACTTGCGCATCTGCGAGAGGTCATCGCGATTGCGCACGCCGCACGACAGATACTGCGCATGCAGTTCGGCGAGCCGCTCGCGGTCGAGCTCGACGCCGAGGCCCGGCGTGGTGGGCACGCGCACCGAGCCGTTGTCGAACTCCACGCGGCCGCCCTTGATGACTTCTTCCTCCTGCCACGGATAATGCGTGTCGCACGCATAGGTCAGGTTGGGGATGCTTGCCGCGACGTGCGTCATCGCCATCAGGCTGATGCCGAGGTGCGAGTTCGAGTGCATCGACATGCCGAGATCCCACAGCTTGCACATGCGCGCGAGCGTCTGCGTCGCGCGCAGGCCGCCCCAGTAGTGGTGATCCGACAGCAGGACCTTGACCGAACCCATCTCGGCGCCGCGCCGGAAATCATCCATCGTCGTGATGACCATGTTGGTCGCGAGCGGCAGGCGCGTGTGCTTCGCCAGTTCGGCCATCCCTTCGAGACCCGGGCACGGGTCTTCGTAGTACTCGAGCAGCTCGTCGAGTTCAGGGGCGGCGGCGATGCTCGTTTCGAGCGTCCAGTTGGCGTTCGGGTCGAGGCGCAGCGGCACGCCGGGGAACGCCCGATGCAGCGCGCGCATGCACGCGATTTCGTGTGCCGGTTCGAACACGCCGCCCTTCAGCTTGATGCTCTGGAAGCCATACAGCTCGATCATTCGCCGCGCCTGCGCGACGATCTGCTCGGGGCTCAGACCTTCGCCCCAGGCATCGGGTGCATAGGGCTTGTCGACGTGCTCGGCGTATTTGAAGAACAGATAGGCGCTGTAGGGCACGGCGTCGCGCACCTTGCCGCCGAGCAGGTCGACGACCGGCGCGCCGACGATCTGCCCTTGCAGATCGAGCATCGCGACTTCGAGCGTGCTGATGACCTTCGGCGCGTTCTTCGCCGAGTGCGAGCCCGGCGCGAGTTCGAATTCGACCGCGCCCGGGCTCGCCTTGATCGACGCTCGCACGCGCTCTTCCATCCGATTGAGGTCGAACGGCGACAGGCCGGTCACCAGCGACTTCGCCTGTTCGAGCACGCGCAGCATCGGTTCGTCGCCATAGGTCTCGGAGATGCCGACGCGGCCGTCGCTCGTCTCCAGTTCGACGATGGCGCGCAGCGCCCAAGGTTCGTGGATTCCGGCGGCGTTGAGCAGCGGGCCGTCGCGGAAGGCGATCGGGGTGATGCGCACCTGCGTGATGGTGATGTCGCGAGTCATGATGGCAATCGGCATAAGAGGAGTTTGATGGGACGGATGGTAAAGCACTAATGTATTAGTGCGTTACTGGGGTAAGTACCCATGTGCACTGTTCGCGGAATTCCGCTCGCAAGCCCGCTGGAAAGGGCGTGCGTCGGCTATAGTACTAGTGCCTCAGCGGACCGCCATGCCGGGTCACGCCTGCTTCCATGCTTCAGTTTCTGCCATGAAAAACCACGCTCATTCGTCGACGGTAACCCGGCTCGACCGCTCCCGCCACGCCGCGCCGCAAGTATTCGAACGACTGCGCGAAATGATCCTTTCCCTCGAACTCACGCCGGGTACGGTGCTGTCGCGCACCGAGCTGGCGAACCGCTACGGGCTCAGCCAGACGCCGGTGCGCGACGCGCTGATGAAGCTCGGCGAGGAAGGTCTCGTCGACATCTATCCGCAGCACGCGACGGTCGTCAGTCAGATCAACGTGACGTCCGCGCTGCAGGCGCATTTCCTGCGCCGCTCGATTGAACTCGAAGTGGTGCGCACGCTCGCGCAGCAGCGCGACGCCACGCTGATCGCTGAACTGCGCCTGACGATCGCGCGGCAAACGGAAGTGCTCGACCTGAAGAACTACGAGCAGTTCTCGCTGCTCGATCAGGCGTTTCATCGGCAGATGTACGAGGCGGCCGGCGTGCCGCAGCTATGGGATCTGGTGCGTAGGTTGAGCGGCCATATCGACCGGCTGCGGCGCCTGAATCTGCCGGTGGAGGGCAAGACGATAGCGGTCGTGCGCGATCACACCGAGATCGTCGATGCGATCGACAAAGGCGATGTCGAGGCGGCGCAGGCAGCGCTACGCAAGCATCTGTCGGGGACGCTGAGTCAGATCGATCAGATCCGCACAAGTCATCCGAATTTTTTGGCGGACGAGTGAGCGTTCGCTGAATCGCTGGCTACGGCTGGTTCACGGTCATTCTGAATGGACCGCCGTTCGCGGCCGCGTGGGATACCGCTTCGTTGAGCGGACCGCAACATCCTCGTTTTCATGTTCATCGAACCGGAAGCACGGCGGCTGGTGGATCGCGCACGACGCGACAGCCCTAGGACCTTGGTCCGATTGACGCGACAGCCACGCGTGGCACCCTTGTACAAAGCCGGAATACTCATATTCAACCTGTCAGGGAGGTCGCCATGTTTTCATGGAGCCGGGAGTTCGCGGTCACGGTCACGGCTGTGTTCGTGATGGCTTGCGCGGGAAGCTCCTGGGCAACCGAACAGGCTCAGCAGCGTCGCGCCGGACGTGACGTTCGCCAGGAGACACGCCAGGGTTCCCGCCACACGAAGCAGGAGTGCCGGGCCACGGACCAGAAGAGCAATTCGCAATGCCGGCAGGACAAGCGGCAAACCAAGCAGAACGGCCGTCAGGCGGCCAGGAATATCAAGTATTGAGCGTTTGCGTTCGCGTGCGCCAGCTGGGCACTGAACCAGCGACAGCAGGGGATGGCAGACACCACGTCCACCAGATCAAGCGGGGAAGCTGATGCGAGCCTGCCGATACGTAGCGCTTTGCACCGTGCCGTTCATGATCGTCGGCTGTAACACGCCTCCGATCGCACCGGGCAAGCCGGTCGATATCCCGACTGCCCTCGAGCAGGTTCTCCAGGGCCTGTGCAATTTCCGCAAAGATCAGGCCGGCCGGAAGCAGGATCTGGGCGCTGCAATCGACTCTATCACCGTGGAACTCGACCTGACCGTCGACGGAGCGAGAAATCCCCCGGTGGCGGTGGCACCGGATATCCAGTTCATTCCCACGGTTAGCTATGGTCAGATCATGACGGCAAACAGGGGTAGCAGACTCGTGCTTACGCTGAAAAACACTGGCAGCGGTGCCCACGGCGGCGACTGCGATGTCACCGCGCCGGCCAGGTAGGGACCACTTTCGCTTGCCATAGTCTATGGCTTTGCGAAAGCGGACAACTGGGCACTTGCCGCGCGTCGAACAGCGCGGCAAGTGCAAGCGTTGCACGTCAACCTTGGGCGATGCTCTCCCACGCGCCCGATTGAGCCGAGCGGAACACGGCATCGATCACCCGCATATTCGCGCGCGCATCTTCTAGCGGAATAGCCTGCGAGCCCCCACTCAGGATCGCCTCCGCGAACGTGGCGGCGGCTACGCCATATTGATCGCACACCGCAAGCTCCAGCCAGCGATCAGTCGCGACACCGTCGCTATTGTGCTCACTGATTAGCAGGCGCGTCGGTCGATCGTTTGGTGCATTGAATGGAATTTCGACTTCGATTCGCCCCTTGGTACCGTGAAATTGCATCCGCTGGTACGGATAGGTCTGAGTCGAGTAAAAGAAACTCGCCTGCACGCCATCGAAGTCCATCAGCACGGAGCCGAGCCGGTCCACTTTGAAGGTGGGATCCTGCTCCACCAGTGCAACTACGCGCCGTGGCTCACGCCCGATAGTGAAGCGCGACGTCGTGATCGGATAACAACCAATATCGAGCAGACCGCCGCCGCCTAGCTCGCTCTTGTTGCGGATATTGTGTTCGTTCGTGTTGTGATAGGTGAAACCGCCGGTCACTGCCCGCAATTCGCCGATCGCGCCTTCGTCGATCAAGGTCCGCACCTTCAACCATTGCGGATGCGTGCGAACCATGAACGCTTCCTGGATGTATCGGCCGTTCTTGTCGCGCGCGGCGATCAGCCGTTCAACCTGTTGAGCGTCCAGGCTGATCGGCTTCTCACACAGGACGTGCTTGCCCGCCTCGACCGATTTGATCGTCCATTCCACGTGGAGATGATTGGGTAATGGAATATAGACCGCGTCGATTTCCGGGTCCGCGAGGAGCGCCTCGTAACTATCGTATGCGACAGCCAGACCATACCTGGCCGCGGCTTCCCGCGCCTTCTCCGGAGAGCGTGACGCGATGCCTTTCACCCGACACTTCGGCGCGTTGTGCATGGGCACGACCACCTTGTCGTTGATCTTTGCGGCGCCCAAAATTCCCCAGACTATTTCATCCTTTGCCATGACATCCCTTTATTCGATTGCGTATCCGATGAGTCGAGCAGGCGGAACATTCGCGTGAGTCGACAAGTCGCGTGAGTCCGCGAACGACCAGAAGCACGCGATCGTATCAGTTTAACCGTGTCGCCCCGCGATACCCGATACCCGGTCCGACCGAAGGCACGATCGCGACTCGTCAGCTAGACCTCGGTCCGCCTGAGCAGATAGCCGAGGCCGCCCACCCGATACCATCGGTAGCCGAACGGCTCGAGCACCACCGCGTGGCGGCCGCCATCGTCGGACTCGCTGTGGTCGTCGGACAGAAGATTGATCAGCGACTGTCTACCCGGTTCGTCGGAGCTTAGGCGGAATTCGACGGTACACGCTTCGGCGCGGAAATTATGCAGAAACAGCACGGAGTTGTTACGCCACTGATAACTGAGCGCGAGCACATTGATTCGCGAGGTAGGCAGCACTTCGAAGTCCCCCCAGCTGATTTCCGGCACTTCCTTGCGCATGCGAATCATCCGCTCCGTCCAGTTGAGAAACGAATCGGGATCGCGTCGCTGCTTCGCCACGTTGACCCGCTCGAAGCCATAAGCCCCGCCGCAGATCGTCGGGACGGGCGGGTTTGAATGACTGGTAAAGCCGCCTTGCGGCTCGCCCGACCATTGCATCGGCGTGCGCGCACATTGGCGCTCGGGCAGGCGCAGGTCGTCGCCCATGCCGATTTCATCGCCGTACCGGAACACGGGCGTGCCGGGCAAACTCAACATGAGGCTGTAGGCAAGTTCAAGGCGGCGTCTGTCGCCCGACAGCATTGGCGCAAGTCTGCGGCGGATGCCGCGCCCATACAGCTGCATGTCGGGGTCCGGAGCGAACGCGGCGAACACTGCCGCGCGCTGAGCGGGCGTCAGCCGGCCCAGATCGAGTTCGTCGTGATTGCGCAGAAACACCCCCCATTGCGCGCTCGGCGGCCGTGGCTTCGTCGCAAGGAGCGCGTCCTTCAACGGCTTCGTGTTGCCCGTCGCGAGCGTGTAGAACGTGTTTTGATTGACCCGGAAGTTGAACATCATCGGCAGGCGCTCGCCCTCGTCGCCGAAGTAGTGGAGGTCGGTTTTGGGCGGCACGTTGGCTTCGGCCAGAATGATCGCATCGCCCTCGCGCCACTGCAGAAACTCGCGAAACGTTCGCAACATGTCATATTGCTCGACGGGGCGGCGCACCTTCGGGCCCTTCGTCGCGATGACGAAGGGCACCGCGTCCATGCGGAATCCGGAAACCCCCAGCTGGATCCAGAAGCCCATGATCTTCAGCAATTCCGCCTGCACATGCGGATTCGATGTATTCAGGTCCGGTTGAAAATCATAGAAACGATGAAAGTACCAGCGTCTCGCCCGCTTGTCGAAACTCCAGGTCGACTTCTGCACGCCCGGAAACGCGACGCCACGTTGCGCATCGGGCGGTTTGTCGTCCGACCAGACATACCAGTCGCGATACTTCGAAGCGGGATTGCTGCGTGCTTCCAGGAACCACGGATGCTGATCGGACGTGTGATTGACCACCAGATCGATGATGACGCGCAAGCCCCGCTCGGCGCACGCATGCGTAAGCTCGGCGAAATCGCCGAGCGTGCCGTACTTCGGGTCGACGTTGTAATAGTCGCAAACGTCGTAACCGTTATCGCGTCCGGGCGAAGGGTGGAAGGGCATCAGCCAGATCGTCGTCATGCCAAGCCCTTGCAGGTAATCGAGCCTGCGCATCAGGCCCTGGAAGTCGCCGACGCCGTCGCCATTCGCATCCATGAAGGTGCCTACCGAGAGGCAATAAATGATCGCGTTCTTGTACCAGAGGTCATTGAGCATAGGTTCCGCGCGTAGCGCCAAAACGATCGATCGCCAAGAGGAATTGCAATGTCGGAGCTTGCGTGGTGGCAACGCGGCGTGATCTATCAGATCTATCCGCGCTCGTTTCAGGACAGTAACGGCGATGGCATCGGCGATCTACCCGGCATCAGCGCGCGGCTTGAATATGTCGCGGCGCTAGGCGTCGATGCGGTGTGGATCTCCCCCATCTACCCGTCGCCCATGGCCGACTTTGGCTATGACGTCGCGGACTACTGCAACGTCGATCCGATATTCGGCACTCTGGACGGGTTCCAGCAATTGATGGGCCACGCACATCGGCTTGGGCTCAAGGTGCTGCTCGATTTCGTGCCGAATCATTCGTCGAGCCGGCATCCGTGGTTCGAGGAAAGCCGCTCGTCACGGGACGATCCGAAACGGGACTGGTATCTGTGGCGCGATCCCGCGCCCGATGGCGGGCCGCCGAACAATTGGTTGAGCCGCATGGGAGGCTCGGCGTGGGAGTGGGACGAGGTGACGGGACAGTACTACTATCACGCGTTTCTGCGCGAGCAGCCTGATCTGAACTGGAGAAACCCGCAAGTACGCCGCGCGATGGATCAAGTGCCGCGATTCTGGCTGGATCGCGGCGTGGACGGCTTCCGCGTGGACGTGCTGTGGCTGTTGATCAAGGACGCGCGGTTTCGCGACAATCCGCCCAATCCCGGCTATCGGCCCGGCGAGCCGGAACATCATCGGTTCTTGCAAAGTTACACGGAGGATCAGCCGGAAGTGCATGAAATCGTCCGCTCGATGCGAGCCACACTGGACGAGTACGGCGAGCGCGTGCTGATCGGCGAAATCTATCTGACTGTCCCGCAACTGGTGAAGTATTACGGCGTGAACGGCGAAGGTGTGCACATGCCGTTCAATTTCCAGCTGCTCAACGCGAGATGGGACGCGCAGAACATCGCCCGCATGATCCGGGATTACGACATCGCGTTGCCCGAATACGGGTGGCCGAACTGGGTGCTCGGAAACCACGACAATCCGCGCGTTGCATCGCGCGTCGGCGCGGCGCAGGCGCGGGTGGCCGCTGTGCTGCTGTTGACGCTCCGAGGGACGCCGACGCTCTACTACGGCGATGAGATCGGCATGACGGATGGCTATATCGCGTCAGATGAGATCCAGGACCCGGCGGAACTCCGGCAACCGGGCATTTGCCAAGGGCGCGATCCCGAGCGCACGCCTATGCAATGGGATGGCTCGCTGGCGAATGCGGGCTTTACGGACGGCAAACCGTGGTTGCCGATAGCGACGGCGACGAGCGTGCGCGAACAGGACGGCGACATGTCGAGCATGTTGTCGCTCTATCGGCGCCTGCTGAGCCTGCGCCGCAGCAACGCCGCGCTCGTGCGGGGCACGATCGAGAACGTCGTTGCTGACGGCGACGTGCTGACCTATGAGCGGCGATACGGCAATCAACGCCTTTTCATCGCGCTGAACATGGGCGTCGAAGATGCCACCGTGCAGTCGCGCCCGGGCATGGTGTTGCTATCGACGGTGAGTACGCGCATCGGCGAAACCTTCGTGCAGGGCGCCAATTTGCTTGCCGCCAGCGAGGCGGTCATCGTGTGCGATGCCGTGCGGCCAATTAATGGGCCGAACGATGCAGTTCGGTAGTCGTTCCACGAGCAATTGCGGAGTCGCCCGAGTGCGATCCGGCGGCCGCGTTCGCGCTCGAGCGTCAAAGCCGATCACGCAGCGGTCAAAGGCGCGGCGCTGGCACTCTCATCGATCGATGAAACGGTACTGCGGATGCGCGCCGCGATTCGCGCGTCGAGCGGCGTGTACACGAGCATGCTCAGGTCTGGCCGACCATCGACGGCGAACAGCGAATACTCCATTTCGATGGTCCCGAACGCAGGATGCAGCAGGCGCTTAACGTGCTGTCCTTCGCTGTGGCCGAATACCTGGTTTTCGCGCCACATGCGTTCGAAGTCCGGGCTCGCGCGACACAGATCGTCGACCAGATCGCCCACCTCGGAAGCGAGCCTCGCGCGAGCAACGTCCGCTCGGAACGTCCCCACGACGAAGCGCGCGACACTCTCCCAGTCGTGCTGTTTTGCCCGGACGGCCGGATCGCCGAACAGGAAGCGCAGGATGTTGCGCTGGCCCGGCGGCAGCGCGCTGTAGTCGGTCAGCACCACGGCTGCGGCGCGATTCCACGCGACGACGTCCCACGTCGCGGTCTTGATGATCGACGGGCTGGCATCGAGTGAATCGAGCACGCGCTGCAAGCGCGGGTCCACTGCGTCGGTGGACGGGTAGCGCACTTCCGGGGGGCGCCCGAGGCCCAGCATAAAAAGATGTTCGCGCTCGGTATTCGTCAGCATCAGCGCCGCGCAGATCCGCTCGAGCACCGCGGCGGACGGCGCGCCGCCGCGGCCCTGCTCGAGCCACGTGTACCACGTCGAGCTGATATTCGCGCGCTGCGCCACTTCTTCCCGGCGCAATCCGGGCGTACGCCTGCGGCCCGAGAAGCCGAAGCTGGCCGGATCGAGCCGCGTGCGGCGACTGCGCAGAAAGTCCCCGAGGGTTTGGGCGGTGTTCACTGGGATGATTAACCTGTTAGTCGCTTTACCGGGATAAGCTCACTACTTCAATAGCATAGTGAATGATCGCATAGTGCGTCGGCGGCTATTCTGGAGACTTGACCATGCGAATCTTTCTGACGGGCGCAACCGGGTTTATCGGCTCGGCTTTGGTGCCCGAACTTATCGAAGCCGGGCATCAGGTCATCGGCATGACCCGGTCCGATCAGGGCGCGCAGGCTCTCAGCGCAGCCGGTGCGGAGGTCCATCGCGGCACGCTCGAAGACACCGACAGCCTGCGCAGCGGCGCCGCGAAGGCGGACGCCGTCATACACCTTGCTTTCGACCACGATTTCTCGCACTTCGTGGAGAACTGCGAGAAGGACAAGCGTGCTATCGCTGCACTGGGCACGGCGCTGGCCGGCTCGGATCGGCCGCTTCTGATCACGTCGGGCACGGGCGTCGGCAGCCGCGATAACGGGCAGCCGGCCACCGAAGACGTGTTCAACACCAGTCACCCGAACCCACGCATCGGCTCGGAGCTGGCCGGCAACGTGCAGCTGGAGGCGGGCGTCAACGTGTCGGTGATGCGCTTGCCGCAAGTGCATAACCCGTACCGGCAAGGCCTCATCACGCCGCTCATCCAGATCGCGCGGGACAAAGGCGTGTGCGCATATGTGGAGGAGGGACGCAACCGCTGGCCGGCGGGGCATCTGTCGGATGTCGTGCGGCTGTACCGGCTCGCGATCGAGAGGGGCGAACGCGGTGCGCGCTATCACGCGGTCGGCGAAGAAGGCGTTAGCGCCCGCGAGATCGTCGAGGCGCTCGGACGCGGCCTGAAGTTGCCGGTCGTCTCGATCGCGCGCGGCGAGGCGCAGGCGTACTTCGGATGGATGGCGATGTTCGCCGCGCTCGATATGCCGGCATCGAGCGCGCAGACGCAGGCGCGTTTGGGCTGGCGACCGACAGGTCCGACGCTTCTCGCGGATCTGAACGAAGCGCGCTACGTTCAGGTGTCCGCGTAGCTTTCGCTGTCGCTGTCAGCCGCCGTCGCACGAGAACAAACCTGGAGCAACCATCGCCGCCATCATAGGTGTTTCATTACGCCACTCGCCAGCTTGCGCAATTCGTCGAACTGCGTGACGAGCTGGAGGCACAGAATAAAGGCCAGCGTCGCTGCGGGCGCCGGGTGGCGTTCGGTCCATAGCAGCACCGGCGTCGCGTAGCGTACGCGGATCGCATCCCGCGTCATCACCGATGTAATCACGATTCCCACCGCGGTGCCCACCAGCAAATCGGTCGGATAGTGAAAGCCGAGATAGGCGCGCGGAAGGCAAATGAACAGCGCAGTATAGAGAAGCGCCAGCACGCCGACGCGCCGCGACATCAGGAAGATGCCGGTGGCGACCGCCATCCATAGCATCGCGTGATCGCTCGGGAAGGAACTCCAGTTGGTCAGCACTGCGTCCTTGATTTCGCCGCTGGCAAAGCGCAGATGCAGTTCGGTGTCGTAGACGGGGCGCACCCTGAATGGCAACCAGTGAGTCAGCAGTCTTCCGACGACGAGCGCCACGATGCCGCTGACAAGCGTCGCGAGAACCATTTCTCGCCGCCATTCGCGGCACTCGTCTTGCTGAAACCACATCCACCACAGCACGGGAATGAGTACGAGGCCTTTGAAGGTGTACAGGTTGTCGATGGCCTGGATGGATAGAGTCGCGAAATGGCCGAAGTGTATGTTGGACAGATATGTTTCGATGGACAAATCGAAGCTATTCATTGTTTTCTAAAGAAATTGAGCCGGTCGCGGATGAGGGTCAGCATAATTCATCGCATGCACGGCATTTTTTGGCGCTTACTTTCACTGACAATTTTTACCGCGCAATTTCATCGCTAACTTTCAGTGACCCTGTGGACGCTCATAACAAGGGGAGGCGTGTGATTGAAATGCGCTCGTCCTGTCCAGCGCTGAGTCACCGCGCAGGATGCGGCGATACACTGTAGCCGGATCTTTCAAGGAGGCCGTCATGAAACTGGTCGACTGGAACATTCAGTGGGGATGCGGCGTCGACGGCCGCGTCGACCTCGGACGGATCGTGCGGGAAGCACGTGCGTTGTGCGACTTCGACGTCCTGTGTCTGCAGGAAGTCACGCGCGGCTTCAACGAAGAACCGGCGGCCGGCGGACTGAAAGGCGCGCCATCGTCCGATCAGTTCGCCGAACTTGCCGCTCTGCTCCCGGAGATGACCGTGCTCGATGCGATCGGCTCCGATCTGCCCTCGTTGGGCGCGAGCCGTCATCGGCGGCAGTTCGGCAATGCCATCGTGACCCGTTTGCCGGTTCGTCAGGTGCTGCGCCATTCTCTGCCGTGGCCCGCGGACCCCGCCAAGCCGTCGATGCTGCGCGTCGCGCTCGAAGCGGTGCTCGAAGCCGACGTCGCTCCGCTCCGAGTCATCAGCACGCACCTCGAGTTCTATTCGGAGAAACAGCGGCTCGCACAAGTGGCAAGACTGCGCGAGTTGCATCAGGAGGCGTGCGCTCACGCGCGCGCTCCCGCGCGTGGCGAAAAGCCGGACAGTCCGTTTGCCGATACGGCGCGCCCGGTCAGCGCGATTTTGTGCGGAGACTTCAACAGCGCACTCGAAGACACCGCCTTTTGCCGAATGCTCGAACCGATCACCGACGCTCCGGCGTTCGTCGATGCGTGGGCCCGCGCGCACCCAGGCGAGCCGCGTGCCGCGACGGTCGGCCTATACGATCGCGAGCAATGGCCCGACGGACCATTCGCGTGCGATTTCGTTTTCGTCACGGAAGACCTGAGCGCACGCATTGCATCGTGCGATGTCGATCAGCACAGCCGCTCGTCCGATCATCAGCCGATGTGGCTGGAACTGCGTTGAAGGGACTCGGCGTTACCGCCCCGTTATTGGCGCAGGAAAATCTGACCGCGTGATTCGGCGGGATGCTTAAGGTGCTGTTAAGGGTTGCTCTGCGATGGTTGAGCCTATGTTCAAGCCATGAGAATAGTGAGCACGTCACATGAATAGCAACCCGTCGCAAACTCGCGCGCATGCAGTCAGTAAAGTCCCGCAGATCACGCTGGGCTTCTGGATCATCAAAATCGCCGCCACGACGCTTGGCGAAACGGGCGGCGATTGGGTGACCATGTCGCTCAAATTGGGTTATCTGATCGGCACCGCGATTTTTGCGGTTATTTTTATTGGGCTGGTCGCAGGGCAGATCAGGGCGGAGCGGTTCAATGCCTCGCTCTATTGGGCGACCATCGTTGCAACGACCACGCTCGGTACCACGCTGGCCGACTTCTTCGATCGTTCGGTGGGAGTCGGCTATCCGGGCGGTGTAGTCATCGTCTTCGCGCTTCTGCTTGCGAGCGTGGGCGTCTGGTACAAATCGGAAGGTACGGTGGCGGTGCAGAGCGTAACCACGCCCAAAGCCGAGTGGTTCTATTGGGTGACGATCCTCTTTTCGCAGACACTGGGTACGGCCTTGGGCGATTGGGTGGCGGGATCGGACCGAGGCGGTCTGGGGCTTGGCTATGAGTACGGCGCTTTGATCTTCGGTGGGGGGCTGCTGATCGTCGGTGCGCTTTATTACTGGTCGCGGCTGTCACGGACCGCTATATTCTGGGCGGCGTTCATCCTGACGCGTCCGCTCGGCGCGACCTTGGGGGACCTGCTCGACAAACCCATTTCCCAAGGTGGGCTCGAGATCAGCCGACTCTATGCGTCGGTGATTCTGTGTTCGTTCATGGCGCTCTGCGTGATTTTCTTACCGCAACGTCCTGCTGGGCGAGCGATGCGGTAGATGGCGCGAAGAGGCTACGAATGTTCGGGAATAGCCATTGCGTGCCCGCTTTCGCCGCGACACCGACGCGCAGAACGAGCGCGTCGACCTATCGGTGGCGCGCCCGCTCGACGTCCGTTCAATCGAGGCCGACATGAAGAATCCGTGGACGAAGAAGAACCCGTTCCTGAGCATGTGGTTAAGCGGCGCCAATACCGTCGCCAACTCAGCGCGGGTAAGAACGACAGCGGCAGCCAAACGCGCGACCTCCGCATTCTGGAGCGCCGCACTCACCCCACCGAAACCGAAGAAAAGCAGAAAGGCACGCCGCTGAGCGGACTCGTCCGCTGTCGGGCGAATATGCCGGCTGGCGTGCGCGTCCGGACGCACGGCGTATCAGGATCGGGCGTTTCTCGACTCTCGGGTGGCGCCGCGTTGTTTGCCGTGTCTGCTCCTTCGATTACGGCAGCGACGAGTTTGACGCAACGCATTGGCACAGTGCCAGTTCATCCTCGCGAAGCTCGGCCTCGGGAATTTCGCTGCGCGCTCAAACTGGATGCGGTCCTGTCAACCCGGCCAAAACGGAAAAACGAAGGAGCGCCATAGTCGGCGCTCCGTTCATTCATGGGTTACAGCAGGCAGGCTTACTTGATCGCAGTCAGGTAAGAGCCGGACAGGAAGCGTTGCGAACGCGGAATGGTCGCCGTGTAGGCCTGAATCGCGGCGGCAAGCTGCGGACGAATCAGGTTACGGTTGTAGTCGTAGATCGAATAGCCGTCGCCTTCGCCATTGCTCGGATCGCCGTTACGCACGACATACCAGAACGCCTTTGCCACCGAACCGTTGTTCATCAGAACCTTCAACTGGTTGAATGCGGCCGTTTGTCCGGCGTCCGTACCGTTGGTGCCATTGTTGGTCTCGGTCAGCCAGATCGGCTTCGCGCCACTGCTGACGAGGTTCGACACCGTGGTCATGAATGCCTGCACCATCATGTCGTATTCGGCGCTGCCGAAGTAGGGGTGAACGTCGACGACATCGATCGTGGTGTTCAACGGGCTGGAAGCACTCTTCGTGTTGTTACCCATTGCCTTGATGTAGTCGGTCGCCTGGATCAGCTCGCTGCCCGCGGGCGGTTTCCAGCCGTTATTCGGGTACGCCGAGTTGTA
>NZ_JACHDL010000010.1:0-244687 GCF_014201055.1 Paraburkholderia sp. CI2
CCATAGCCGACGCGCTTGCCGAGCACCAGACAGCAGACCAGGCCCGCGATACCGGCGTTGATGTGCACCACCGTGCCGCCCGCGAAGTCGAGGATGCCCGCGCTAGCCAGCCAGCCGCTCGGCTCCCACACCATGTGCGCGATCGGCGAGTAGACGATGATCGACCACAGCGTCATGAACACCAGCATCGCCGAGAACTTCATGCGGTCCGCGAAGGCACCGGTGATCAGCGCCGGCGTGATGATCGCGAAGGTCATCTGATAGACGAAGTAGACCGTCTCGGGGATCGTCGGCGCGAGGTGGCTGACGGTCAGCGTCGTGGCCTTGTCGCCCTTGATGTAGTTCATGCCCGTCATGAACACGCGCGAGAAGCCGCCGATGAACGAGCTGCCAGGCGTGAACGCGAGGCTGTAGCCGACCACGGTCCAGACGATCGTCACGACACAGGTGATCGCGAAGCTTTGCATCAGCGTCGCGAGCACGTTCTTCTTGCGGACCATGCCGCCGTAGAACAGCGCGAGACCCGGGATCGTCATGAACAGCACCAGCGCGGTGGAGGTCAGCATCCACGCGGTGTCGCCGGAGTTGATCTTCGATGAATCGACCGAGAACGGTGCGGTTGGGGCGGCCGGCGCGGCCGCGGCGGCGGCCGATGCATCGGCGGCGGCCGGTGCGCTTGCGGCCGGCGCGGCGGACGCATCGGCGGCGGGAGCCGAGGCCGCCGGGGCAGCGGCTGCGGCGGAGGCGTCCGGTGCGGGCGCGCTCGCCGTCGTATCGGGAGCGGAGGCGGCTGCGGGAGCGGACGCATCGTCCGCGAGGGCGGTGCCGACACCGCCCGCGAGCAGCGAGCCGGCCATCAGCAGGGACATCATTAGTTTGCGCATCTTGGTTTTCCTCTTGTCGCTATCCGTGTCGCTATGTTCTGGTCTTTTACAGTGCGTCCGCGCCGGTCTCGCCGGTGCGGATCCGAACCACCTGCTCGATCGGCGTGACGAAGATCTTGCCGTCGCCGATCTTGCCGGTACGCGCGGCGCGCTCGAGCGCCTCGATCGCCTGATCGACGATGTCGTCCGATACCGCCGCTTCGATCTTCACCTTCGGCAGAAAGTCGACGACGTATTCGGCACCCCGATACAGCTCGGTGTGGCCCTTTTGCCGTCCGAAGCCTTTGACTTCAGTCACCGTGATGCCCGACACGCCGATCGCCGACAGGGCTTCGCGCGCTTCATCCAGCTTGAACGGCTTGATGATTGCGGTAATGAGTTTCATGAAATCCTCGCTAGTTATTGCTGATCCGTTGTGCCCCGTGGCGTACCCGTGACGGCGGTCTCCTGCGCTACCGGGAAAAGCGCCCTGGCAGTGCGCGCGCGGGGCAGTAACAGCAACTCCTATGCCACGTTGTGTCGGAGCGCGCCTCGCGCGCGTGGCGCAGCGCGCCCGAGCGGCCTTGTCCGAACGGCCAGCGGCGCGGCGGGCGGTGGCGCGGCGGGGGGATCGTTGCTAGAGTGTTCGAACGTTCTGAACGCGAGGGCGCGCACCAAACACGCTCACGCGGCCGCGGCAACCAATACGTCGCGCGCACCAGGATCGCCCGCTCGCCGTAACGGGGCACGGGCGCAATGAAACATGCACACTTTTTGTGCGCCAAGGGGAACACGATGAAACAACCGAACGACGTTTTTAACGACTTCCAGGCCCGCGTCAGCGATCTGTTCAAGAATTCGCCGGCCAAGGATGTCGAACGCAACGTCAAGGCAATGCTGTCGCAGGGCTTCTCGAAGCTCGATCTGGTCACGCGCGAGGAATTCGATACGCAGACCCAGGTGCTCGTGCGTACGCGCGCGCGCCTCGAAGAACTCGAGCGCCGGGTCGCCGAGCTCGAACAGAAATTGCCGCTCACGCAGACGCCGTAAGCGCTGCTCGCAGCTTTCGCGCTGCGCAGTGCCGCACATCACAGGCAAGCGGGCCGTGACGTCATCAGCGTTTTAGGGGATTTGCGCGCGATGTGAGCGCGCCGTCCGACGGGAGAGAATATGTCGCTTGCCGTGGTGCGCAGCCGCGCGCCGGCCGCTGGCCGTGCGCCCGAAGTGACCGTCGAGGTTCACCTCGCCAATGGACTGCCGTCCTTTTCGATCGTCGGCCTGCCCGACCTGGAAGTGCGCGAGAGCCGTGAACGCGTGCGCGCGGCGCTGCAGAACTGCGGTTTCGATTTTCCAGTCCGCCGCATCACCGTCAACCTCGCGCCGGCCGATCTACCGAAAGAATCCGGTCGTTTCGATCTGCCGATCGCGCTCGGCATCCTCGCCGCAAGCGGGCAGATTCCCGCCGAATCGCTGCTCCATCGCGAGTTTGCCGGCGAGCTGTCGCTGACCGGCGCGCTGCGGCCGATGCGCGGCGCGTTCGCGATGGCCTGCGGCACCGCGCGCGGCGCGCTGGCGAACGCCGGCAACGCCGACGCTTCATCTGAAGCGCGTTCTGCGTTGCCCGCCCTCCTCGATCAACTAGCCGCACCGGCCTTCCATACCCCACAGCTTTACCTGCCGGCCGCGAGCGCGGCGGAAGCGGCGCTCGTGCCCGGCGTCGACGTGTTCGGCGCCGCCGATCTCCCGTCGCTATGCGCGCATCTCGCAGGCTCGCCGGACGCGCGTCTTAGTCCGGTCGCCGCGCCCGAGCACAACGAGCACGCCGCCGCCCCGTCGCCGGACATGGCCGACGTGATTGGCCAGCGCGCCGCTCGGCGCGCCCTCGAAGTCGCGGCGGCCGGCGGCCATCACGTGCTGCTGATCGGACCGCCCGGCGCCGGCAAGTCGATGCTCGCGGCACGCCTGCCCAGCTTGCTGCCGCCCATGACCGACGACGAAGCGCTCGCCTCCGCCGCGCTACTGTCCGCGAGCCGCATCGGCTTCAAGCCGTCGCAGTGGCGTCAGCGGCCGTTTCGCGCGCCGCACCATTCGTCGAGCGCGGCGGCGCTGGTCGGCGGACGCAATCCGCCGCAGCCCGGCGAGATCACGCTCGCGCATCTGGGCGTGCTTTTTCTGGACGAGCTTCCCGAATTCGATCGGGTGGTGCTCGAAACGCTGCGCGAGCCGCTCGAAGCTGGCCGCATCACGATCTCGCGCGCCGCCTGGCAAGCGGATTTCCCCGCTGCCTGCCAACTGATCGCCGCAATGAACCCGTGCCCGTGCGGCTGGCGCGGCGATCCGGGCGGGCGCTGCCGCTGTACGCCTGAAGTTGCGGCGCGCTATTTGCGGAAATTGTCGGGACCGCTGCTCGACCGCATCGACATCCAGCTCGAAATTCCAGCACTGACCGCCACCGAACTCGCGGCACGCGCCGCCACCACCGGCGAAGCAAGCGTGGCGATTGCACAGCGCGTGAGCGCTGCGCGCGAGCGGCAACTGGCCCGGCAAGGCAAGACCAACCGCGAGCTGGACGGACGCGAAGTCGACGATGTATGCCGCCCGGACGCAGCGGGCGAGGCGCTGCTGCGCGAAGCCGGCGAGCGCTTTGGCTGGTCGGCGCGGGCGTACTACCGGGTGTTGAAGGTCGCGCGCACCGTCGCGGACCTGGCTGGCGCGGCGATGCCGAGCGCCGCGCAGGTCGCCGAGGCAATCCAATACCGCCGCGCTTTTGGCTCGTTATGAGGAGAAAAAACGACTGTCAAGACTTGACTTATTCACACACGCGCGATCCTGTTAGATTTTGATACAACTCAAAAGGGCGCAGACGCGCATCTCGCTAATCTGTTGATTTCATTGTATTTTTTTAAATTCCCTACGCCTGTGAATTTTGCCGGAAGGCCCGCCTGATGGGCTTTTGCGGCCATTGAGGCCGACTTCTCAACAGAGTTATCCACAGGCTGTGCGCGCAACTCAAAAATCTCAACGTAAACCGGCAATTAGCGTACAAACCTGCGAAGGAACTTTCACTGCATTCGGCACTCTGAGGTGCGCCCGATCGGCCAAAAATACCGCATTTAGTACAGCTGGAACGACGAAAAAAACTGGTCGACCTGGTCTTGCGGCAGCGGTTGATCGGCGATGATCGCCGCCTGGTACACGTGCCGGCCGCGCGCGACGAGCCGCGCATACACCGTGCGCGTCTCGTGTTTGGCGCCCGCCGTGCCGCTCACCGTCATTTCCAGCCCCGGTATCTTGCCGCCCGCCGCCAGCGGGATTTGCGCTGGGTGAGCATCGGGCGTCGCGCCGACATTGCGCGCCAGTCCCGCGCGCAGGAAATCGAGCGCGGCACGCTGGGTCGCGTCGCTGTCGTCGGGCAGCATCACGGTGCCGACCGCAAAGACCGCATTGCCCGCTTCGGCGGTCTGCATTGCCATCTGCATCGGTGTGCCGCCGATCTGCACCGCGCGCTGATCGTTGTCCGGCTTGGCTGGGAAGTCGACCGTGTAGCCCTTGTCGTTGTTCATCACGGTGCGCCAGTCGAAGGTCGGTGAGCAGGCGCTGAGCGCGACGCCGAGCGCCAACGCGGCCGTCGCCGCGCCGATCACGGTTCGAGCGTGACCGGATCGCGTGAATGCGCGGAGAAATAGGCCCGCCGGTTGGAAGTCGCCCGCACGGCGGGCGGACAATCGGCTGATCAACGGAAAATGGCAAGAAACGCGGGCAACTAAAGAGCAGACGCGAAGAACGGTTCGGAGCATGGGACGGAAGATCGGGCTTCTCGGAGCGTAAAGCGCCATTATCCGCTGATCGACTGCCGGGCCGACGCGAAGCGCAGCCGTCCCGCCATTTCGGCGCAGCCGAACCCATTGGAGCTAGAATAGAAGAGTTGTTCAGTACCGGCCCGCGGGCCACCACACCGCCCCATTGTTCCGCGCCGCGCGCGACTCACGAGGTTCCGTCCATGAGTTCCAATTCACCGACCGCCGTCCGGCGCACGAACCCGCTTCGCTATCTGATTGCGGTGGCCGTGGCCATTGCGCTCGCCGTCGCCGGTTACTTCGCGTTTGCCGGCCAGCAGCGCGTACCCGATGCGACCTTCACGCTGCTATCGGGACAGAAGCTCACGACCGCGGACCTCAAAGGCAAGGTTTATCTGGTCAACTTCTGGGCAACGAGTTGCGACACCTGCATGAAGGAAATGCCGCAGATGGTCGAGACCTATAACCGCTTCAAGGGCCAGGGCCTCGAATTCGTCGCGGTGGCAATGAACTACGACGCGCCGATGTACGTGACCAATTACACGCAAACGCGTCAGTTGCCGTTCAAGGTCGCGATGGACGACGGCTCGGCCGCCAAGCGGTTCGGCAACGTGCAGCTCACGCCGACCACCTTCGTCGTCGATAAAGACGGCAAGATCCTGAAGCGCTATGTCGGCGAGCCGCAGTTCGCGGAACTCGACCAGTTGCTCGCGAAAGCGCTGAAGGCTGGCGCGGCTTAAGCCGGCGCAAGCAGATCCCCACGCGCCGGCGCAACCTCCCGCCGCCGGCGTCCGCCTCCTCACCGCTCCCCTTCCCCTTTGGCCGCAAGGCCATATCGCTTGATCTTCTCGTAGAGCGTCGCCTTGCCGAGCTGCAGCCGGTCCGCCGCGACCGCGACCACGCCGCCCGCCTGCTCCAACGCCTCGGCGATCATCGCGCGCTCGAACTGCTCGACACGCTCCTTCAGCGGATGGGTGGCCCCGCCGTCTTCGCCGAACGACAGCACCGGTTCGTCGGCGATGCCGAGCACGAAGCGGTCGGCGGCATTACGCAGCTCGCGCACGTTGCCCGGCCAGTCTCGCTGCATCAGACTCGCACGTTGGCGATCGGTTAGCATCGGCGCCGGCCGCTGATAACGAACGGCAGCATCCAGCAGGAAATGCTCGAACAGCGGCACGATGTCCTCGCGACGCTCGCTCAAAGGCGGCAGCGCGATCGTCACCACGTTGAGCCGGTACAGCAGATCGCGCCGGAACGAGCCATCCGCGACGTGCTCGGCCATGTCGCCTTTTGCAGCCGCGACCACGCGGCAATTGACGCGAATCGGCTGATTCGAGCCGAGCCGTTCCAGCACGCCGTCCTGCAGCACGCGCAGCAGCTTGACCTGCAGCGCGAGCGGCATGCTCTCGATCTCGTCGAGAAACAGCGTGCCGCCCGACGCATGTTCGAGCTTGCCGATCCGCCGTTTGGCCGCGCCGGTGAACGCGCCCGGCTCGTAGCCGAACATCTCCGATTCGAACATCGGCTCGGGCAGCGCGCCGCAGTTCACCGCGATGAACGGCTTGTCACGCCGCGGCGACAGCTCGTGCAGGCTGCGCGCGATCAGCTCCTTGCCCGCGCCGGTATCACCGTTGATCAGGACGGACGCATCGGTCGGCGCGACGTTGGCGATCAGCCGCCGCACCTGCTCGATCGCCGGACTGCGGCCGATGATGCGCGGCGCGACCGCGTTCTGCCCGGCCAGCTCACGGCGCAGCGCGAGGTTTTCGAGCACGAGCTTGCGGCGCTCCAGCGCGCGCCGCACAGTTTCGATCAGCCGCTCGGACGCGAACGGCTTTTCGATGAAGTCGTAGGCGCCGTCGCGCATCGCCTGCACGGCCATCGAGATATCGCCGTGGCCGGTGACCAGAATCACCGGCACGTCGGGCGCGCGCTCGTGGCACTGCGCGAGCAGGTCGAGACCGCTCGCGCCGGGCAGCCGGATATCGCTGACGATCACGCCGGAGAAGTCCGCGCTGATCAGCTTCGCCGCGGCCTCGACCGACGCATGGCCGATTACGTCGAAGCCCGCCAGTTGCAGGCTCTGCACGCTCGCGCGGCGCACCAGTTCGTCGTCTTCGATATACAGCACTTGCAGGCCGTCGTTCATTGCGTGTTCCGGGTGATGCTTCGGGGTGAAATCAGGAGCCCGCGGTCAGCGAATCGTGCGAGGGGCTGGTCTGCACACGCGCGCGACGCAGCGTCAACACGAACGATGCGCCACCGTGCGGCGCGTTGCGCGCGACGAGCGAGCCGCCGCAATCGCGCGCGATCGACGATGAAATCGCGAGGCCAAGGCCGAGCCCCTGGCCCATTTCCTTCGTCGTGAAAAACGGTTCGAACAGGTGCGGCAACACGTCGTCGGGAATGCCGGGACCGTTGTCGCCGACCGCGATCGACAGGTTCGCGACGCCGGCCTCCACCTCGACCGTGATACGCGGCGGGTTCATGCCGGCGGTTGCGTCGAGCGCGTTGCCGAGCAGGTTGATCAGCACCTGTTCGAGCCGCAGATCGTCGCAATTCGCGACCAGCTCCGGATGATCGTCGGCGAGATTCAGCGGCGTGCGCGCGCCGCCTGCCGCAGCGGCGGCGTCGGTGTCGGTGTCGGTGTCGGCCGCGGCATCGATCAGCACGAACTCGAGTTCGACGCCCTGCAGGCGCTTTTGCAGCAGCGCGACGACGTTGCGCAGGGCCCGCACGATCGACGCGCGCGCGCTGCGCGGCCGCGCGCGGCCGACGAACAGCTTCAGCTGGTTCGTGATCTTGCCCATGCGCTCGGTGAGCGCCGCGATCGCTTCGAGATTCTCGCGCGCCGATGCCTGATCGCCGCGTTCGAGCAGCACGCGCGTGTTATCGGAAAAACTGCGCAGCGCGGCGAGCGGCTGGTTCAGCTCGTGCGTGATGCCGGCCGCCATCTGGCCGAGCGCGGCCAGCTTGCTCGCCTGGATCAGTTCGTCTTGCGCGGCGCGCAGTTCCTGCTCGGCGCGTGTACGCTCGGCGACTTCCTTGTGCAACTGCTCGTTCGCCTCGGACAGATCGGCGGTGCGCTCGGCGACGCGCTGGTTCAGCTCGGCATAGGCCTTCTGCAGCAGCGCGCGGCTGCGCATCATTTCGCGCACACGCGCGCGCCGCATGCGCCAGTAGAACGCGAGCAGCACCAGCGACACATAGCCGAAGCCGGTGACGATGGTCGCCTTGCGCGCGTCGGCATCGACCGGATCGACCGGCGACATCGTGATCAGATGCCAGTCCGGCTCGCCCATGGCGTGACGCGACGCGAGGAAGCGCGGCGCGGAGCGCCCGCCGCCGATGCGCAGGATCTGCGCATTGCCTTCGAGCATGCGCTCGACCGTCACCGGTAGCGGCTCGATCGGCTGCTGCGCGTACTGGCGAGCCTGGTAGATCGAATCGGCGATCTGGCCGGGCAGCGGCCGAATCGTGTGGTACTTCCATGCCGGCACCGACGACAGGAAGATCACGCCATGATCGTCGGTGACGACGAGCGGCTCGGACGCGTCCACGCCCTGAAACCATTCGAGATCGAGCTTGACGACCGCCACACCGACGATCTTGCCGTCGCGCCGCACCGGCTGCGAGATGTAGTAGCCGGGCGCCTGCGAAATCGTGCCGATGCCGAAGAAGCGGCCGACGCCGCCTTTCATTGCATCGACGAAATACGGCCGGAACTGATAGCCCGCGCCGACGAAGCTGCCCGGCCCGCGCCAGTTGCTGGCGGCGATGCAGTAGCCGTCGAGCGAAATGATGTAGGTGACCGTCGCGCGCGCGTGGCGGTTCAGGTCTTCGAGATAGAGATTCGCGCGCTTGACGTTGGCGGGATTCGGATCGATCAGCACGTCCTGCACGATCGGATGCTCGGCGAGCAGATACGGCAGCGATTCGTAGCGTTCGAGCGTGCTCTTGAGCGCGCTCGCGGTGCGCTCGGCGCGCACGGCGGCGTTGCGCCGCAGCGTGTCGACACCGCTTTTCCACGCAAGGCTGTAGGTGAGCCAGCATGCCGCCGCGAGCCCGGCTGCGAGCGCGAAAAGAATCAGCAGGCGGCGGGTCACGTTGGCAAAGTCCGATCGATGTGCATCGGACATTGTGGCACAGGGCGGCAAGGCGTCGCCGCCAGACGCGTCGCGGGCTGGGCCGCGACTTTTGCCGGCGGTCTCGCCGGCAAACGCCTCGAAAGGTCGCGCGGACGCCGGTTTCATGCTTAAGCGTCCGCGCTGGTCACGACAGGGTTGGCGAGGCGCGACTCAAACGCCGGCCGGCTCTTTGACCGCCACCTCGCCGCGCAGCACCTTGTTCAGCTTGCTGCGATCGAGCTCCTTTTCCCAGGCCGACACGACGACCGTCGCGACACCGTTGCCGACGATGTTCGTCAGCGCGCGGCACTCGCTCATGAACCGGTCGATGCCAAGGATCAGCACCATGCCCGACAGCGGAATCGTCGGCACCACGGCCAGCGTCGCCGCGAGCGTGATGAAGCCCGCGCCGGTCACGCCGCTCGCACCCTTCGAGGTCAGCATCGTCACCGCGAGCAGCGTCAGCTGCTGGCCCCACGTAAGGTCGGTGTTGGTCGCCTGAGCGATGAACAGCACCGCCATCGTCATGTAGATGTTGGTGCCGTCGAGGTTGAACGAGTAGCCGGTCGGCACCACGAGGCCCACCACCGAGCGCGAGCAGCCGAGCTTTTCGAGTTTCAGCATCAGCTGCGGCAGCGCGGCTTCGGACGAGCTCGTGCCGAGTACGATCAGCATCTCTTCCTTGATGTATGCGACGAAACGCAGGATGTTGAAGCCCACCGCCCGCGCGATCGCGCCGAGCACGACCACCACGAACACGATCGAGGTCAGATAGAACGTGCCGACCAGCTTGAGCATCGGCAGCAGCGAGCCGATGCCGTACTTGCCGATCGTGAAGGCCATCGCGCCGAACGCGCCGATCGGCGCGAGCTTCGTGATGATGCGCACCATGCCGAACAGGATGTGCGAGAGCCCTTCGATGAAGTTGGTCACCGGCTTGCCCTTCTCACCGGCCGTTGCGAGCACGGCGCCGAACAGCAGCGCGATCAGCAGGATCTGCAGGATCTCACCCTGCGCGAACGCCGACAACAGCGTGTCCGGAATGATGTGCATGAAGAAGTCGACCGTCGACTGGCCGTGCGCCTTCGCGGCATACGACGCAACCGCGCGGCCGTCGAGCGAGGCCGGATCGACGTTGAAGCCGGCGCCGGGTCGCAGCAGGTGCGTGGCCGCGAGGCCGAGCACCAGCGCGAAGGTCGAGACGATTTCGAAGTACAACAGCGCCTTGCCGCCGACGCGTCCAACCTTCTTCATGTCCTCCATGCCGGCGATGCCCGTCACGACCGTGCAGAAGATGATCGGCCCGATCACCATCTTGATCAGCTTGATGAAGCCATCGCCGAGCGGCTTCATGTCGATGGCGAGGTTCGGGTAGAAATGCCCGAGTACGATGCCGATGATGATCGCCACGATCACCTGGACGTACAGCACTTTATGGATAGGTTTCTTCACGATGGTTCCTGCGAGGGATATGAGCTGATGACCCGCCGCGAGGCGCGACACGCGAACGAAACGTCGTCGCGCGGGCGCACGTTGGCGGACCGCTGCAAAGACGACGAATTCAGAAATACCGGGAAGGGAAATCGGACATTTTGTCTCCTTGCTTTTTTGTCGGGCCGTGGCGGCCACGCGCTTTCTTTTGCAAGGTCGATGCCAGTTTGATTTCAGACTGGAAGCCTTGATTTTTGTGGGTTTTCCGGCACAGCTCGGCGCGCGCCGTCCGGGTTCCCGGAAATCCGGACGAGCACTGTCGGGGAATCCGGAATTCGGTGCGCGCGCGTTTGCGGGGAAACCCGCAGGGGTTTGTGCGGAGCTTGCGAGCGCACCGTCACGTCAACAGATCGATCCGGTCCGTGCAGATCGTGTCGACGCCCCATTCTTCGAGCAACCGCGCGCGCGCCGGATCGTTCACCGTGTAGGCGAGCACGCGCAGCCCGGCCGCGCGGATCTGCGCGACCAGCGGTTCGCTCAGATAGCGGTGACTCGCGTGCAGCGAGACGCAGTCGAGTTCGCGCACGATGCGCAGCCAGTCCGCCGGGACCCGCTCGAACAGCATGCCGCGCGGCAGCGACGGCGCGGCATCGCGCGCGGTGGCGAGCGCGTCGAACGAAAACGACGACACCAGCGGCGGCGTCTGCCCTTGCCAAAGCTCGAGCGCGCCCCGGGCGACCAGTGCGCCGGTGATGACTTCGCGGCCCGGACACGGCTTGATCTCGATGTTCGCCGCGATGCCGTCGCGCGCGCAACGCTCGGCCGCGTCGGCCAGCGTCGGCAGCCGCGTGCCGGCGAACTCCGCGCCGCGCCACGCGCCGGCATCCAGAGCGGCGAGTTGCTGCCATGTGTGCGTGGCCGCCGGCCCGTGGCCGTTGGTCGTGCGATCGAGCGTGTCGTCATGCAGCAGGAACAGCGCGTTGTCGGCGGACAGCTTCGCGTCGAATTCGACCATGCGATAGCCGTAGCGCACGCAGGCGTCGAAACCGGCCAAGGTGTTTTCCGGCGCAAGCGTACCGCCGCAGCGGTGCGCGATCAGCCGCGGATAAGGCCATTGTGCGGAGGTCCCGCGATCCATCGGGGTTGCCACGTGTCGTTTCCTTGCTGATAGAAGAGCGGTCTATGAAAAAAGCCCGCACATCGGCGGGCTTTTCGTTTCTGCGGGCGTGAAGCGAGGCAACAGCGGCGAGGCGCGAGCGCGTCAGACCACGCCGGCTCCATGCGCCTGCACGTCGGCGTGATAGCTCGAACGAACCATCGCGCCCACCGCGGCGTGCGTGAAGCCCATCTTGTACGCCTCTTCCTCGTACATCCTGAAGGTGTCCGGATGCACGTAAGCGCGGACCGGCAGATGATGCTCCGACGGCTGCAGGTACTGGCCGATCGTCAGCATGTCGACGTCGTGCTCGCGCAGATCGCGCATCACTTGCAGGATTTCCTCTTCGGTTTCGCCGAGGCCGACCATCAGGCCGGACTTGGTCGCGACGTGCGGATGCAGCGCCTTGAAGTCCTTCAGCAGCTTCAGCGAATGCGCGTAATCCGACCCCGGGCGCGCTTCCTTGTACAGACGCGGCACCGTTTCGAGGTTGTGGTTCATCACGTCGGGCGGCGCCGCATTCAGGATGCCGAGCGCGCGGTCGAGGCGGCCACGGAAGTCCGGCGTCAGGATTTCGATACGCGTTTGCGGCGACAGCTCGCGCGTCTGACGGATACATTCGACGAAGTGCGCCGCGCCACCGTCGCGCAGATCATCACGGTCGACGCTGGTGATCACCACGTACTTCAACTTCAGCGCAGCGATGGTGCGCGCGAGGTTGGCCGGTTCGTCGGCGTCGAGCGGATCGGGACGGCCGTGGCCGACGTCGCAGAACGGGCAGCGACGCGTGCACTTGTCGCCCATGATCATGAAGGTCGCGGTGCCCTTGCCGAAACATTCGCCGATGTTCGGGCAGCTCGCCTCTTCACACACCGTGTGAAGATTGTGCTCGCGCAGGATCTGCTTGATCTCGTAGAAGCGCGAATTGCCGGTGGCCGCCTTCACGCGGATCCAGTCCGGCTTCTTCAGCTTTTCGATCGGAACGACCTTGATCGGGATGCGCGCGGTCTTGGCTTGCGCTTTCTGCTTCGCGGTGGCGTCGTAGGCGGCGGGGGCCGGCACGCCTTCGGGCGCGGGGGTGGCTGCTGCGGAATTCGCGGTTACGTCAGTCATTCGTTCGATCCAGTCAAGCGGTGAGCGCACCGGCCTGCGGTTGGGTGACGGCCGCGGGATTGCCGTCGAGGTTTGCGGTGAGACTTGCTGCGAGGGTACGGGCCACGTCGTCCCAGCCGGCGGCGATGCCGAGCGTCGCCATGTCGACTGTTTCGAGCCCCGCGTAGCCGCATGGATTGATCGCGAGAAACGGCCGCAGGTCCATGTTCACGTTCAGACTCACGCCGTGATAGCTGCAGCCGTTGCGGATTTTCAGGCCAAGCGCCGCGATCTTGGCGCCGGCATGGAGCCCGGCGTCGGGCCCAGGCGCCACGTAGATGCCGGGGGCGCCCGCCTTGCGTTCTCCGGCGAGATTATACGCCGCGAGGGTGTCGATCACGGCCTGCTCGATCCGGGTGACCAGCTCGCGCACCATCAGCTTGCGCCGGCGCAGGTCGAGCAGCAGATAGGCGACCACCTGGCCGGGCCCGTGATACGTGATCTGCCCGCCCCGGTCGACCTTGACGAGCGGAATGTTGCTGTCTGCCGCGAGCAGGTGCGCCGGATCGCCGGCCTGGCCGAGCGTGAAGACGGGCGGATGTTCGACGAGCCAGATTTCGTCGGCGGTGTCGGCGGTGCGTGCGTCGGTGAAGGCGCGCATCGCGTCGAAACTGGCTTCGTAGGGTTCGCGGCCGAGCCAGCGCAGCATGGGCGGCTCGATGGCAGGTAGAGGAGACGGAGAGACCGGGGTGGCGCACATGATTCCGGGAGTTTACCGAAATCTCGGAAACCGCGCCCGCGGCCACCGGGAACCTGCACAGCCGGGGCCGGTACCCTGCCGGCCCCGGCGTCATGCACGGCTTTTGCGCCGCGCCACCGTCAAACGGTGCGCCAGCCGCCGCGCACACGCATCATCCAGCGCTCGCCGATGCGAGCGAGCCAGTTCAGCGCGCGCTCGTCGCAGCGGGTCGGCACCGAGAACGTAACCTTCGCGAACGTGGCGCCCTCGGCGCTGAGCCAGAGCCGCTCGCCGCGCCGCAGATGCAGCGTCTGCCCGGGCTGCAGCCAGTAGTCCTTCGTGTCGTCGCTGCGCGTGACCCACACTGCGCCGCCATGCACGCGCAACTTCGTGCTGCGCGCGACCTTCAGCGGCAGCGTGTCGCCAGTGCGGATTTCATATGCAATGCTAGAGGAAATTTCTCGCATGAGGCCCTCGCCAAAAATCGTTTCATGACTAGAATCCTAGGTGCAGCAAGGACTTGGGCAAAACGATCAATTTTCACGTCTATGTGAGAAATATTGCAATGGACCTGCGTCAACTCCCCGCCCTGAACGCGATCAAGGCGTTCGAAGCCGCCGCCCGCCACGAAAGCTTTTCGCGCGCCGCCGACGAGTTGTTCGTCACGCACGGCGCGGTCAGCCACCAGATCCGCGCGCTCGAGGCCGAGCTCGGCGTGTCGCTGTTCGCGCGCGACGGCAAGCGCGTGCGCCTCACCGAAACCGGCCGTCGCTACGCCACCCAGGTGCGCGCCGCGTTGATGGAGCTCGCCGACGCGACTCGCGCGATCCGTGCCGGCGACCGCGAGCGGCGCCTCGTGATATCGATGCTGTCCTCGTTCGCGGCACGCTGGGTGACGCCGCGCATCGGCAGCTTTATCGAGGCAAATCCGCAGTGGGATCTCGAATTGCTGACCACCAATGCGCTGACGGACTTCGCGCGCGACGACGTCGACGTCGCGATCCGTTTCGGCTTCGGCAAATATCCGGGGCTGCACGCCGAGCTGCTGCTCGACGAGATTTTCTTCCCCGCCTGCTCGCCCAACTTCAACGGCGGCAAGCTGCCGCAAACCCCGGCCGATCTCGCCAAAGTCCCGCTGCTGCGCTCCGACGACGAGCTATGGCGCCCATGGTTCGACGCCGCCGGCCTCACCGACTGGCCGGAGCCGAAGCGCGGCGTGCTGTATCAGGATTCGTCGAATCTGTTGCAGGCGGCCGTCGACGGCCAGGGGGTCGCGCTGACGCGCCGCTCGCTCGCGATGCACGAAATCGCGGCGGGCCGGCTCGTGCGGCTCTTTGATGTCGATGGGCCGAGCCCGTGGCAATACTATTTGGTCTGCCTGCCGCAGATGCTGGGGACCGCGCGGGTCAAGGCGTTTCGCGACTGGTTGTTCGACGAGGTGGCGCGCTTCAGGCTGCTGTTCGATCTCGCCTGCGAGGCGGGTCCCGCGGCAAGCGCGCGCCTGGCGGCGCAGGGAGTGACGGCGGACGCGTTGCGCGTCGCGCCGTAAGTTGAAAAACCGCGCGGTGTTACAGCACGACCTTGACCATCGGATGGCCGGTCAGCGCGCGATAGATGTCGTCGAGATGCGCGCGGCTCGTCGCCCGCACGTGGACGGTCAGCCCCGTGTAGGTGCCGCTGCTCGACGGCCGCGTCTCGACGCGCGACGCATCGACCTCGCTATCGAACACGCGCACCACTTCGACGATCGTCGCGGCAAACTCGGGGTGCGATTTGCCCATGATCTTGATCGGGAAATCGCAGGGGAATTCAAACAGTGAGTCGTTCTCGGGATTCATTCTCTACTCCTTCTTCCGCCGCGGCGGCTTCAGCCGCCTTGGCTCGCTGATACGCCGCATACAGCTCCGCAAACACCGCGCCCGGGCGGCGCGCGCCGACCGGCGCGCCATCGAGCCGCGTGACCGGCAGCACTTCCCTGGTCGCCGAACTGACGATGATTTCATCGGCCGCGCGCACTTCAGCTTCGGTGATGTCGCGCGCTTCGAAGCGGATACCGCATTCGGCCGTCAGCTCCTCGATGAGCCCATAGCGGATCCCTTCGAGAATCCTGTTGCTGCGCGGCGGCGCGGCCAGCACGCCATCCTTCACGATCCACACGTTCGACGACGACCCTTCGGTCAGCAAACCATCGCGGAACTGCAGCGTCTCGAGGGCGTCGTTTTCGGCCGCGTATTGCGCCATCAGCACGTTGCCGAGCAGCGACACCGACTTGATGTCGCAATTGAGCCAGCGACGATCCTCGGCGCTCACGCACGGGACACCGCTTGCGCGCTGCGCGGCGGCGGGCAGGTTCAGCGCGGTGACCATCACGAACACGGTCGGCTTCACGCCGGCCGGAAATGCGTGAGCGCGCTTCGCGACGCCACGCGTGACCTGGATGTATGCGATCGCGTCCTGATCGGCACGCAAGCCGCCGTCCGTTTCGTTGGCCTCGACCACGCGTCCGATCAGCTCGCGCCAGCCAGCGTCGTCGAGCGGATTGGCGATGCCGATCTTGCCGACCGAGCGCGCGAGACGCGCCAGATGCTGCTTCAGACGAAACGCGGTGCGCCGTCCGCTCGCGTGCGCGTACAACGGCGCCACTTCGTAAATGCCGTCGCCGAAAATGAAGCCGCGGTCGAGCACCGGCACGCGCGCTTCGGACAACGGCACCAAGTCGCCGTTCAGATGAACGATCGGGTCCGGCAAAACCTCGGAGACAACGGTCATTGCGACGTAGCCCTTATTTTTTCTTGTTGAACATCAGCATCAGCGAATCCCACACGCGGCCCACCACACCGGCTTGCTGCACCGGCTGCAGCGCGACCACCGGGAATTGCGCGAGCACCTTGCCGTCGGCGACGAGCTTGGCGGTGCCGATCTGCTGGCCGTTGGCGATCGGCGCGACGAGCGGATCGTTGAGTTCGATCTGCGGCTTCGCCTTGTCGGCGGCGCCCTTCGGCAGCGTGATGTACTGGTCGCTTTTCACGCCAACCTGCACGCTGTCCTGCGAACCCTTGTAGACGCGCGGCGTGGCCACGACCTGGTTCGCCTTGTACAGACGCGTCGTGTCGTAGGCGGTGTAGCCGTAGTTCAGCATCTTCAGGCTGTCCTGCACGCGGTCGTGCTCCTTGGTCTCGCCCATCATCACCGAGACGAGACGGCGCGACGCGTCGGTCGTGCCCGGCAGCGGACGCTTCGCGCTCGCGATCAGGCAGTAGCCGGCCCCTTGCGTGTGACCGGTCTTCAGACCGTCGACGGTCGGGTCGATCCACAGCAGACGGTTGCGGTTCGGCTGCTTGATCTTGTTGTACGTGAATTCCTTGACCGAGAAGATGTTGTAGTACTCGGGATAGTCGCGGATCAGGCGGGCCGACAGGATCGCGAGATCGCCCGCGGTCGTGTAGTGCTGCGGGTCGGGCATGCCGTTCACGTCGGCGAAATGCGTGTGCGTCATGCCGAGCTTTTGCGCCTCCTTGTTCATCATGTCGACGAACTGCGCCTCGCTGCCGCCCACCAGTTCGGCGAGCGCAATTGCCGCGTCGTTGCCCGACTGCACGATCATGCCGTACACGAGGTCGTGCACGGTCACCGGCTTGAGCGCCTCGATGAACATGCGCGATTCGTCGTTGCGCACGCGCCGCACGGCTTCGCTCGGCTCGATGCTCTGATCCATCGTGATCTTCTTCGTGTCGAGCGCCTCGAACACGAGATACGCGGTCATCAGCTTGGTCAACGACGCCGGCTCGACGCGCTCGTCGGCATTGGCGGACGCGAGCACCTGGTTGCTGGTCGCGTCGACGAGCACCCACGAGCGCGCGTTGACGCCCGGCGGCGGCACCTGCGCGAACGCGGTGCTGGCGACGAGCGTGGCCGGCAGCACGAGGCCGACGGCGACGGCGCGATTGAGCGAAGCGGGAACGAAAGAAGCGAGTGACGGGAATGACGTGCGGCCAGAGGAGGAGAAACGCATAGGATCGATTCGTGCAGAAAAATACGTTGCGCGACAGCGCGCGGAGTTGGAGGAGCCGGTCGGCGGGGCATCTGGCCGTAAAACGGCGGGCGCCCGTTGGACTGATGGCGACGCAATCGGTTCGCGAGCGCGGCGCTGCGCACCCGGCCGCGCCCTCCCGCGAAATGATTCCGCGGCGCGCGATTCTGCCGGCTGGGCGGCGCTGTGCCCAAAAAAAGAGCGCCCATTATACGCGCGCTACCTGGTCAGCTTCGCGCGCGTGTCGTCGATTTGCACACGTTTGCGCGCACCTGTCCCCCGCAAAATGCGCGTCGCGCGTTTTCAGCGCCAGGCGTCGACGATGATCCGCTTCAGGATGTGAAGCTTGCGATGCAGAAAGTGCTCGGCGCCCGGAATCACGACGACCGGCAGTTCCTGCGGCCGCGCCCAGTCGAATACGGACTGGACGGGAACGGTCTCGTCGACTTCGCCGTGGATCACGAGTGTGCTTTCGGGCACGGGTGCGACGTCCCAGCGGCTCGCCGCGGTACCGACGAACACGATGCGCTCGATTTCCCGGCCTTCATCGCGCAGCTTCGCCGCGACGTGCGACAGCACCACAGTGCCGAACGAAAAGCCCGCCAATACGAGCGGCAGATCGCCGTAGTCCGGATCTGCGCGCATGTGCTCGAGCACCGCGCGCAGATCGTCGCGCTCGCCGACGCCCGCGTCGTGCTCGCCCTGGGTCTGGCCGACGCCGCGGAAATTCGACCGGTAAGTGACGTAGTTCAGCTGCACGAGCGTGCGCGCGAGGGTCTGCGCGACCTTGTTGTCCATCGTGCCGCCAAACAGCGGATGCGGATGCGCGACGAGCGCGATGCCGCGTGGCGCGGCGCCTTTTTCGCGCACGCCGTCGGGCAGGTCCAGCGCGACCTCGATCTTGCCGACCGGGCCGTCGATCAGATACTTCTTCGTGTTGACGTTCATCGGGATGGATCGTTTCGTGGTTCGCGTTATTGATCGATCTTCAGACGCTCGACGATCTTGCCGTTCGCAAGATGCGATTCGACGATCTCGTCGATGTCGCTCTCGTCGACATAGGTGTACCAGACCGCCTCGGGATACACGACGAGCGTCGGGCCCAGTTCGCAGCGATCGAGGCAGCCGGCCTTGTTGATGCGCACCTGGCCGGGCCCGGCGAGGCCGAGTTGCTTCACGCGTTGTTTCGCGTATTCCTGCATCGCCTGTGCGTTGCAGTTCGCGCAGCTCGGACGCTCGGCGCCGGGGTCGCGTTGATTCAGACAGAAGAAAACGTGGTGCTTGTAGAAGGAATCCATGATGTTCGGAGGGCGAGCCTGAAAGGAAGTGCAATGGCGGTGCGGACGATTATAGCGACCGGGCTGTGCAGGCGTCGGGGTCTGGCGGCCGGCGCGCAAGCACGTCACGCCCGCCTCGCGCGCCGCTTGAGCCACGCCCGCTCGACCGCGAACGCGAGCCACACCAGCGCCGCATAGGGCCATATCCATGCGAGCCAGCGCGCGAGCCCGTTGAAATGCAGATAGCGTCCCTGCCGCCAGTCGGCGAGCACGGCGTCGAAATACGGGTTCACCGGCAGCAGATTGACGAACACGAGTGCGACGACCAGCGCGACCCCGGCGAGCGTCGCACGCAACCGCCGCCGCAGCGGCAGCGCGACGAGCGCCGCGACGGTGCCGCACACGAGTCCGATTAGCGCGCCGGGCGTCGCCCAGTCGAACGCGAGGCCCGATTGCGATTGCAGGAACGTCGCGCCGGCCTTCACGCACAAGGTCGCGACGATGAACACGAACAGCAGGCGCACGCGCGGCGCATGACGGCGCGCCGGCAGCGATGCAAGCGCGAGCGCCGCGAACAGGTTCAGCGCCGTGATCAGCGCTTCCCATGTGTCGTCGTCCAGCCACGCGGCGGCCGCCGCCGGCCATGCGCCGACATGCCACGCGGACGGCGTCCACGCGAGCAGCGCGTCCTGGGTGGCCGGATCGACGCTCAGCCACAGCGCGCGCGGCCAGTTGCCGAGACCGAACAGACGCGGCGACGGATACATCGTCGCAAACGGCCACGCGGCGACGAGGCACGCGAGCGTCGCATGGCCGCGCTCGAACCACAGCAACCGCAAACGCCTGAGCAGGCCGCGGTCGAGCAGCGCGCCGGTCAACGGCGACATCACCGCCGCACCGACGAGCGCGCCCAGCGTGTTGGCGGCGAGATCGAGATTGGAGGCGACGCGTGTCGGCAGATAGGTCTGCACGGCTTCCATCGTGCCTGACAGCAGACCGCCCAACACGAACGCGAGCGCGACGGCCAGCGTGCCGCGCCAACGCGGGTACACCGCGAGCACCACCAGCGCGCCGAACGGCATATAGCCGAGCACGTTGGTGACGACGTCGAACGCCGTCAGGTACTGCGGCATCGGATCGAACAGATAGGCGAACGGCGTGATGCCGAGCGAGCGCCAGCCCGAGAACGGATACCACGACCCGTAGACGATCAGCGCCGTGTAAAGCAGCAGCGCCTGACGGGCCAGCGTCGACGGGCGGCGCAGCCAGGGGCGTTCGCTCATGCAGCGCTCCGTTGCGTGCGCTGCCCGCCCGTCATTGCGCGGCGACCAGCGCCTGCGAGCCGAGCCACGTGGTGATCTGCGCGACGAGGTCGTCGCTGGCCGTGGCGAGCGCCCGCGCGCCGCCGGCCGCATCCGCCGAATGCGCGGGCGCGTGCGCGACGAAGGTCTGCTGGCCGATCACCTTGCCGCCCTGCATCAGCGTCGCGCGCGCGGTGATCGCGCCGTGGCTGTCCGTCTGGCTGTCGAACACCTGCTCGAACTCGGTCAGATCGACCCGCAGCACCGGCGCGCTCACGCTGTCCGCGCCCGTCAGCACGGTGCCGCGCTCGCTCAGCGTGTTGCGCAGGCGCTGCGTCAGCAGTTGCGACGGCATCATCGTCCAGTGGCTGTTGGCGTAGGCGGCCGTCTGCTGCGCGTCGGCGTAGCTCAGCCGATAAGTCAGCCGGTCGGATTCGAGCACGGACGGCGCGCTGACCTCCAGCACCTTGACGGCCGGCAGCCGGCTCGCCGCGGCGGCCTGCGGCGGTGGTCCGAAGTCGTAGCGGACATCCGACACCACCGCGGACGTGCCCGCGCAGCCCGCCGCCAGCACGCCGAACGCGAGCAGCGCCGCGAGCGCGGCGCGCGAGGACAACAGTCGGTGAATCGAGCGTGACATGGGCATCTTCCTCTGTTCTAGCCTGCGGATTTAGTGAGCTGCGGGCGCGACGGCGGCGGGCCACGCAAAGCCGGCCTCGCCCGGACCCGGCGCCGGGCGCGGCGCGCCGAACAGCACGCTGCGCGGATTGGTGTTGAAGGTGTCGGCGGCGCGGTCGATCGATTGCGCCGCCGCGCGCACGTCCTCGGTCAGCGAATTGACGCGCGGCAGCGTCTGGAAGCCGACCTGCGCGGACAGGTCCTGCAGCGACGTGCTCATCTGCGTGAGCGCATCGCCCGCCTGCTGCGCGGCCGTGCCGACCTTGTTCAGATTGCGCTCGAGGGGCCCGTCCGGACGGTTCAGGTTCGTGATCATCTGGTTGGTCGACGCGAGCGTGTGGTTCAGCTGGTCGATCGTGCCGGGCAGCTTGCGGGCGACGGGCGCCATCTCACGAGTCAGCGTCGCGACGCCCGAGGCCGCCTGCGCGATGCTCGCCGCGGTGTCGTGCAGCTGCGCGACCATTTCCGGCGACAGCATGTTGTTCACGTTGTCGGTGACTTTTTCGAGCTTGCGCAGCAGCACGTCGCCGCGTCGCTGCAACTGGTCGAACAGACCCGGGCGCATCGGCAATTGTGCGACCTTTTGGGCTGACGACGGCAGCGGGGTCAGATCGCGCCCGGTATCGTCGAGCTGGATGAACGCGATGCCGGTCACGCCCTGCAAGCCGAGGCTGCCGAACGTCGAATGCGTGATCGGCGCGTGCTCGTCGACCATGATGCGGATCAGGATCTCCCCCGGATGTGTCGGATCGAACTTGATCGACTGCACACGGCCGACGTCGAGCCCGCGAAAGCGCACCGCCGCGTCCGCAAAGAGGCCGTTCACGCTGGTGCGCGCGATCAGGTCGTACGGCACCCGCACGGTGCGGTCGACGTTGAACAGATACGCCGCCAGCGCGACCGCCGCCGTCAGCACGACCGTAAAGAGCCCGGCCCAGAACGCATGCGCTTTGTTTTCCATTGTCAGTTTCCCTGGTTCATAGCGGCCCGGTTCATGGCGGCCCGCCTCACAGCGGCAACTCGGACGACGCCGGCTCGAGCGCCGCCGGCGGCAGCTTCGCCCGGCGCTCCGGCGGCAGCGCCTGCAGCGCGCGGCGCCCGCGCAGGCCGAGGAAATATTCGTGGATGAACGGATGGTCGACGCCCGCGGCCTCCTCGACCGGCGCGTTGACGAGCACTTTGCGATCGGCCAGCACGGCCACGCGTGTCGACAGTGCGACCATCGTATCGAGATCGTGCGTGATCATCACGACCGTCAGACCGAGCGCGCGATGCAGCCCCGAGATCAGCTCGACGAATTCGTCGGACGCCTCCGGGTCGAGGCCGGCGGTCGGTTCGTCGAGGAACAGCAGTTCGGGTTCGAGCGCGATCGCGCGCGCGATGCCAACCCGCTTGATCATGCCGCCCGACAGCGCCGATGGCATCTTCGACGCGTGCTTGCACGGCAGCCCGACCATTTCGAGCTTCAGCATCACGATGTCGCGCAGCAGGTCTTCGGGCACCTTGCCGAGCTCGCGCACCGGTTGCGCGACGTTGTCGAACACCGACAGCGACGAGAACAGCGCGCCGCGCTGGAACAGCATGCCGGAGCGGCTGCGCATCAGTAGCGCGGTGTCGGGCGAGATCGTTGCGAGGTCTTCGCCGAACAGCTTGATCGTGCCCCTCGACGGGCGCTCGAGGCCGAGAATCTGCCGCACCAGCGTGGTTTTGCCCGAGCCCGAGCCGCCGACGATCGACACGATCTCGCCGCGCCGCACGTCGAGGCTCAGATGCTGATGCACGATATTGCGGCCGTAGCGCTTGGTGATGTCGATCACCTCGATCACCGGCTCGGCGATCGACGGTACGGGTTGGCCGCGTACGGCTTCGGTGAGTGGCGCGATCATCCTAGCCCCACGTTCTGAAAGAGGATCGCGAACACCGCGTCCGCGAGAATCACGATGGTGATCGACGTGACCACCGAGGTCGTCGTGCCTTCGCCGAGACTCTGCGAATTGGCTTTGATACGGAAGCCGAAATGACAGCCGGCGATCGCGATCAGCATGCCGAATACCGCGCCCTTGCCAAGCCCGATCCACAGGTTCGCGATCGGCACGACGTTCGGCAGCTGGCGCGCGAAGAAGCTCATGTCGATGCCGAGCACGAGCTTCGCGGCGAGCGCGCCGCCCGTCAACGAGACCACGTTGGTCCACATCACGAGCAGCGGCATCGCGACGGCCAGTGCGATCACGCGCGGCAGGATCAGCCGAAGGCCGTGCGGGATGCCCATTACGCGCATCGCGTCGAGCTCCTCGGTCACGCGCATCACGCCGATCTGCGCGGTGATCGCCGAGCCCGAGCGGCCCGCCACCAGAATCGCCGACAGCACCGGGCCGAGTTCGCGAATCACCGCGAGGCCGAGAATATTGACGATGAACTGGTTCGCGCCAAACACGCGCAATTGCTGTGCCGACAGATAGCTCAACACGATGCCGATCAGGAACGCGACCAGCGCGGTGATCGGCAGCGCGCGAGCGCCGGCGTTGTAAATGTTCGCGGAGATTTCGGTCCACGGCGTGAGTTTCGGCTTGCGCACGATCGCGAGCAGATCGAGCACCACGCGCCCGAGCATCGTGACGCCGCCCTGCATATGCTCGACGAACGAGAAGAGGCTGAGGCCGAGCCGCGTGAACGGATCGAGGCGCGTGACCGGCTCGGCGCTCTCGCGCACCGTGTCGAGCAGCGCGATGCGCTCGAAGATGTCGCGCTGCGTGTCGGTGAGCGCGGTGCCCGGCGGCATCTTGCGGCCCCACACGCGCCACAGCGCCTGGCCTCCGACGTGGTCCATCCTGTCGACGCGCGACAGGTCCCACTCGCCGATGCCCTGCGCGCCGGTCAGCGAAACCAGTTGCGGAATCACGTGCCCGGTGTCGCGATCGCGCGCGAGCGCGAGCGCCGTCCACTGGCCCGAGAGACGGACGATCTTGCCTTTGCTGCCGGCCGCGACTTCAAGGCCGGGCGGAGTGTCATTGTTCAAGGATCGCGTGAATCTGGTTATCGGATTAGCGGCCATTGTAACGAAGGCTCGGCCGCCGGTCCGCACTGATGCACATCGATCGGCATCGCCGTTCACCGCTGCGCATTCGAGTCCCGGGCGGGGTCGCTGTGGCTACAATATGGGACATGAATGCCTCCAAGACTCCCGCCTCCCCGTCCGCAGCGACAAGCGCGGCACCAGCCTCGTCGTCGGCTTCGACCGACTGGCGCATCGATCGCGAACGCGCGGTCAAGCTGTTCGGCGCGCATGCGCATGACTGGCCGATCGAAATCGTCGAAGAAACCGGCTCGACCAACGCCGACTTGATGACCCACGTGAAAGCGCTGCCGCGCCGCGCGAACGCGCTGCCGCGGCCGATCGTGCGCGTCGCGTATCTGCAGACCGCCGGGCGCGGCCGCCGTGGGCGGCCGTGGTACGCGGAGCCCGGCAACGCGCTGCTGTTTTCGGTCGCGTGCGTCTTGCCGCGACCGCTCGAAGGGCTCGGGGGCTTGAGTCTCGCGGTGGGCGTCGCGCTCGTCGACGGGCTGCGCTCGCTGCCGGTCGCGGGTCCCGGACAGATCGCGCTGAAGTGGCCGAACGACGTGCTGCTCGAAGGCGACAAGCTCGCCGGCATCCTGATCGAAACCGCGTGGAGCACCGACGACGCGAGCGCGGTCGTGATCGGCATCGGCACCAACGTGAAAGGCGCCGACGAACTCGCGGCGAAGGTGGGCGCGCTGAACGCCGAGGTACCGCCGCAGGCGCTCGGCACCGTGCCGACCGCGTTGCAACGCGCGCTGCCGAACGCGAATCTGACCGATACGCTGGCAGCCGAATTGAACGCGCTCGAACCGATGCTGCAGCGCTTCGGCGCCGAAGGCTTCGCGCCGTTCCAGCCGCGCTGGAACGCGGTGCATGCTTACGCGGGCCGCGACGTCGTGCTGCTCGAACAAGGCCAGGAGCTCGCGCGCGGCGTGGCGGCGGGCGTTGACGAGCGTGGCCAGTTGCTGCTCGATACGGCTGAGGGCCGCCAGAGCATCGCGACCGGCGACGTGTCGCTGCGCCTCGCCCACGGTGTCGCATGAGTCAGCGCGCGCCATATCTGCTGATCGACGCGGGCAATAGCCGGATCAAGTGGGCGCTGGTGCAGCCCGATGGGACGCAGTTGGCGAGCGGCGCGCTCGCGCATGACGACCTTGCCGGGCCACGCGCGCGATCGGGTGCGCAACCCGCTTGGACTGACTGGCCGGCGCCATGCGGCGCGTGGCTCTCCAACGTCGCGGGTGCGGAGGTCGCGACGCACATCGCGGCGCTCGTCGACGCGCACTGGCCGCGACTGCCGCTCGCGACGATCCGCGCAAGTGCTCGTCGATGCGGCGTGACCAATTGCTACACGACACCGGACTCGCTCGGCAGCGACCGCTGGGCCGGCATGATCGGCGCGCACGCGACCTTTCCCGGCGAGCATCTGCTGCTCGCGACCTTCGGCACCGCGACGACGCTCGAGGCCTTGCGCGCCGATGGCGCGTTTATCGGCGGATTGATTGCGCCGGGCTGGACGCTGATGATGCGCTCGCTCGGTGAGCACACCGCGCAACTGCCGACGCTCGACGCCGCGCACGCGCGCGGCCTGCTCGACGCCGCCGAAACCACCGGCGCGGGCCGTCGCGGTCCGTTCTTCGCAACGGATACGCCGCGCTCGCTGTCGGCGGGCTGCACGCTGGCGCAGGCCGGATTGATCGAACGGATGTGGCGGGACCTGCAGGATGAGTGGCAGGTGCCGGTGCGTCTCGTAGTCAGCGGCGGCGCCGCCGACGAAGTGGCGAGCGCCCTGAAAGTGCCGCATACTCGCCACGATTCGCTGGTGCTGTCAGGGCTTGCGCTGATCGCAGCCGAGGATACGGCGCGGCAAAGCGGCTGATTGCCTGCCGTGGCTAGCGTTCGATTCACGACCGGGTGGCGCGTGATGTACGTGTAGAACGTGCGCCTGAGTTGCGCGCAATTCGCCGCCCATTTTCCGAACCCGAGTTTTTCCCGCACGCCCCAGGCTCAACTTCTTTCTGAATTGGAAACACCCACAATGCTTCGCTGGCCGATCGCCATTCTGATTGTTGTCAACGTGCTGGCTTTCGTCGCGCTGCTTGGCGCCTTCGGCCCCACACCCACCGCCAGCGGACGCGAGCCAAATCATCTGAATCGCCAGATTCATCCGGACTGGCTGAAGGTGCGGCCGGTCAGCGCCGCCGATGCGGCCGACCAGGCGGTGGTCGGCGGACCCGCGCCGCAGGCGCCGATTTCGACATCGGAGTTGCCGCAGTAATCAGGTGAGCGACGCGATCGGTTAGAAGTTCAGCAGTGCGCCGCGCGTTTTGCGGTAACGGGCGGCATCAACCCTGCGTCCGCACCTTCTTCAACAGCGCGGTCGTCGAGCGATCGTGCTCGAACGCAATCGCGAGCGCCTTGCCGCCCCAACCGCGCACGAGCGCCGATTCGGGCAGCGCGTCCATGTCGTAGTCGCCGCCCTTAACGAGCACGTCCGGGCGCAGCGCGGAAATTAGCTCGACCGGCGTCTTCTCGCCGAAGCCCACCACGTAATCGACGCTTTCCAGCGCCGCTAGCAAGGCCATGCGGTCGGCCTCGTTGTTGATCGGCCGGTCGTCGCCTTTGCCGAGCATCCGCACCGACGCGTCGCTATTGACACCAACGATCAGGCACGCGCCCAGCGCCTTTGCGTCGGCCAGATAGGTCACGTGACCACGATGCAGGATATCGAACACGCCGTTCGTAAACACGACGGGCGCGCGCAGCGAAGGACGAAGCTTCACCAGGGCATCGCGCGTCAGAATCTTCCGTTCAAAGATGGCGGTCATCGCACGGTCACAGAGTTGGGGAATTAGGGAGTTGGGGCGTGACGGGAACAGGAATGCCAGGTGCCGTCACGATACACGGTGGACGGCCCGAAGCAAAACGGTCCGGCAAGCTCACGCTTGCCGGACCGCCGTTTGATACGGTGCTGAAACCGCCTGAGTCGTTACGCCGGCTGCTGCTGCGCCGGGTTTTGTTCAGCAGCTTGCAGACGCGCGACCACTTCCTTGCGATAACGGTTCAGTTCCTGCGCGGTGTTGAACGTGCGTTCGAACAGCAGCGACAGGTTGTGCAGAATGCGCTCGATGACCTTCTTTTCCCAGCCGTCGTCGAAACGGATCTGCTCGTCGAGCCAGCGCTCGAGCCATTCCGGATCCGGCAGACGCGACTGGATCGTGTCGCGCGGGAACAGCGCCTGGTTCACGTGCAGGTTGGTGGGGTGCAGCGGCTTTTCGGTGCGACGCGCCGACGCCATCAGCACGCCGATCTTCGCGAACGCGGCACGCGCGATGTCGCCGGTTTGCGCCATCGCCTTCTTCATGTAGCGCAGATACGCGCCGCCGTGGCGCGCTTCGTCGCGCGAGATAGTTTCGTAGATGTGCTTGATGACTGGCTCGGTATGCCATTCGGCGGCACGGCGATACCAATGATTCAGGCGGATTTCGCCGCAGAAGTGCAACATCAGCGTTTCCAGCGGCGGTGCGGGATCGAACTCGAAGCGCACTGCGTGCAGTTCCTCTTCGGTCGGGACCAGTTCCGGCTTGAAGCGGCGCAGGTATTCCATCAGCACCAGCGAGTGCTTCTGCTCCTCGAAGAACCACACGCTCATGAATGCGGAGAAATCGCTGTCGTGATGATTGTCACGCAGAAACATTTCCGTGGCGGGCAACGCCGACCATTCGGTGATCGCGTTCATCTTGATCGTCGCGGCTTGCTCGTCGGTCAACAGCGATGCATCGAATTTGTCCCAGGGAATGTCCTTCTCCATGTCCCATCGAACGGATTCGAGCGATTTATAAAGTTCCGGATAAAGCATGGTGTTCATAGTCCCACCCCTGTTCTGCACATACTGTGTGTGTCTGTTGCTGCTACGTGTAGCCGTTTTTACCTACGACGAACGGACGTGCCGTTTATCGGCCAAGCATTCAATTTTACGCGTTAATCAGCCGCCCAGAAGCATCGGGCAGCAAAGAAGTCCGGGCTTTTGTATTGGCGCCTGAAGCGTGAATCAGGCGCCGTGGCCAACCGTGGGGAAGGGATACCCTTTGCCTGAGGTCGAGCCAGTCTGGGTCGACAACCGCACCGTCCCGCCCTGCACCGGTAGCGCCGGCGGCGAATGACGCGAGGGCGGCGGGATTGGTCGTTTTCGGCGCGCGCCCCAAAGCCAGATCAAGCTTACACAATGATAGCACGCGCCTCCCACGAAACCCGTGACAGAAGCGGCGCGAGCGCACTGTGGTATTGACTTCTCTCAATAAAGTCGGCGATTCGCGCGGGGGGAAACCGCCGGCGCTGGAATAGGGGAAAACGCAGCCGATCAGTCGCCTTCATCAACGGCCACTGATTCCCGGCGCGCCGTCCGGCTCACGTCGACTTTTTCGGCGTTGCCGCGCTCGTTCCGGCCGCGCGTTTGGCCGACGGCGCGGCGCGCTTCGCCGCCGGCCGTTTGACGGCGGGCTTCGCGTTGTGCGCGGCGGCGCCCGACGCATCGGCGCCCGACGCATCCGCGGCCTTCGACGGTTCCGGCTTGCCCTGCGTGCCCCCGCCCGCCGCGGCGACCGCGACGGACGGCTGCGTCATCGCGAACTGCGCGATCTGGTTGAACTGCGATTGCAGCAGATTCCACCACGCGGACGCATCGAAGCCGGGCGCCGCAGGCGCTTCCTCTTCGTCGCTGTCGGCCTGCGTGGCGCTTTCGGGCCTGGGCTCGGCCGGCTTCGTCCAGCGCGGCGCCGGGGCGGTGTTCGGCGCGTCACTCGCGGCGGCACCCGACGCAGCAGCCGCCGCCTGCGACATCGACGATTGCGCGAACGCGCCGAACGCGCGCAGCGTCGCGAGCGTCGCACGTTGCACTTCGAGCGCCTGGATCGCCGACTGCAGCATGCTCAGATTCAGCTTCAGCCATTGCTCGACCGCGCGCATGTCGGTGACGCGCTTGTCGAGCTCCTCGACGCTCGTGAGCGGCGCCATCATGTCGGACATCATCGACAGCGACGGACTCGTGCCCCCACCCGGCTGCGCGCCCGTCATGGCGGCGCCGAACGGCGACAGTCGAATCATGCTCCACATGCGATCGAGCATTTCAGCGGGCGGAAAACCGGGGAAGCCGGGAAAGGGCGGCGCGGAGCCAGTGGTGTCGGTCATGGTTGTCGCCTCGGTGCTGGATGATAGGTGGAGCGCGCGATGCCGCGCGCGTCGATTCGATCATACCGTGTGGGGTATGACATCACGATCGTTGGTCGTTACGTGAACCGCCCGCGCCAAAATCGGCCGCGCGCCGCTCGCGCAACGAGCTCAGGCCCTCGCGCACGTCGGGCCCCGCGAAGCCCATGAATTCCAGCGCGAGCGACGTATCGAACGCCGGCCCCGCCGTGCGCAGCCAGTTGTTCAACGCGTACTTGGTCCAACGGATGGCGGTCTGCGAACCGTCGGCCAGCTTGCGCGCGACTTCGAACGCCTTCGGCAGCAGATCGCTTTCGTCGACGGCCAGCGACACGAGCCCGATGCGCTCCGCCTCCTCGCCGCTCACCGGCTCGCACAGCAGCAGGTAGTACTTCGCCTTCGCCATGCCGCACAGGAGCGGCCAGACGATCGCCGCATGATCGCCCGCGGCGACGCCGAGGCGCGTGTGTCCGTCGATGATGCGGGCCGTCTTCGCCGCGATCGAGATATCGGCGAGCAGCCCCGCGACGAGCCCGGCGCCGACCGCCGGCCCGTGCATCGCCGACACGATCGGCTTGCCGCAGTTGATCACGTTGTAGACGAGATCGCGCGCTTCGCGCCACACACGCGTGCGCACCTCGAAATCGTTCGCCATGTCCTCGACGAGCTGCAGATCGCCGCCGGCCGAAAAGCCTTTACCCTCGCCGCGAATGATCGCGACGCGCGCATCGGGATCGCGATCGATATCGCGCCAGATTTCCGCGAGCTCGTAATGCATGCGTGCGTTCGCGGTCGCGAGGCCGCTTTTATTCGCGCCCTCGCCGCTCATCACGACTTCGAGCACGCCATGCGGATGACGCTGCAAACGCAGCGACTGGTAGTGCGCGTAGTACGCGTCGTTCGGTTGCGATGGCTGAGGCATGGTGAGCAGTCCGGAGGAGATTCGTTCAGTCGCGCGCGGAACGCCGCGACCCGTTCAATGCGGCTGATAAAGCCACTTGCCATTGGTGATTTCGACCATCACGCGGGCGCGCTGATCGAGCCCGAGATGATCGGCCGCGCTCATGTTGACGACGCCATTGGTGTCCGCGAGACCGCGTGTTCCTTCGAGCGCGTCGCGCAGCGCGCGGCGAAACGGCGGCGTGCCGGGCGTGCCGGCTTTCAGCGCGAGCGGAATCGCATGCTCGAGCAACGCGCCCGCGTCCGACGTGTACGAACCGAATGCCGACACGCTGCCCGCCCCGTGCTGCGCCTCGAAGCGCGCGATGTAATCGAGGGCGAGACCCTTCGCCGGATGATCGGCCGGCAATTGCGCGGCGACCAACACTGGGCTCGCGGGCAGGAAGGTGCCGTTGCAATCGGCGCCGCACACGCGCAGGAAGTCGTTATTGCCGACGCCGTGGTTGTGATAGATGACGCCCTTGTAGCCGCGCTCGCGCAGCGTTTTCGGCGGCAACGCGGCAGGCGTGCCGGCCGCGCCGACCACTACCGCGTCGGGGTGGGTCGCGAGAATCTTCAGCACCTGGCCGGTCACGCTCGGATCGGTGCGATTGAAACGCTCGCTCGCGACCACGTCGATGTGATGCAGTTGCGCGAACTTCGCGACCTCGGCGTAGAACGTCTCGCCGAGCGCGTCGGCCTGGCCGATGAACGCGATCGTCTTCACGCCGTGTCCGCTCGCATGCTCGGCGATCGCCGAGGCCATCATCGCGTCGGTCTGCGGCGTCTTGAAGACCCAGCGACGTTTCGCGTCGACCGGTTCGATGATTTTCGCGGACGACGCGAGCGAGATCATCGGCGTTTCGCCCTCGGCGACCACGTCGATCATCGCGAGCGAATTCGGCGTGATCGACGAGCCGATGATCGCGTCGACGTGATTCTCGCTGATGAGCTTCCTGGTGTCCTGCACGGCGTGGGTCGTGTCCGATGCATCGTCGAGCACGATGTATTCGACGTTCTGCCCGCCGATCTGTTTGGGTAGCAGCGCGACCGTGTCGCGCGCGGGAATGCCGAGCGACGCGGCCGGCCCGGTCAGCGACAGCACGAGACCGATTTTCACCTGCGCGAACGATGTCAGCGGCAACGCGCAGGCAAGCGCGGCGCACAGCGTCGCGGCGCGCCGCGCGAAGCGCCGACCACGTTGAGGCAAGCCACGCGCGCTCGTGCGCGCTTCAACGGGCGACGCGCAAGCGCGCCGACGTCCAGCTGCGGAGAAGTCCAATCGCGGCATGCTGTCCTCACGTCGGGGTTTTCGTTGTGATGTTTGCCGCAGTGTAGCCGCGCGCGCAAGTGGCGGCATCGGGCGAAACCCTTTCGCGCGTGCCGCCCGCGTCAAAGCATTGCCGCGTGAGCGCCGCGCTTCATTCGAGCGGCGCGATGCTCTGCTCGATCGCACCGAAAATCGACTTGCCCGCATCGTCGAACATTTCGATCCTCACGGTGTCGCCGTATTTCATGAACTCCGTTTGCGGCGCGCCGTGCTCGATCGTTTCGAGGCAGCGCTTCTCGGCGATACAGCAGTAGCCGCGTTTCGCGTCCTTGTTCGACACCGTGCCCGAACCGACGATGGCACCAGCACGCAGATTGCGCGTTTTCGCGGCATGCGCGATCAGCTGACCGAAGTGAAACACCATATCGGTGCCCGCGTCGGGCTGGCCGACCTTCCTGCCGTTCCAGTGGACGATCATCGGCCGATGCACGCGGCCTTCGCGCCAGTGTTCGCCGAGCTCGTCGGGCGTCACGGCGACCGGCGCGAATGAGGTGGCCGGCTTGCTCTGGAAAAAGCCGAAGCCCTTCGCGAGTTCGGCGGGGATCAGGTTGCGCAGCGACACGTCGTTGACGAGCATGACCAGCCGCACGCCGCGCAGGGCCTGCTCGGGCGTCGCGCCCATCCGCACATCGCCGGTGACGACCGCGACTTCGGCCTCGAAGTCGATGCCGTACTCTTCCGATGCGCACGCCACGTCGTCGCGCGGGCCGATGAAGTCGTCGCTACCGCCCTGGTACATCAGCGGGTCGGTCCAGAATTCGGGCGGCATTTGCGCGCCGCGCGCGCGCCGCACGAGCTCGACGTGGTTCACGTACGACGAGCCGTCGGCCCACTGGAACGCGCGCGGCAGCGGCGCCATGCACTCTTTGGCGTCGAATGAAAAGCTGTTGCGCGCACGGCCCTGGTTCAGCGCATCGTAAAGGTCGTGCAGTTGCGGCGCGTAGAAGGCCCAGTCGTCGAGCACGCGCTGCAGCGTGGGCGCAATCGCGTCGGCGATGGCCGCCGTGTGCAGGTCGCGGGACACGACGATCAGTTGACCGTCGCGCGTGCCGTCCTTCAGCGAGGCAAGTTTCATAGAGCTGTGAACCGTGTATTAGTGACGATGGAAGGAATGTATTCTACGATGGTGAATCGGCGCGGCCCAATATCTGCGTGTTCGTCGTCGTGTCACCGTAGCCGTCTCCATTACGATCACCGAACGCGCTGCCCGCGCTTTTTGCACATGTCCGCCAACGCCCGCTCCGGCACGATCCGCACCCGCACCGACCCCGCGTCCGCCGACGATCTGCTCGATCCCGCCCATGCAACCGACGCCACCGGCGCCGATGACGAACCCGGCGAACCCGGCGAAGAAAAACTGCGCTCGGGCATCCAGTCGATCGAGGTCGGTTTCAGGCTGCTCGACGTGCTGACCCACGAGCCGCGCGCGATGATGCTGCGCGATCTCGCGCAGCGCGCGGGCATGAGTCCGGCGAAGGCGCATCGCTATCTGGTCAGCTTTCTGCGTCTCGGCGTGGTCGCGCAGGACCCGCTGTCGGGCCGCTACGAACTCGGCGGCTTCGCTTTGCAGTTGGGGCTCGCGCGGCTTGCTCGCGTCGACGGTGTGAAGCTCGCGCGCATCGCGCTCGCCGAACTGCGCGACCGGCTCGACCTGACCGTCGGCATCGCGGTGTGGGGCAATCAGGGACCGACGATGGTGCACTGGATGGAGTCGAGCTATCCGGCCAAGGCGTCGCTAAAGCTCGGCGACGTGATGCCCTTGCTCAGTTCGGCGACCGGTCTGCTGTTCGCCGCCTACCTGCCGTCCGGCAAGACCGCCGCGATGCTCGAGCACGAGCTGGCCGACTCGCGGCGCTCGTCGTATAGCGGCGCGCCACGCACCCGCGAAGAGGTCGACAAGGTGCTCGCCGAGGTGCGCGAGCACGAGGCTGCGCGCGTCGAAGGCATGCTGCTGCCGACGATCCACGCGTTTTCGTTGCCGGTGTTCGATTCGACCGGCGAACTCGCGCTCGGTCTCGTCGCGCTCGGCCATGAAGGCGCCTTCGATATCCGCTGGGGCGGCGAGATCGATACCGCGTTGCGCGAATGCGCGCGCAAGCTGTCGTACGAACTCGGCTATAGCGCGACGCCGCGTGGTGACAACGGTTGATACGCACCGTATCCTTTCACGCTCTCACCGATTCAAGCGCCGATGGATTTTGCTTCCGCCAACCGCCGTCATGATCGCCTGCCCGCTTTTGGTAGCGGGCCGGGACGCGGCGCGCGCGCGTGGCGCTGGATCGCCGTCCTCGCGGCCGTCGCGGTTGTGCACTGGATCGCGGCGCAATGGTTCGAGCGCAATCGCGTGGATCTGAATCCGGCGAATCGCGAGCATGTGCCGGTGCAGGTCGTGCTGCTGACGCCCGAAAGGGTCGAGCGTCAACCCGCGCCACAGCCCGCCGTGCCGGCACCGCATCCGCCCGCGCCTGCACGCAAGCCCGCGGCGAGGCCGCCGCGCGAGCAGCATGTGATGACCGCGTTGCAACCGGCCAAACCGGACGAGCCCGCGGCCACGCCGGCATCGGAGGTGGCGGCTAGCGCGCCACCCGCCATCGCGAACGCGAATGCATCGGCCCATGCGAATGCCAGTGGCGCCGTCGCGAGCGCCCCTGCCGCGGCCAGCGCGCCGCAAGCGTCGCAGGGTGTGAAGTTTTCGGTACCGCCGTCGGCCGAACTCGACTACGACACGTTCTACAACGGCGTGCGCAACGCGCCCGGCACGATCCATTGGGCGAGCGACGGGCAGGGCTACGAAATGGTCGTATCAGTGCCGCTGCCGTTCGTCGGTCCGTTCGTGTTTTCGAGCCACGGCGGCATCGATGCCTTTGGCCTCGCGCCGGCGCAGTACAGCGAAAAGCGTGGCCGTCGCGCCGAAGACATCGCGATCTTCAATCGCAATGACAAGAAGGTTGGCTTTACGCGCACGCCCGCCTCGTTGCCGTTGCCCGACGGCGCGCAGGATCGCTTCAGTGTCGTGATGCAGCTCGCGAGCCTCGTGCGCGGCGATCCTGACGCCTATAAGCCTGGCGTGACGCGACAGTTTTTCGTCGTCGATACCGATAGCGGGGAGAATTGGCCGATCGAGACGATCGGCGACGAAACGATCCGCGCCGCGCAAGGCTATCTGGAGACGCGTCACTTCAAACGTCTGCCGCGCCACGATGGCGACCAGCGCCGCGTCGATGTGTGGCTCGCCCCGTCCCTTGGCTGGCTGCCGGCGCGCATCCTGCAGACGGAGCCGAACGGTACCCAGTTCGAACTGGTGTGGCGCGGCAAGCTGAATGTCGATGGCACGTCGCCGGATGACCGCGGCAATGGTGGCGCGCCGGCCACGCCTGCTGCACCCGCGGCTTCCGCTGCCACGGGCCCTGCAACGCCAGCGCCAGCACCGGCCGACGCATCGGCAGTAACACCCGAGGCCGCCCCATCTGCACCGGTCGATTCGACCGCTCCGACCATCATCAAACCGTGACACTTTTCGTGACACAGTGTCACGAGCAAATCCGCACGAGATCGGCGAAACTTCCTTTGCAACGCTGACTCGCACGTCAATGGAGCCTCGTTCGCGCGAACGAGGCGACCCACCGCGCTTTTTCACTGCGTTTCCTTCAGAGGAGTCCACATGCAAGTGAACATCAACGGTATCGACACACGCTACGTGCTGAGCAACGAAGGCGGCGGCCCGTGGCTCACGTTCATCCATCAGTTGGGCGGCGATCTTTCCATCTGGGATCAGATGGCAGGCTATTTCCGCGACGATTACACGGTGCTGCGCTACGACGTGCGCGGCCACGGCCACAGCGCAGTTGCGCGCGAGCCGTTCGCCATGCACGATCTGGCCGACGATCTCGCCAAACTGCTCGATGCCCTCGGCGCGCGGACGACGCACCTGGTCGGCCTGTCGCTCGGCGGCATGATTGCGCAGCAGTTCGCGCTCGACCATCCATCGCGCATCGACACGCTGACGATTGCCGACAGCACCGGCGGCACTCCGCCCGAGAACCGTGAGTTGTGGAATCAGCGCGCCCACACCGCGCGCAGCGACGGCATGGAGGCGCTGTTACCGTCGACGATCGCGCGTTGGCTCACGCCCGACTTTCAGGCCGGCCATCCCGAAGCGGTCGAGCCGATCCGTGAGACATTTGCGCGCACCTCGCCGGAAGGTTTTGCGATGGCCTGCGAGGCACTGCGCGATTTCGACCTTCGCGGCCAGCACGGCGCAATCCGCTCGCCGACGCTGACGGTGGCCGGACGTCACGACACTGGCACGCCCCCTGCTGCTACGCAGGCAATAGCGGAGGCGATCGAGGGCGCCCGCTTCGAGTTGCTGGACGCCGCGCATCTCGCGCCAATCGAGCAATCACAGCGTTTTGCCGCCTTGCTTGAATCGTTTCTGGAGCGGCGAGTCTAACCGTCAGGTCCGGAGTTTTTACTTGCGTCGTCCGGACCCACCCCTTGAATTCCATCCCACATGCTCCACCTACGGTGCAGAAAAGGGCAGGAGCCCAACGGAAATAAGGAGTGTCGCCATGCAAATGATCTATAACAGCCCTAACTACTGTGTCGTCGAGTTTCCTCCGCAGGAAGGTCTGCTTGCCATGAAGTCGGGCGGCTACGAGATTGTCGACAAGAACATGCAGCGCGAAATCTACATCGACGGGGCAATGGCGGCGCGTTTTCGCGAGCATGTGCAAAAGCTGATCGAAGGCGAGCCGACGCTCGACGAGGTTGATGAATTCCTCGGTCAATTCGACAGTCTGATGCATCAACCGGTGGTCCTGCATTGACTGGAGGTGTTCAGCTGGCGCTCTGGCGACATCGATCGACCGCGCCGCGCGGCTTTGCCGGCGGGTTCCATCAAGCGGTCGGCGGCAGCGAAACGGCCCGGCAGGCTTTGGCTTGCCGGGCCGTTTTTTATTGCATCGTTTGTTAGCGCGTTTCTGAATTCCCGGCGCGGCGCGTCCGTATCGGTCGATTTTGCCGGCCGCGCCTCGCACTCTCCACCGCGGCGGGCGCATCCGCCCGGCTGCGGCTACAATGACAGGCTTTCCGCCAACGCCGGCGCAAGCCCTCGTCCGCCATGACCCAGCCTGCTCAATCCATCACGCCAGTCCGTTCGGAGCCCGCCTACACCCGCGGCGCAGCGCTGCCCGCGCTGCTGAACTCGCGCATCCTGATTCTGGACGGCGCGATGGGCACGATGATCCAGCGCTACAAGCTCGACGAAGCCAGCTATCGCGGCGAGCGCTTCAAGGACTACGCGCGCGACATCAAGGGCAACAACGAACTGCTGTCGATCACCCAGCCGCAGATCATCGCCGAGATTCACGAGCAGTATCTCGCGGCGGGCGCGGACATCATCGAGACCAACACGTTCGGCGCGACCACGGTCGCGCAGGCCGACTACGGCATGGAATCGCTCGCCGTCCAGATGAACATCGAATCGGCGAAGCTCGCGCGCGCCGCGTGCGACAAATACGCAACGCCGGACAAGCCGCGCTTCGTCGCCGGCGCGATCGGCCCGACGCCGAAAACCGCCAGCATTTCGCCGGACGTCAACGATCCGGGCGCGCGCAACGTGACCTTCGACGAACTGCGCGCCGCGTACTACGAGCAGGCGAAAGCGCTGCTCGACGGCGGCGCGGACCTGTTCCTCGTCGAAACGATCTTCGACACGCTGAATGCGAAGGCCGCACTGTTCGCGCTCGACGAGCTGTTCGAAAACACCGGCGAGCGTCTGCCGATCATGATCTCGGGCACCGTCACCGATGCGTCGGGCCGCATTCTGTCGGGCCAGACCGTCGAGGCCTTCTGGAACTCGCTGCGTCACGCGAAGCCGCTCACGTTCGGCCTGAACTGCGCGCTCGGCGCGGCGCTGATGCGTCCGTACATCGCCGAGCTCGCGAAGCTGTGCGACACCTACGTGTCGTGCTATCCGAACGCCGGCCTGCCGAACCCGATGAGCGACACCGGCTTCGACGAATTGCCCGCGGATACCTCTGGCCTGCTGAAGGAATTCGCCGAAGCGGGGCTCGTGAACATCGCGGGCGGCTGCTGCGGCACGACGCCCGAGCACATCGCGGCGATCGCGAAGGCGCTCGCCGAGTTGAAGCCGCGCAAGTGGCCGAGCCAGTATCGCGACGCGGCCTGAGCCCGCCGAAACACTTCGCCCCGACGTCCTGCACGTCCTGCACGTCCCTTAACGCACGCACCCGACTCGCACACACGCCATGACCGATCACACCATGCGCCTTGCCGGCCTCGAGCCGTTCAACGTCACGTCCGGGACGCTCTTCATCAACGTTGGCGAACGCACCAATGTGACCGGCTCGAAAGCGTTCGCGCGAATGATCCTGAACAATCAGTTCGACGAAGCATTGGCCGTCGCGCGCCACCAGGTCGAGAACGGCGCGCAGGTAATCGACATCAACATGGACGAGGCGATGCTCGATTCGAAAGCGGCAATGGTCCGCTTCATGAATCTGATCGCGTCGGAGCCGGACATCGCGCGCGTGCCGATCATGATCGACTCGTCGAAGTGGGACGTGATCGAGGCGGGTCTCAAGTGCGTGCAGGGCAAGGCGATCGTCAACTCGATCTCGCTGAAGGAAGGCAAGGAAGCGTTCGTTCATCATGCAAAGCTGATTCGCCGCTATGGCGCGGCTGCGGTCGTGATGGCGTTCGACGAACAGGGCCAGGCCGATACGTTCCAACGCAAGACCGGGATTTGCAAGCGCTCGTACGACGTGCTCGTCAACGAAGTCGGCTTTCCGCCCGAGGACATCATCTTCGATCCGAACATCTTTGCGATCGCGACCGGCATCGAGGAACACAACAACTATGCGGTCGACTTCATCGAGGCGACCCGCTGGATCAAGCAGAACCTGCCGTACGCGAAGGTGAGCGGCGGCGTGTCGAACGTGTCGTTCTCGTTCCGCGGCAACGATCCGGTGCGCGAGGCGATTCACACCGTGTTCCTCTATCACGCGATCCAGGCGGGGATGGACATGGGCATCGTCAACGCGGGCCAGCTCGGCGTGTATGCCGAACTCGATCCCGAACTGCGCGAGCTCGTCGAAGACGTCGTGCTGAATCGCCGTCAAGACGGCACCGACCGCCTGCTCGAAATCGCCGACAAGTTCAAAAGCGGCGCCGCGAAGAAGGAAGAGAACCTCGAGTGGCGCAAGCAGCCGGTCGAGAAGCGTCTCGCGCATGCGCTGGTGAGCGGCATCACCACGTTCATCGTCGAAGACACCGAGGAAGTGCGCGCGAAGATCGCCGCTGCAGGCGGCCGTCCGATCAACGTGATCGAAGGTCCGCTGATGGACGGCATGAACATCGTCGGCGACCTGTTCGGCCAGGGCAAGATGTTCCTGCCGCAGGTCGTGAAGTCGGCGCGCGTAATGAAGCAGGCGGTCGCGCATCTGATCCCGTTCATCGAGGAAGAAAAGCGCCAGCTCGCGGCGGCCGGCGACGACGTGCGCGCCAAGGGCAAGATCGTCATCGCGACCGTGAAGGGCGACGTGCACGACATCGGCAAGAACATCGTGTCGGTCGTGCTCCAGTGCAACAACTTCGAAGTGGTCAACATGGGCGTGATGGTCCCGTGCAGCGAGATCCTCGCGAAGGCGAAGGTCGAGGGCGCGGACATCATCGGGCTGTCGGGCCTGATTACGCCGAGTCTCGAAGAAATGGCCTACGTCGCATCGGAAATGCAGCGCGACGACTACTTTCGCGTCAAGAAGATTCCGCTCCTGATCGGCGGCGCGACGACCTCGCGTGTGCACACGGCGGTGAAGATCTCTCCGCACTACGACGGGCCGGTGGTCTACGTCCCGGACGCGTCGCGCTCGGTATCGGTCGCCTCGAGCCTGCTGTCCGACGAGGGCGCCGCGAAGTACATCGACGAACTGAACGCCGACTACAACCGCATCCGCGATCAGCATGCGAACAAAAAAGCACAGCCGATGGTCACGCTCGCGCAAGCGCGCGCCAATAAGACGAAGATCGACTGGGCAGGCTATCAGCCGGTCAAGCCGAAGTTCATCGGCCGACGCGTGTTCAAGAACTTCGATCTGAACGAGCTCGCGAACTATATCGACTGGGGTCCGTTCTTCCAGACGTGGGATCTCGCCGGCCCATATCCGGCGATTCTCAACGACGAGATCGTCGGCGAATCGGCGCGGCGCGTGTTCTCCGACGGCAAGTCGATGCTCGCGCGCCTGATTCAGGGCCGCTGGCTGCAGGCCAACGGCGTGATCACGCTGTTGCCGGCCAACACGGTGAACGACGACGACATCGAAATCTACACGGACGAATCGCGCAGCGAAGTCGCGCTGACGTGGCGCAATCTGCGTCAACAGAGCGTGCGGCCGGTGGTCGACGGGGTGATGCGGCCGAACCGCTCGCTGGCCGACTTCATCGCGCCGAAGGACTCGGGCGTCGCCGACTACATCGGCATGTTCGCGGTGACGGCGGGTCTTGGCGTCGACGTGAAGGAGAGGCAGTTCGAGAAGGATCTCGACGACTACAGCGCGATCATGCTGAAGGCGCTCGCGGACCGGCTCGCCGAAGCATTCGCCGAAGCGTTGCACGCGCGCGTGCGGCGCGACCTGTGGGGCTACGCCAACAGCGAAAACCTCTCCAGCGACGAGCTGATCGCCGAGAAATACCGCGGCATCCGCCCGGCGCCAGGCTATCCGGCCTGCCCCGACCACCTCGTCAAGCGCGACATGTTCGACGTGCTGCGGGCGAACGAAATCAACATGAGCCTGACCGAATCGCTGGCGATGCTGCCGGCGGCGAGCGTGTCGGGCTTCTACCTCGCGCATCCGGACAGCACCTATTTCTCGGTCGGCAAGATCGGCGCGGATCAGCTCGACGACTACGCGCAGCGGATGTCGCTCACGAAAGCGGACGCCGAGCGCGCGTTGGCGCCGTTGCTTTGAGCGTGAAGCGATACGTGGCCGGGCCGTGCGGCCCGAGCCGCGCGTGCGCGACTATATCGAGTCCGAAAGACAGAATATTTGGCGCCACGGCAATTTCGGCTTTGTAGACTGAGTCGGCTTTCATCCCGTCAGGCGCGAGCACAACGCGCCGGCTCACCGAAATTGCAACCGTCAACGGAGAAAAATCGTATGAAGAAGCTGACACTGTTATTGACCGCTGTTTCGCTGGCCGCGGGCGCTTCCGTGGCGCTCGCACAACCCGCCGCGCCGGGCGGATCGAGCGCGGTCAGCTCCTACTCGCCCCCCACCGAGGCGCATGTCAAAAAGGCGAAGAAGCAAAAGATGAAGAAAGGCGCGGCAGCGTCGGCGGCCCCCGCGAGCCAGTGAGCGGCGAGGCGGACAAGCCCTCTGAATGACAAAGAGCCCGCGTCAAGCGGGCTCCTTTCTTTGAGTGCGCCCCAAAAGCGCTTATGAAGGCCTTCTGAGACCGGGCCGCGGCGCTCGGGACCCAGCAGAAATCAAAGCCCCCAGACGATATCCGCGTTTTCCTTCTGCGCCGCGCGCAGCATGTCGAGGAACGGATACGCGCGCTGCGCGAGACCGGGCGGAATCTCGTGACGATCGCGGCCGTCTTCGCCCTCGTGGAAATGGCCCTCGTGCTCGGCGCGCTCCTGCTTGTCGGAGGTGATCGCCGCTTCGAGCTTCTCGATGGCCGGGCCCAGTTCGTCGTGAGTAATGACGCCCCGCTGCCCAAGGCGTTTGCCGACAATGCCGACCAGATACTGCGCCAGATTCTCCAGCATCATCACGTCCGGGCAGGCGTGGCACTTGAAAGTAATCAGCATGACTGTTCCCTTTTTCGTTATGTCGGGTTAACGCATGAGCGTCCCAAGGGCTGCAACAGCGTGCGCCTGACGTGGCGCCGGCAAGGCGCGGCGGCCCCAGCCCCTCGTGGGCAACTCATTGAACATATTAGCACCTGCTAAAATCCGTCTGAACGGAAAAGCGCGCCGCCCAGCGCCACGTATGGCAAGGCTCGACGAGCATCGCACACGTGGGCCAAGCGGGGGCGTCGAGCCATCGGCCGCGATCCGCATGCCGCGCGAGCCTGCGTGCCGGCGGGCCGCCGAGCGGAGTCCACCGCGTTGCGCTGCTTGCGTCTCGTCGCATCGCCTGGGGGGACAGTCTGCCGGCGGCGCAGCCATCGGCGCCGCAAAGCGCTGCCGCGTTCAACGCTTGCGACACCGGCCTCGGCCGGCGCCTCTTCCGCCTTACCGGATTGCCTCACTGGACTCGCAACAAGCATGCTGCCCGCACACAAACACACACTCGAAACACTGCTCGCCGAGACGGTGAAGCAGGTCGCGACTGCCACCCAAGGCGCGACGGAAGCCGCCTTCGTCTCGCCCGCCATCGCGCTGGAGCGCCCGAAAGTCGCCGCGCACGGCGACGTCGCGTGCAACGTCGCGATGCAGCTCGCCAAGCCGCTGCGCGCCAATCCGCGCCAGCTCGCGCAACAGATCGTCGATGCGCTGCTCGTCAATCCGCAGGCCAAAGGCCTGATCGACACCGCCGAAGTGGCGGGCCCCGGCTTCATCAACCTGCGGCTCACGGCCGCAGCCAAGCAAGGCGTGATCGCCGCCGTGTTCGCCGAGAAGGACGCGTACGGCCGCTCACGGCGCGACGCCGGCAAGCACGTGCTGATCGAGTTCGTGTCGGCCAACCCCACCGGCCCCCTGCACGTCGGCCACGGCCGCCAGGCCGCGCTCGGCGACGCGCTCGCGAACGTGCTCGCGTCGCAGGGCTGGGACGTGCACCGCGAGTTCTACTACAACGACGCCGGCGTGCAGATCCACACGCTCGCCCTGTCGACCCAGGCACGCGCACGCGGCCTCGCCCCCGGCGACGAAGGCTGGCCCGCGTCGGCCTATAACGGCGAGTACATCGCCGACATCGCGAAAGACTATCTGAACGGCATCACGGTCGAGGCGAGCGACGGCGAGCCCGTCACCGGCGCGCGCGACGTCGAGGACCTCGAGGCGATCCGCCGCTTCGCGGTCACGTATCTGCGTCGCGAGCAGGACATGGACCTGCAGGCGTTCGGCGTGAAGTTCGACCAGTACTACCTGGAATCGTCGCTGTACGCGGAAGGCCGCGTCGAGAAAACGGTCGACGCGCTGATCGCCGCGGGCAAGACCTACGAGCAGGAAGGTGCGCTGTGGCTGCGCACCACCGACGACGACGACGACAAAGACCGCGTGATGCGCAAGACCGACGGCACCTACACGTACTTCGTGCCGGACGTCGCCTATCACGTCGCGAAGTGGGAGCGCGGCTTCACCAAGGTCATCAACGTGCAGGGCTCGGATCACCACGGCACGATCGCGCGCGTGCGCGCAGGTCTGCAGGGTCTCGGCATCGGCATTCCGAAGGGCTACCCCGACTACATCCTGCACAAGATGGTCACGGTCATGCGCAACGGCGAAGAGGTGAAGATCTCGAAGCGCGCGGGCAGCTACGTGACGGTGCGCGACCTGATCGAATGGTCGGGCGGCGCGACGCCGGGCTCGGAAGCGGCCGTCGATCTGATCGACGAGGAAACCATTCGCCGCGGCCGCGACGCGGTGCGCTTTTTCCTGATCTCGCGCAAGGCGGACACCGAGTTCGTGTTCGACATCGACCTCGCGCTGAAGCAGAACGACGAGAATCCGGTGCACTACGTGCAGTATGCGCACGCGCGCATCTGCTCGGTGATCGCCGAGTGCAACGCGCGCTACGGCCTGGACGAGAACGCGCTCGCAAGCGTGGATTTCGCGCCGCTGACAAGCGAGCGCTCGATGGCGCTGCTCAACAAGCTCGCCGAATTCCCGGACATGCTGCAGCACGCCGCCGACGAACTCGCGCCGCACGCGGTCGCCTTCTACTTGCGCGAACTCGCCGGCGAATTTCACTCGTTCTACAATGACCGTGCCGAGCGCGTGCTGGTCGACGACGCGGCCGAACGCAACGCTCGCGTCGCGCTGCTCGCGGCCACGCGCCAGGTGCTGGCCAACGGTCTCGCGACGATCGGCGTCTCCGCTCCCGTCAAGATGTAACTCCTCCAGCGTAATATGCGCGCGGCCGTCGTTATAATCGGCGGCCGTTCCTGGATTCTTTTTGCAGGTGATTCGTACGATGGCAAAACCACGCCGCACAACAAAGCAATCGAAGCAAACCGGGGGCACTTTTCTCGGCATCGTGCTGGGCCTGATCGTCGGCCTGGCGATCGCGGTAGTGGTGGCGCTGTATATCACCCGTGCGCCTACGCCGTTCGTGTCGAAGGTCGCGCCGCCAGCGGCGACCGACAACGGTGCGAGCCAGCCGCAATACGATCCGAACCGTCCGCTGCAAGGCAAGACGCCGGGCCAGCCGGTGCCGCAGGCCGCGCAACCGGCTCCGCCGAACACCGCGCCGGGCCAGACCAACGCCCAGACCCAGTCGGGCATGCTCGAAGAACCGCAGATCGTCGAAGTGCCGCCGTCGGGCGGCAACGCGAATAACAACGGCACGGCGGTCGCGCCGAATCCCGCGCAGGAGAACGGCACCGGCGGCATCGTCGCGCCGGCGCCGGCGAAGAAGCCGCAGACCTCGAGCGCGCCGGCCGCCACCGCGGCAGGCTCCGTGCCTAAGAGCACGAGCGCGACCACGGTCGCCAACGCCAAGCCGGGCTCGGCCGCCGCTCCGGCGCCGGGCGAGGCGAACACCGGCTATTTCCTGCAGGTCGGCGCGTACAAGACCTCCGCCGATGCCGAACAGCAGCGCGCGCGCCTCGCGTTCCAGGGCTTCGAATCGAAGGTCACGCAGCGCGATGCCGGCGGCGTCACGTACTACCGCGTGCGCATCGGGCCGTTCTCGAAGTTCGAGGACATGAATTCGAGTCGTCAGCGTCTGTCGGACGCGGGTGTCGATACCGCGGTGATCCGCTTCACCAAACAATAAACAAACGGTAATGCCGGCCCGCACGGCGCGTCGAACTATCGGCGCGGCGCGCGGGTCACAAGCACGATGGCCGCTTCGACCTGTATTGTGGCGGGCGGCCACACCGAATCCGACCAGCGGCGACGGGCTCTTAGCATGGCGTCGCCGCGCTACCGCCTTATCTGGGTCTACACAACATGAAAAAGCTGCTGAGCATCCTGTTTCTCTCGCTAGGCCTGATCGCGGCCAGCGCGCATGCGTCGCCGACCGCGCCGGTTGCCGGCAAGGACTACACCGTGCTGGCCTCGCCGCAACCGACCGACGTGCCGGCCGGCAAGATCGAAGTCATCGAATTCTTCTGGTACGGCTGCCCGCATTGCAATGAATTCGACCCGTTCCTCGAAGCCTGGGTCAAGAAGCAGGGCCCGGACGTCGTGTTCCGCCGCGTGCCGGTCGCCTTCCGCGACGACTTCATCCCGCACTCGAAGATGTACCACGCGCTCGACGCGCTCGGCGTCGCGAACGAACTGACGCCGAAGGTGTTCAACGAAATCCATGTCAACAAGAACTATCTGCTGACGCCGGAAGACCAGAGCAAATACCTCGCGACGCTCGGCGTCGATCCGAAGAAGTACATGGAAGCGTACAACTCGTTCTCGACGCAAAGCGCGCTGCAGAAGGACAAGAAGCTGCTCGACGACTACAAGATCGACGGCGTGCCGACGCTCGCCGTGCAGGGCAAGTATGAAACCGGCCCGGCCGCGACCGGCACCCTGCCGGGCACGATCCAGGTGCTCGACTACCTCGTCTCGCAAGTCCGCGCCAAGAAGATGTAATCACGAGGCGCCGGTATGACCTCTCCGCTGAAGGTTTTCATTACCGGCGCTTCGAGCGGCATCGGCCTCGCGCTCGCCGGCGAATACGCACGGCGCGGCGCGATTCTCGGCCTCGTCGCCCGCCGCGGCGACGCGCTCGCCGCGTTCCAGCGGTCCCATCCCCAGAACACCGTCTCGATCTATGCAGTCGACGTGCGCGACGCGGAAGCGCTCGCCGATGCGGCCGCGCGCTTCATCGCCGCGCACGGCCTGCCGGACGTCGTGATCGCCAACGCCGGCATCAGCCGCGGCGCGCTGACGGGTCACGGCGATCTGCGCACGTTCCGCGAGGTGATGGACATCAATTACTTCGGCATGGTCGCGACGTTCGAGCCATTTGCCGCCGCGATGGCCGCATCGAAGCGCGGCACGCTGGTCGGCATTGCGAGCGTCGCGGGCGTGCGCGGCTTGCCCGGTTCGGGCGCGTACAGCGCGTCGAAATCGGCGGCCCTGAAGTATCTCGAGGCGTTGCGCGTCGAGATGCGGCCGTTCGGCGTCGGGGTCGTCACGATCGCGCCCGGCTATATCCGCACGCCGATGACCGAGCACAATCCGTACAACATGCCGTTCCTGATGGACCCCGACCGTTTCGCGACGAAGGTCGCGCGGGCAGTCGAACGGCAGACGTCGTTCGCGGTGTTTCCGTGGCAGATGCGCGTGGCCGCGTTGCTGCTGCATGTGCTGCCGCGCTGGCTCTACGACCGCGTGTTCGAACGCGCGCCGCGCAAGCCGCGCGCCGCCACCGAGTAAGCCATGCAGTCCCGTGCGGTCGATGCAGCCGGCGTCGCGCACGAATCCGCGGGCACCGACGCGCGCATCGTGTCGCTGGTGCCGAGCCTCACCGAAACGCTGTTCGCGCTCGGCCTCGAACAGCAGATCGTCGGGCGCACCGGCTTTTGCGTGCATCCGCGCGACAAGGTCTGGGCGGTGCCGAAGGTCGGCGGCACGAAGGCCGTCAAACTGGACGCGATCCGCGCGCTGCGCCCCACCCATCTGATCGTCAATGTCGACGAGAACGAACGCGACACCGTCGAGCAACTGCGCGCGTTCGTGCCGCACATCGTCGTCACCCATCCGCAGACGCCGCACGACAACCTCGCGCTGTTCGCGCTGCTCGGCGCGATCTTCGGGCGTGAAGAAGAAGCGCGGCGCTTGAGCAACTCGCTCAAAGCGCGTCTGCGCGAAGCCGGCGCTCACGCCTTCGCCGCGCAGAGCGTGCTGTACCTGATCTGGCGCGAACCGTGGATGAGCGTCGCACGCGACACCTACATCGCCGCGATGCTGCGCCTCGTGAACTGGCATACGCTTCCCGACGTGCGCGGCGGCAGCGCGGGCGCCGCGCGTTACCCCACGCTCGACTTCGACGACGCGCCGTGGCTCGCGCAGGTCGACCGCGTGCTGCTGTCGAGCGAGCCGTACCGCTTCACGGCCGCGCATCGCGATGCGCTCGCGCGCGATCCGCGTCTCACCGGCAAGCGCATCGATCTGATCGATGGGGAAATGACGTCGTGGTACGGCGTGCGCGCAATAAGTGGCATCGGCTACCTGCTGCGTCAGGCCGCCGCAGCCTGAGGCGGCAGCATGGCCGCGCCGCCCCCATATGGATATGTCGATTAAATTGTTGTCGCCAAAATGGCCCTTCGATAAGCTTTCGCGAAGGCGCGCCGCCGGCCAGGCCTCGAAGGCCGGCCCCCAGGCCTCAGGCCGGGATCGCCCGACCTGTACGACGGCGCCGGGAACGTATCACAATCGTGGCGACGCGCGCGCCGGGACCGCTGACCTGCCCGCTCACGCATCGCCGCCATAAACACAACCAGACGCACTGCCTGACTGCGCTCGTTACCGGAGATCCTATGCGCTTCAAACTGCTCGCAGCCGCCATCCTGCTCACTGCGCCCGCGCTCGTGCTCGCCAAACCGTTGACCGTCTGTACCGAATCGAGCCCTGACGGCTTCGACGTCGTGCAGTTCAATTCGCTCGTCACGACGAATGCATCGGCCGACGTGATCTTCAACTCGCTGGTGTCGTTCGACGAAGCCGCGAAGAAGGTCGTGCCCGCGCTCGCCGACAAGTGGGAAGTGAGCCCCGACGGCCTGACGTACACGTTCCACCTGCGCCCCAACGTGCAGTTCCAAACCACCGACTACTTCAAGCCCACCCGCGCGCTCAATGCCGACGACGTGATCTTCACGTTCGACCGCATGCTCAACGACAGCAATCCGTGGCACAAGGTGGCGGGCGCGAGCGGCTTCCCGCATGCGCAATCGATGGGGCTGCCGAAGCTGATCAAGTCGATTACCAAGGTCGACGACAACACGGTCAAGTTCGAGCTGAACGAGCCGAACGCGACGTTCCTGTCGATCCTGACGATGGGCTTCGCGTCGATCTATTCGGCCGAGTACGCGGACCAGTTGCTGAAGGCCGGCAAGCAGGTCGATCTGAATGCGAAGCCGATCGGCACCGGCCCGTTCGTGCTGAAAAGCTATACGAAAGACGCGGTGATCCGTTATGACGCGAACCCGACCTACTGGGGACCGAAGCCGAAGATCGAGCGCCTGATCTACGCGATCACGCCGGACGCGACCGTGCGCGCGCAGAAGGTGAAGGCTGGCGAATGCGAGATCGCGCTCTCGCCGAAGCCGCAGGATCTCGCCGACGCGAAGAACGACAAGTCGCTCGCGATCGTGCAGACGCCCGCGTTCATGACGGCCTTCGTCGCGCTGAACACGCAGCAGAAGCCACTTGAAAACCAGAAGGTGCGCGCCGCGCTGAACATGGCGTTCGACCGCACGACATATCTGAAGACCGTGTTCGACAACACCGCGACGCCGGCCGTGAACCCGTTTCCGCCGAATACGTGGAGCTACAACCATTCGATCAAGGGCTGGCCGTACGACCCGGCGAAGGCGAAGAAGCTGCTCGCCGACGCGGGCTATCCGAACGGTTTTGAAACGACGATCTGGGTGCGTCCGAATGGCAGCGTGCTCAATCCGAATCCGAAGGCCGGTGCCGAACTGCTGCAGGCCGACTTCGCGAAGATCGGCGTGAAGGCGGACGTAAAGGTGATCGAATGGGGCGAGCTGATCAAGCGGGCGAAGCAGGGTCAGCATGACACGCTGTTCATGGGCTGGGCCGGCGACAACGGCGATCCGGACAACTATCTGTCGCCGCTCTTCAGTTGCAACGCGGTGAAGTCGGGCATCAACTTCGCGCGCTTCTGCGATCAGGACCTCGACAAGCTGATCGCCGACGGCAGAGCGACGTCCGATATCGCCAAGCGCACGAAAGCGTATGAAGCCGCGCAGCAGATCATCCACGACGAAGCGCTGTGGATTCCGCTCGGCTATCCGACCGCTGCCGCGATCACGCGCACGAACGTGAGCGGGTATCACGTGAGTCCGTTTGGTCGGCAGAATTTTGGGGCGGTGGTGGTGCAGTGACTGCGGGCTGCGGTTGACGCGGCCGGAACTGCAAGAAAGCCCGGTTTTTGAACCGGGCTTTTTTTATTCAACGCGCGAATTGGCTGGTTGCATTTGACACTGCGTAACCTCTTTCCGACGTGATCTCGGGCCTTTGGCCGCCAGACCGATTCCTAATGCAATTTTCCTCAGGCAAGAAGCTGATAATTGCCTGCAAAGTAGCCGCCCACACTTTGACAGAAGGAATGGTTATGGCAATGCAAGCTCCAACGAGGACAGGTTTTGAACGGTGGCAGGATGGCGTTAGCAAGGCTGTAAGCGATGCCAAATGGAATTCCTGGGACTGCGAGATCCAGCCGGCAGTCCATGAGTACCACCGCCATCTCTGCGGCACTTCCGGGTACGTGTCCCTGGACTGGCAGCTTATCAAGGCGATGTTGTGGGTCGAAACAGGTGCCCACGATCCTGAGTGGAACGCCAAGCCGATGCGAATTGGGGTTGCAGGCGATCCTGGATTAGCATCGCTGCTTTCAGGTAATGAAGGCGGCGATTTGATTGTGCCGCCAGCCTGGATAGGACGGCTGACAATGGCCTCAGTCAGAACGATACCGGCGTATAACATCCGTGCTGGTATTGGTTATTTGCTGATGCGCATGGCACATTTTAAGTACCGAAGCGTACTTCGTGCTGACCCTAAGGTTTACGAAATCGCCGTCAGGCCAGGAGACAGCCTCGACAAGATGGCGAAGGCTCAGGGCACGACGATCGACACGTTAAAAGAGCTGAATCCCCCGCCACCGTTCTGCGACCCGGACAAGTGTTGAAGTACCGGAAGGCTTCAGTTCAAAAGGCTATTACGAGCTGGCGCCCCTTCTCCGCGGCATTGATAGCGGAGCGTTATAACGGAGGCGGTGACCTCAACTACGCCAGAAAGCTTGATTACGCTTTGTCAATGGTGCGTAAAGGAAAGGTGGCCCTATGCGCGCTATAAAGCTGATCTGTTTAGGCCTGGCCGCCTGCCTGCCAACGTTGGTCCTTGCGGCCTCAACTGCTCTCGTTGCAAGCGAGCGGGCTTTACGCGAAGAATGCAGTGCATTCTCGCAATCGGGAATGCGGGACTGTCTGGCAGAAAAAGCAGATGCCAGTCAGAAGGCCCTCAGACGAGCCGAGGAGAAGATGGCTGGCACCCTCTCCAAATGGGATGAAGACAACAAGTACGTGAACCAGGCCAAGGCAAGACTCGTCGCATCAAACAGCAAATTCGCTAAGTACCGCGAGACTCAATGCCAGTTCGCAGCTTCGCTAAGCGGTGGTGGAGCCGGCAGTGCACGCGAAGTGCGCAGTTTGGCTTGCGTTGCGGAACTCAACAACCGGCGTGCCCAGCAACTTCGCGACGCTGCATCTGACTTGCCGTTGAAATAGTTCGAATGAACACACCCAGCACCGTTGCGCCGCTGAGTGCGCTCATATAGCGCATCGAATCGAAAAGATCACACCGCCGCAAACCGAATCACCCCATCCGCATCCTGCGTCCGCTTCAAATCCCCCGCTCGCCACAGCAGATGCAAATGCGCGAGCGCCTCACCCATCGCGAACGTCATCTGATGGATATCGAGTTGGCGCTTGAACATCAACGGCACGATATCGGCGGCGCTGCGCGGCCTTTCCGCGCATGCTTCGCGCACTTCGGCGAGCCGCGCGTCATGATGCTCGCGCAGTTGCTGAATGCGCGTGCGCACGCCGCGAAACGGCTTGCCATGCGACGGCAGCACGAGCGTAGCTTCGGGCATCGTCTCGTAGCGGCCGAGCGACTCCAGATACAGTTCGAGCGGCGAACCCTCAGGCTCGATATCGAACACCGACACGTTGGTCGAAATGCGCGGCAGCACCATGTCGCCGGAAATCAGCGTGCCGGTTTCCGCGCAGTGCAGCGCACAGTGTTCCGGCGAATGGCCGAATCCCGTCACCACGCGCCACGTCCTACCGCCAATCCTCACGTCCTCGGCTTCGCGCAAACGGCGGTATCGCCCCGGAATCGCCGGCACGAGGCTCGCGTAGTAGCTATTGCGATTGCGCAGTTTTTCGAGCGATTCGGCGTCGGTCAGACCGTGCCGCGCGAAGTGCCGCGCCGCGGCCTCGCCACCCGCGTTCGAGCCGTCGCCGGTCGCCATCACGCGCGCCTGCATGTATTCGCCGAGTGTCATCCACAGTCGCGCGTCCCAACGCTTTTTATCGCCACCGCCGCACACCCAATGCGCGAGGCCGATGTGATCCGGATGGCAATGCGTGACGATCACGCGCAGCACCGGCAGGCCGTCGAGCACCGATTCGAACACGCTCTCCCAATTCGCCTTGATCGTGTCCGACGTGATGCCGCAATCGACCACGGTCCAGCCTCGCTGGCCGTCGATCTCATCGCGCAGCAGCCACAGGTTGATATGGTCGAGCGCAAATGGCAGCGGCATGCGCAGCCAAAGCACGCCGGGCGCGACTTCCATCGTGCGGCCCGCGTCGGGCATCGTGTCGTTGAAGGGGTATTCGAGCTGGTGTTCGAGTGCATTCATGGGGACTGTCTTCCTCCGACGACCCTCCGGCATGGCGAGGTGTGCGATGCCGGTCGGCCGGGTTGTGGTTGCTTTCCGCTCAGGTTGACGATAACGTAAACGTCGATTCTATCGTCCAATCCGGTTTTGTGCCGACCAAGGGCCACGAGATGTCCCGATGAATACGCAATACACGATCACCGAGCTCGCGCGCGAATTCGACGTCACGCCGCGCGCGATCCGTTTCTACGAAGACCAGGGTTTACTCTCACCGAGCCGCGAGGGTTCGAGCGGCTTGCGGCGCGTCTATTCGGGCCGCGACCGCACGCGTCTGAAGCTCACCTTGCGCGGCAAGCGGCTCGGCTTCACGCTGTCGGAGATCCGGGACCTGCTCGACGTCTACGAATCGCCGACCGATACCGTGCCGCAGTTGCACGCGTTCCTCGCGACGGTCGCGCGTCATCGCGAAGTGCTCGAACGTCAGCGAGAAGATCTCGACGCGACGCTCGAAGATCTCGCGCAGTATGAAGCGCAGGCGCGCGCGCTGCTCGATGGCGCGAGGCACGAAGCGAAGCCTGCCTGAAGCTGCCTGACTCTGACCGGCGTTTGCGGAGCGCGCGTGATGAATCACTTCCCCAAGCTGTTATCGTCGCAAATCGGTTTCGACGTCGCGCAGACGATGCTCGAAGGGTTCGACCGTCACTACCGGATCTTTCGCGACGCGGCGATCCACGCGAAAACGCTGTTCGAAGCCGGCGACTGGCACGGCCTGCAAAAGCTCGCGCGCGACCGCATCACGTCGTACGACGATCGCGTGCAGGAATGCGTGCAGTTGCTCGAAGACGAGTACGACGCGGAAAACATCGACAGCGAAGTGTGGCAGCAGATCAAGCTGCACTACATCGGCCTCCTGACCACGCACCGTCAGCCGGAATGCGCGGAAACCTTCTTTAATTCGGTTTCCTGCAAGATTCTGCATCGCTCGTACTTCAACAACGATTTCATTTTCGTGCGGCCGGCGATCTCGACCGAATACATCGAGAACGACGAACCGGCCGCGAAGCCGACTTATCGCGCGTATTACCCCGGTACTGATGGACTTGCCGCAACGCTCGAACGGGTCGTCACGAACTTCCAGCTCGATCCGCCGTTCGAGGATCTGACGCGCGACGTCGCCTGCGTGATGCAGTCGATTCACGAAGCGTTCGGCGTGTTCGACGAAGCGCCGAACTTCCAGATTCACGTGTTGTCGTCGCTGTTTTATCGCAACAAGGCTGCATATATCGTCGGGCGCATCATCAACGGCGAGGCGCTGCTGCCGTTCGCGGTGCCGCTGCGTCACGTGAAACCGGGCGTGCTCGCGCTCGACACCGTGCTGCTCAAGCGCGAGCAGTTGCTGATCATCTTCAGCTTCTCGCACTCGTATTTTCTGGTCGACATGGAAGTGCCGTCCGCGTATGTCGAGTTTCTGCGCACGGTCATGCCGGGCAAGCCGAAGGCGGAAATCTATACATCGGTGGGTCTGCAGAAGCAGGGCAAGAATCTGTTCTATCGCGATCTGCTGCATCACCTGAAGCATTCGAGCGACCGCTTCATCGTCGCGCCCGGCATCAAGGGGCTCGTGATGCTGGTGTTCACGTTGCCGTCGTTCCCCTACGTGTTCAAGCTGATCAAGGACAACTTTCCGCCGCCGAAGGAAACCACGCGCGCGCAGATCCAGCAGAAGTATCTGCTCGTCAAACGTCATGACCGGCTCGGCCGGATGGCCGACACGCTCGAATATTCGAGCGTCGCGCTGCCGCTCGCGCGGCTCGACGAAACGCTGTTGCGCGAACTCGAAAAGGAAGTGCCGTCGCTGATCGAGTACGACGGCGACAACCTCGTGATTCGCCATCTGTACCTCGAGCGACGCATGGTGCCGCTCAATCTGTTCCTGCAGAACGGTAACGACAACGACGTCGAGCACGGCATCAAGGAATACGGCGACGCGGTGAAGGAACTGATCCAGGCGAACATCTTCCCCGGCGACATGCTCTACAAGAACTTCGGCGTCACGCGACATGGCCGCGTCGTGTTCTACGACTACGACGAGATCGAATACCTGACCGACTGCAACGTGCGTGCGGTGCCGGCGCCGCGCAACGAGGAAGACGAAATGTCGGACGAGCCGTGGTACGCGGTAGGCCCGCACGATATTTTCCCGGAGACGTACGGCACTTTCCTGCTCGGCGATCCACGCGTGCGGCGCTCGTTCATGCGGCATCACGCGGATTTCTTCGAGCCCGAGCTGTGGCAGCGATACAAGGATTCTCTGCTAAAGGGCGAACTGCCCGATTTTTTCCCGTACGACCGGAGCGTGCGCTTTTGCGTGCGTTATCCGGAGCGGTTCGCCGGAGCGCCCGATGCGCAGGCGGACGAGCCAAATGTGCGCGTGGCTTGATGAATCCCACGAGGGTTCGCATCAGGCAACGCGCGGCGGTAGCCATCCAAGCTATGACCAAGGAGCTCGAACATGAGTGACGCAAACCACAGTGGTATCAACGCCGATCCAATCGTAATCGTCAGCGCGGCGCGCACGCCGATGGCCGGCTTTCAGGGCGACTTCGCGTCGCTGAGCGCGCCGCAACTCGGCGCGGTCGCGATCAAGGCGGCCGTAGAACGAGCGGGTCTGAAGCCCGAGCAGATCGACGAGGCGGTGATCGGTTGCGTGCTGCCCGCCGGCCTCGGCCAGGCGCCCGCGCGCCAGGCAGCGCTCGGTGCGGGTCTGCCGCTCGCCACCGGCTGCACGACGGTCAACAAGATGTGCGGCTCCGGCATGCGCGCGGCGATGTTCGCGCACGACATGCTGGCCGCGGACTCGCTCGACGTGATCGTCGCGGGCGGCATGGAGAGCATGACGAACGCACCCTATCTGCTGCCGAAGGCGCGCGGCGGCATGCGCATGGGCCACGGCCAGGTGCTCGACCACATGTTCTACGACGGCCTCGAAGACGCCTACGACAAAGGCCGTCTGATGGGCACGTTCGCCGAGGAGTGTGCGGCGTCGTTCGACTTCACGCGCGAGGCGCAGGACGCGTTCGCGGTCGAGTCGCTGAACCGCGCGAAGCGCGCGAACGAGGACGGCTCGTTCGACTGGGAAATCGCGCCGGTCACCGTAGCGGGCCGAAAGGGTGACGTCACGATCGCGCGCGACGAGCAGCCGTTCAAGGCCAACCTCGACAAGATCCCCACGCTGAAGCCCGCGTTCAGCAAGACCGGCACCGTGACGGCGGCGAACTCGTCGTCGATCTCGGACGGCGCAGCCGCGCTCGTGATGATGCGCGAGTCGACCGCGAAACGGCTCGGCGTAGCGCCGCTCGCGCGCGTCGTCGGTCATTCGACGTTCGCGCAGGCGCCCGCGAAGTTCACCACCGCGCCGGTCGGCGCGATCCGCAAGCTGCTTGGGAGGAACGGCTGGCGCGCCGGCGACGTCGATCTGTACGAGATCAACGAAGCGTTCGCGGTCGTCACGATGGCCGCGATGAAAGAGCACGATTTACCGCACAACAAGGTCAACGTGAACGGCGGCGCGTGCGCGTTAGGCCATCCGATCGGCGCATCGGGCGCGCGCATTCTCGTCACGCTGATCGGCGCGCTGAAGAATCGCGGTCTGAAGCGCGGTGTCGCGACGCTGTGTATCGGCGGCGGCGAGGCGACCGCGATGGGTGTCGAACTGATCTGACGCATCCACAAAATCTTCGAGGAATACGATGAAAACAGTGTTGATCGTCGGTGCATCGCGTGGCATCGGCCAGGAATTCGTCCGGCAGTACAGAAACAGCGGCTGGCGCGTGCTCGCGACCGCGCGCGACGGCGCCGCGCTCGACGCGCTCAACGAACTCGGCGCCGAAACCTTCACGCTCGACGTCACCGCGCCCGAAGACATCGCGGCGCTCGGCTGGAAGCTCGACGGCGAACGGCTCGATGCCGCGATCCTGGTGTCGGGCGTGTACGGTCCGCGCACCGAAGGCATCGAAACGATCACCGCCGAGGACTTCGATCACGTGATGCACACGAACGTGCGCGGCCCGATGCAGCTGCTGCCAATCCTGCTGCCGCTCGTCGAGGAAACGGACGGCGTGCTCGCGGTGATTTCGAGTCGCATGGGCAGCATCGCCGATGCAAGCGGCACGACCGGCTGGCTGTATCGCGCGAGCAAGGCGGCGCTGAACGCCGTGCTGAAGCTCGCGTCGCTCGACGCGCAGCGCGCGACCTGCGTGTCGCTGCATCCCGGCTGGGTGCGCACCGACATGGGCGGCGCGCAGGCCGCGCTCGATCCCGCGCGCAGCGTGGCGGGCATGCGCGAGGTGCTGGCGCAGGCGGCGGCATCGCGCGACGCGTTCCACGGCCGCTTCTTTCAGCACGACGGCACGCAGCTCGACTGGTAGACAACTACGTTGCATGGGACCGGAGACACGCTCATGGTGCTTGATCAGGATCACCTGATGGTGCGCGACGCGCTGCGCACCTTCGTGCGCGAAGAGATCACGCCGTACGCGGCGCAATGGGACCGCGAGCGCACCTTCCCGCGCGACGTGCACCGGCAGCTCGCCGAGCTCGGTGCTTATGGCGTGCTGGTGCCCGAAGCGTATGGCGGCGCCGGCATGGACGCGCTCGCGCTCGCGTTGATCCTCGAAGAAATCGCGGCCGGCGACGGCGGCACGTCGACCGCGATCTCGGTGAACAACTGCCCCGTGTGCAGCATCCTGCTCACTTATGGCAACGACGCGCAGAAGCGCGACTGGTTGACGCCGCTCGCGCGCGGCGAGATGCTCGGCGCGTTCTGCCTGACCGAGCCGCAAGCGGGCTCGGATGCGTCGGCGCTGCGCACCACCGCGACACGCGACGGCGACGCGTACGTGCTGAACGGCGTCAAACAGTTCATCACGAGCGGCAAGAACGGCGACGTCGCGATCGTGATGGCCGTCACCGACAAGGCCGCTGGCAAGCGCGGCATCAGCGCGTTCATCGTACCCACCGGCACGCCGGGCTACGTGGTCGCACGAGTCGAAGACAAGCTCGGCCAGCATTCGTCGGATACCGCGCAAATCGTATTCGAGGCGTGTCGCGTGCCGGCCGCGAACCGGATCGGCGCGCAAGGCGAAGGCTACCGGATCGCGTTGTCGGGTCTCGAAGGCGGGCGCATCGGTATCGCCGCGCAAAGCGTCGGCATGGCACGCGCCGCGTTCGAGGCGGCGCTGACTTACGCAAAAGAACGCGAGAGCTTCGGCGCGCCGCTGTTCTCGCACCAGGCGGTGCAGTTTCGCCTTGCCGACATGGCGACCCAACTCGAAGCCGCGCGTCAATTGATCTGGCACGCGGCGTCGCTGAAGGACGCGGGCCAGCCGTGTCTGACCGAAGCCGCGATGGCAAAACTGTTCGCCTCCGAAGCGGCCGAGCGCATCTGCTCGGCCGCCTTGCAGATTCACGGCGGCTACGGTTATCTGAGCGACTTCCCGGTCGAGCGGATTTACCGCGACGTGCGCGTGTGCCAGATCTACGAAGGCACGAGCGACATCCAGAAGATCCTGATCGCTCGCGGGCTCAACTGAAATTTCAATGAACAAGCCATTATTGTCACTGCAAAGACCTGTCGACTGTCCGTGCGGCGGCGCCGCGCCCGACGCACGCGGGGGCACCGCGACCAAAGCCCCGCGTTTCGCGCAATGCTGCGGCCGCTATATCGACGGCGGCGAAGCGGCGCCGCGCGCGCTCGAACTGATGCGCTCACGCTATAGCGCGTACGTGCTCGGTGCAACCGACTACCTGCGCGCGACGTGGGACCCCAGCACCTGCCCCGCCGATCTCGACGTCGATCCCACCGCGCCCGACGCGCCCCGTTGGCTCGGACTGCAGATCAAAGGCTTCGCCGAAAGCGATGCCGATCGCGCGACCGTCGAATTCATCGCCCGCTACAAAGTGGGGGGACGTGCTTATCGGTTGCATGAATCGAGTCGATTCGTGCGCGGCGATGATGGCCGCTGGCGTTATGTCGATGGCGACGTCAATGAGTAAATGAAGAGCACGCGCCGATTAAGTAATCGCTGCATTACACGCCGAAGCTTTCTCGTGTCTTTCACTTGCCCTCGACAAACTTTATAAAGGCCTTTGCACAGGCCTTTTTTCGTTCCTTTCACGCGGGCTTCTTCGTTGGTCTCGCACCACAGCACTTACACGATATTTACTCGCCGCTTCCCGCCATATGTCCCCGGCCCTTGCCCGGCAAGGCTTTGAAGCGTCGTTCGCACATGCAGCAATTTTTTCGTCGCGGGTTCTCCTTGATTGCACAAAACAAAATTGTCGTGCCAGGATGAGTCCGTAGTTTCATGACGTCACATTGCGAGAGCGGGTCATACCGGCTCCGCAACATGCAAAGGAAGGCTGACCGGCCGCTGATCGAACGCGAGCCGCGCGGACTCCGACAGCATCAAGTGACGTTCATCCTCGACGCGTGGGGTCGCGTCGGCCGTTGGGTTCATCCCGTGCAATCTCGATTTGCGAGCGTGCGCTTCCCGCAACGCTCGCGAGTGAGTCTGTTTGTGTCGAAATCGCGAACGAAAGCTGAATGTCAGCCGCGTTTTGCGCAACCGGACAGCACGGAGTTCAGGACACGTCTTTAAAGCAGGTGCGTCAATGGTGTTGAGCAAGGTTCTGACGAAGTGTGCGGCGATCTGCGCCGCGGCCACGTGTGCTGTCACGATCGCGCATGCCGATCCGCTCGCCTACTCGTCCCTTTCCGCACACGACTCGACGCCGTCGAGCGACATCCAGGGACCGCTGTCGCGCGCCCGCGTGCCGCGCCTCGCGCTGGACGACGACGTCTACCTGCCCACCGCTCACCTGAACGAAAAGATCATCCGCGTGCCGGTCGACGCCGCCGGCACGGTCACGCTTGAAACCACGATCTACAAGCCGGACGGCCCCGGCCCGTTCCCGATGATCGTCTTCAACCACGGCAAGATTCCGGGCGACCCGCGCACGCAGGAACGCAGCGACCCGCTGCCGTTCGCACGCGAATTCGTGCGCCGCGGCTACGTGGTCGTCGCGCCGAACCGCCAGGGCTTCGGTCACTCGGACGGCGTGTACGAGCAGGACGGCTGCGACGTCGAGCGCAACGGCCTTGGCCAGGCCGGCGACGTCGCAGCGACGATCGATTACATGTCGAAGCAACCTTATGTCGACGCGACGCACATCGCGGTGGCCGGCACCTCGCATGGCGGTCTTGCGACGATCGCATACGGCACCGAAGCGGCGCCCGGCGTGCGCGCGCTGATCAATTTCTCGGGCGGGCTGCGCCAGGACGCCTGCGAAGACTGGCAAGGCAATCTGACGCGCGCATTCGGCGCGTACGGCGAGAAGACTGCGGTGCCGTCGCTGTGGCTCTATGGCGATAACGATTCGGTGTGGAACGCGCCGCTCGTCGCGGGCATGTATGCCGCGTACGGCGCACATGGCGCCAGCGCGAAGATGGTCGACTTCGGCCACTACAAGAACGACGCGCATCGGCTGGTCGGCGACCGCGACGGCGTGCACGTATGGTGGCCGGCCGTCGAAGCGTTCCTCGCGCGCGCCGGTATGCCGACTGCCGTGCAGTATCACGTCGCCGATCCGGCCGCGCCGAAGGCAACCGGATTCGCCGCGCTCGACGCGGTCGACTCGGTGCCGTACCTCGACAACGAGGGCCGCAATGGCTATCGCAACTTCCTGCATCAGTATCCGAGCCGCGCGTTCGCGGTGTCGGATTCGGGCGCGTGGTCGTGGGCCGAGGGCGGCGACGATCCGATGTCGGTGGCGGTGAAGAATTGCCAGAAGCAGAGCTCCGCTCCGTGCCGGTTGTATGCGGTCGATAACGCGGTCGTGTGGGGCGATCAGAACTCGCAGACGGCGGATGCAAGCGATGCCGATGCCAATGGCCGGAAAGCGATCGCGAGCCGGGAGTGAAGTACGAATAGAGGCGTGAGTCGAGCCGTAAATCGCGCCTGATTCTGATGTGCCGCAAGCCCGCCGTATCGGCGGGCTTTTTCTTGTGCGCTCCGTTCCCCCGCAAAAAACACCTCGTCACCCCAAATTCTGGCCAGTAACAGCCCATTACTTTGACGTCGCTATCTCCGTCGATTGGCGAGCTTCCCTCACGAACTCGAACGAGCTGCATCGAACGATGCTAAACCTCGACGCCACCGCGAAAAACGAGCATTTCGCGGTTGATGCGCGCGACCAAATAAACCGCTAATCTCGACCCCGCGCACTCGCCGAGGCTTGCGTGCGTGGCAAAAAAGCACCCTGGAGTACCTCTTTGGAAAAGTCAGCAGTCCCCCCGGTCGCCCCTGAAGATTGGGTCGCCCGCAGCCTGCGCGCGGTGTGGCATCCGTGCACGCAGATGAAGCACCACGAACGTCTGCCGCTGATCCCCGTCGCGCGCGGTCAAGGCGCGTGGCTGTACGATCGCGCCGGTCATCGCTATCTCGACGCGATCAGTTCGTGGTGGGTCAATCTGTTCGGTCACGCGAACCCGCGCATCAACGCGGCGCTGAAAGATCAGCTCGATACGCTCGAACACGCGATGCTCGCCGGCTGCACGCACGAGCCCGCCGTCGAACTCGCGGAACGTCTGCACGCGTTGACCGGCAACACGCTCGGCCACGCGTTCTTCGCGTCGGATGGCGCGTCGGCGGTCGAGATCGCGCTGAAGATGAGCTTTCACAGCTGGCGCAACCGGGGCTACGCCGACAAGCAGGAATTCGTCTGCATCGCCAACAGCTACCACGGCGAGACGATCGGCGCGCTCGGCGTGACCGACGTCGCGCTGTTCAAGGACGCGTACGATCCGCTGATTCGTCACGCCCACGTCGTCGCCTCGCCCGATGCGCGGCTCGCGCAAGCGGGCGAAACCGCCGCCGACGTCGCGCGCCGCGCGCTCGACCATGTGCGCGCGCTGTTCGAGGCGCGCGCGAACCGCATCGCCGCACTGATCGTCGAGCCGCTCGTGCAATGCGCGGCCGGCATGGCGATGCACGACGCGTCGTACGTCGCCGGATTGCGCGCGTTGTGCGACCGGTACGGCGTGCATCTGATCGCCGACGAAATCGCAGTCGGCTGCGGCCGCACCGGCACGTTCTTCGCGTGCGAACAGGCGGGCGTGTGGCCGGACTTCCTGTGTCTGTCCAAAGGCATCAGCGGCGGCTATCTGCCGCTGTCGATCGTGCTGTCGCGCGACGAGATCTTCGCGGCCTTCTATCACGACGACACCGCGCGCGGCTTCCTGCACTCGCACTCGTACACCGGCAATCCGCTCGCGTGCCGCGCCGCGCTCGCGACGCTCGATCTGTTCACGAGCGACGACGTGCTCGCCGCCAACGCACGCAAATCGGCGACCCTCGCGGCCGCGCTCGCGCCGCTCGTCGAGCACGCGCAGGTGCGCAATCTGCGTCAGCGCGGCACGATCTTCGCGTTCGACGCAATGATCGACGATCCTCAGCAAGCCAAAACGTTCTCGCGCCGCTTCTTCGAAAACGCGCTGCAACGCGAGCTGTTGTTGCGCCCGATCGGCACCACCGTGTACCTGATGCCGCCGTACATCCTCGACGACGAAGAACTCGCGCTGCTCGCCACGCGCACGCGCGACACCTTCGACGCCACGCTCGCGGAGGCACGCTGATGCATCTGCTCGACACACTCGCCGAAGGCCTGAAGGAAATCGACGCGCGCGGCCTGCGCCGACGCCGGCGCACCGCCGACACACCATGCGCCGCGCACATGACGGTCGACGGCCGTGAAATCATCGGCTTCGCGAGCAACGACTATCTGGGCCTTGCCGCGCATCCGCAATTGATCGACGCGATCGCCGAAGGCGCGCGCCTGTATGGCGCGGGCAGCGGCGGCTCGCATCTGCTCGGTGGTCATTCGCGTGCGCATGCGCAACTCGAAGACGATCTCGCCGAATTTGCCGGCGGCTTTCTCGACGACGCCCGCGCGTTGTATTTCAGCACCGGCTATATGGCGAATCTCGCGACGCTGACCGCGCTCGCGGGCCGCGGCACGACGCTGTTCTCCGATGCGCTCAATCACGCTTCGCTGATCGACGGCGCGCGGCTATCGCGCGCGGATGTGCAGATCTATCCGCACTGCGACGTGGATGCATTGAGCGCGATGCTCGAAGCGTCGGAGGCGGACGTCAAGGCGATCGTGTCCGACACGGTGTTCAGCATGGACGGCGACATCGCGCCGCTGCCGCGTTTGCTCGAACTCGCCGAGCGGCACGGCGCATGGCTGATCGTCGACGATGCGCACGGCTTCGGCGTGCTCGGTCCGCAAGGCCGTGGCGCGATCGCGCAGGCCGCGCTGCGCTCGCCGCATCTGATCTCGATCGGCACGCTCGGCAAGGCGGCGGGTGTCTCCGGCGCGTTCGTCGTCGCGCATGCGACCGTGATCGAATGGCTCGTGCAGCGCGCGCGTCCGTATATCTTCACGACCGCGTCGGTGCCGGCGGCCGCGCATGCGGTGTCGGCGAGTCTGCGCATCATCGGCGGCGTGGAAGGCGATGCGCGCCGCGCGCATCTCCAGCAACTGATCGAACGCACGCGCGCGATGCTGAAGGCGACGCCGTGGCTGCCCGTCGATTCGCATACGGCCGTGCAACCGCTGATCATCGGCGCGAACGATGCGACGCTCGACATCGCCGCGTCCCTCGATCGCGCGGGGCTGTGGGTGCCCGCGATCCGTCCGCCGACCGTGCCGACCGGCACGTCGCGTCTGCGCATCTCGCTGTCGGCCGCGCACTCGCACGCGGATCTCGACCGGCTCGAGGCCGGCCTGCAACAGGTCGGAGCGCGCGCGGCATGAGCAACATGATTAACGATGACGGCGCGCTGTCGCTGTTCGTCACCGGCACCGATACGGAAATCGGCAAGACCTTCGTGTCGTCGGCGCTATTGCGCGGCTTCGTGCGCGAAGGCCTGCAGGCAGCAGCGATGAAGCCGATCGCGGCGGGCGCGTTCGAAGTGAACGGCGTGCTGCACAACGAGGACGCGGATCAGCTCGATGCCGCGTCGAGCGTGCTGCTGCCGCCCGCCATGCGCACGCCGTATCTGCTGAGGGAACCGGCCGCGCCGCACATCGCGGCGGCGCTGGAAAACGTCTCGTTGGATCTCAAGCACATCGTCGCGTGCCATCGCGAGGCGTTGAAGCTCGCCGAGGTGGTCGTTGTCGAAGGTGTCGGCGGCTTTCGTGTGCCGTTGACCGCGACGCAGGACACCGCCGATCTCGCCGTCGCGCTGAAGCTGCCGGTGGTGCTGGTGGTCGGCATGCGGCTCGGCTGCATCAGCCACGCGCTGCTGACTGCCGAAGCGATCGCCGCGCGCGGTCTAACGCTCGCGGGCTGGGTCGCGAATCGCATCGACCCGGACATGACCTTTCCCGACGAAAACATCGCGTCGATTCGCGTGCATTTCGCGCAAGCGTACGACGCGCCGTTGCTCGGCGTCGTGCCGCATATCAGCCCGCCGTCGCCGGAGCTTGCAGCGCAACAGCTCGACATTCGACGGCTTCTGCAAACGCTGCGCCAATTGCGCGCGGCATAGCGCTGCCCCGCAGCGCCGAACCCAAATTCATCCGTTTACGAGGATCGATCACATGACACAACTGAATATCGCAGCGGGCACCGCCGAAGCGAGCGCCGCCAACAGCAATCCGACCGCAGCCGCTACTGAAGCGAAGCCGCTCGCGCGTTGGCGCGTCGCCGATATCGTCGCGTTGTACGAACTGCCGTTCAACGACCTGCTGTTTCGCGCGCAGCAAACGCATCGCGAGCATTTCGACGCCAATGCGGTGCAACTGTCGACGCTGCTGTCGATCAAGACCGGCGGCTGCGAAGAGGATTGCGCATACTGTCCGCAATCGGTGCATCACGACACGGGTCTCGTCGCCGACAAGCTGATGCCGGTCGACGAAGTGCTGGCCGCCGCGCAGGTCGCAAAGCAGAACGGCGCAACGCGCTTCTGCATGGGCGCCGCGTGGCGCAATCCGAAGGACCGCCACCTGGAGCCGATCAAGGACATGATCCGCGGCGTGAAGGCGATGGGCCTCGAAACCTGCGTGACGCTCGGCATGCTCGAAACGCACCAGGCACAGGCGCTGCGCGATGCGGGCCTCGACTACTACAACCACAATCTCGATACGTCGCCGGAGTTCTACGGCCAGATCATTTCGACGCGCACGTACCAGGATCGCCTCAACACGCTCGATCGCGTGCGCGACGCGGGCATCAACGTGTGCTGCGGCGGCATCGTCGGTATGGGCGAATCGCGCCGCGAACGCGCGGGGCTGATCGCGCAGCTCGCGAACATGGAGCCGTATCCGGAATCGGTGCCGATCAACAATCTGGTGCAGGTGCAAGGCACGCCGCTGACCGGGACCGAAGCGATCGATCCGTTCGAATTCGTGCGCACGATCGCGATTGCGCGCATCACGATGCCGCGCGCGATGGTGCGTCTGTCAGCCGGCCGCGAGCAGATGGATGAGTCGTTGCAGGCAATGTGCTTCCTCGCAGGCGCGAATTCGATTTTCTACGGCGATCAGTTGCTGACCACGAGCAACCCGCAGGCGGAAGCGGATCGCAAGCTGCTCGCGCGCCTGGGGATTCGCGCTGAGGCTGCGCAGCAGATGCCGGTCGAGCAGAGTGGGGGCGAGCATGGGTGTGCGCATGGGCATGGGGATCACGGCGTGGCGAATTGAGTCGCGGAACCGCTGAGCCGCCCGCATGCGCTGCGTGCGCGAACCAATGGTCTGCGTCGCCGCATAGTGGCGAAATTCACCCCGAAAGTTGGACGTTGATCCAATCTTCGGGGTGTTTTTCATGGCGAAGCTTTGCTCACCAATTCCAGAAACCTAATCAATATTCAAAGTGCGTCATATTAGGAATTGTCGCGATCGGTCTGATTTCAAAAATAACCTCGCACATGTAGGGTGATGCTCCTGAGCACTTCAGGAGGGCATGAATGCGTAAGGCAGCAGTACGACACGGTGACTCCACCACGACACGCGGATTCGTCATGGCCTATTCGTCAAGCATCTCCGATAACGGCAAAAAGATTGCCCTGAGCGGAGACGAAGCGACATGCGGCAACTGCAAGGGCACGTTCAAGCTATTCGGCACCGGCAAAGGCATGTCCGAAAAAGGCCGGCATGTCGTTCTCGATGGCGATCGCGTGCTGTGTCCCTGCGGCAAAAACCGGGTGATAGTGGGCAGTAATCCGCGCGTCTTCATTGAAACTGATGACGGCCTGGCGCATAGCCAGGTTAGTGCTGCACTCGCGGCAGCTACATCGTCGCCGACGGCGCTCGTATATGACGAGCAGGTCCGTGCCAGCGTGGTGGGTGCCCTGCTTCCGGGCTACCCGTATTACATTGAAACCGCAGATGAACGCATACAGTTCGGCCGTCTCGACACGATCGGTCAATTGCCACGCATCTCGAGCGGCGCGATTGCCGCCGAGTACACCGTATATTGGGGCGACGAAGCGCTAGCGAGAATGGTCGGAGTTTCCGACTAATGCCCAACCGAAAAACGGTAGTCAGGACCAATTCGACGCCCGGCTCCCAAAAGTCAATTCAGTTGAACGCCGTCACATTCCAGCAACTTTGGAATAACTATCCATCGCACGATCCGTACGACAATCCGGACTATCCTGACCAGTGCGCGATTCGCATGAGTGTGACCTTTCATCATGTCGGCATCCCGATGAAGTCGTTTTCCTCCAAGCTAATCACGCCGCTTGATGGGCAGCCCAGCATTGGACGTATCATGCTCGACGGAAACGCAGCGGCTACACGAGCCAATGAACTTGGCGAGTGGCTCAAACTTCAGCCCTTTGCCGGCATCGGCAAACCGGAGAACGTCACCGGAGCCGATTGGGTTACGAAAGTCAAAGGCCGTACCGGCATCTTAATGTTTGACCGGTACTGGAGTCGCGACACCGATTCGACGGGTAGTACAAGCGGCGGTCACATCGATCTTTGGAACGGCAACAGGTTGACCGGCTTCGGCACCGGACTCAGAGTCGCCTGGAACATTGTCATTCCGGGTATCTGGTCCGACTTTCGAAACTCGAAAACGATTCTGTTCTTTCCAGTGAAATGAGATTTTCAAGGACTCTCGTCGGCGTTACCCTGGGCGCAGTTTGCGCCAGCCTACTGTCGTGGGTCGGGCTCTACCTGTACGGTGTTTTTCTGCTGCACGGCAAAGGAAGTATCTTCGATACCTCTCGCACAGCAGAAAACATCTTTCTGATTCTGTGGTTCGTGCTGGCATGCGTGAGCTCGATAGTCGGCGGTTATATCGGCTATTCGGGCAAACGCCACCAGCAGTGATGAGGGCACGTCAGCGGCATGACCGGACGGGCCGGCATGAGCAAAGTCATGCCCCCGCAACACAACGAACCTGCTCCCGAAGCGAAACGTCGGCTTTACTTCCGATAAACAATAATCTGATCGAACGTCCCCCCATCGGAGAAGTGCGTGTCCTGCGCCTTTTGCCAGTTGCCGAACATCTCCTCCACCGTGAACGTCTTGATCGGCTTGAACTCGGCCGCGTGCTTCGCGAGGACGCCCTTGTCGCGCGGACGCAGATGATGATGCGCGATGATCCCCTGCACGGCCGGCGACCACAGATAGTCGAGATACGCCTGCGCTTGCTTGCGCGTGCCACGCTTGTCGACGACCTTGTCGACGATCGACACCGCTCACACGAGCGCATGCTGTGCGGTTTCGATCGCCTGTTCGCGAAAGCGCAGCGGTGCCGCGCAATGCACGAGCGTATCGATGAAGTACTTCGCGCGCGGCCAGGGACCGAAGCCCGCCGCCGTGTTGATATGCCCCGCATCGCCGAGATTGACGAAAGCGCTGCCGAAACGCCGCGCGAGATCGCGCGCATCGGCGAGCGTCATCCACGGATCGGTTTCGCTGCCGATCAAAATCGACGGCACGCCCAGACGTCGCGCGTCGAACGGTCCCGCGAATTCGAACTTGTGCGGACTCGCGGGCGCGACGAACAGCACGCCGACCACCTCGCTGGCGAGCACGCCCTGCTGCAACGCATGCGCGGTCGCGAGGCAGCCAAAGCTATGCGCGGCCAGCACGAATGGACCGCGTTCGCGCGCGAGCAGATCGCACAACGACTTCGCCCATCGCGCGAGATCGGGCGCGTCCCAGTTGGCCTGCTCGACGCGCAACGAGCGCGCGAACTGCCGCTCCAGCCATGTTTGCCAATGCGCGCCTTCGCTGCCGTGCAAGCCGGGAACGGTGACGAGCCGTGGCGGCCAGCTCGATCGGGTGCATGAAAGCATGTGCGTGCCTCTGCGCAAGGAATCCAGGCAATCATTGTCCCGCTCGGTCGCGCATCGATGAACCACGTTTTTGTGCTTTGGTTATCGGGCAAACGAAGAAATGCGCGGGTACGCGCGAACTCGACGCCCACCACGGCATGCACCTCGAAGCGCACGTGCGTGCGCAAACGCGCGCGATTTGCGTCGAAAAAGTAGAATGAAGCCTGTTCATACCGGGAGGAGACCCGATGCCGCACGCGTCGTCCGATTGCCGTCGCGCGCTCCGGGTCCGTCCCGCTCATGCCCACATCGACGCCGACGCATTCCGGACCGCATGAAAATACTCTTCTACGCACCGCACACCGAAGCCGCCGCGTGGCTGCACGACTTTGCGCGCGCTCTGCCCGCCGCCGAGCTGCGCGAATGGAAGCCCGGCGACACCGGCCCAGCCGATTTCGCGGTGGTCTGGCGTCCGCCGCGCGAGATGCTGGCCGGACGCAATACGCTGCGCGCGATCTTCAATCTCGGCGCTGGCGTCGATGCGATTCTCGCGCTCGAACGCGCGCATCCGGGCACGTTGCCGCCCGAGGTGCCGTTGATTCGCCTCGAAGATACCGGCATGGGCGCGCAGATGGCCGAGTACGTGACGCATGCGGTGCTGCGCTATCTGCGCCGCTTCGACGAATATCAGGTGCTGCAAGGCGAGCGCCGCTGGAAAGTGCTCGAGCCGCATCCGCGCGCAACGTTCACGGTGGGTGTGCTCGGGCTCGGCGTGCTCGGCACGCAGGTCGCGCAAACGCTCGCTTCGTTCGGCCTGCCGGTGCGCGGCTTTACTCGCGGCGAGAAGCAGATCGATGGCATCGCGACGTTTGCCGGCGACGCGCAATTCGATAGCTTCCTCGACGGCGCGAAGGTGCTCGTCAATCTGCTGCCGCATACACCCGACACGGAAAGCGTGCTGAATGCGCGAGTCTTCGCGAAGCTCGCGCGCGGCGCATATCTGATCAACGTCGCGCGCGGCGCGCATCTCGTCGAAGCGGATCTGCTCGCTGCGCTCGCGAGCGGCCAGCTCGCCGCCGCGACGCTCGACGTGTTCCGCGAGGAACCGCTGCCCGCCGATCATCCTTTCTGGCGCGAGCCGCGCGTCACGATCACGCCGCACACGTCGGCGCTGACGTTGCGCGAGGACAGCGTAGCGCAGGTCGCGGACAAGATCGGCGCGATGATGCGCGGCGAGCAGGTGAGCGGCGCAGTGCAACTGGAACGCGGCTACTGAGTGAAACCCGCGCCCGCACGCGTCGCAGGCGTGCGGGCTGACTTGAATTGCAGCAACGCGGCAGCACCCATCCCGGATGGGACAGCGATCAAACCGCATCGGATCGGAGACACATCATGGCCTTACCGAAGCAAGTGAAAATCGTCGAAGTGGGTCCGCGCGACGGGCTGCAGAACGAGAAGGAATTCGTGCCGACCGCGACCAAGATCGAGCTGATCAACCGTCTGTCGGCGGCGGGCTTCCGCAACGTCGAAGCGGCGTCGTTCGTGTCGCCGAAATGGGTGCCGCAGATGGCCGACGGCGCCGACGTGATGGCCGGCATCGAGCGCCGCGACGGCACGATTTACTCGGTGCTGACGCCGAACCTGCGCGGTTTCGAAGGCGCACTCGCCGCGCGCGCCGACGAGATCGTCATCTTCGGCGCGGCGAGCGAGGCGTTCTCGCGGAAGAACATCAACTGCAGCATCGCGGAGAGCATCGAGCGATTCGCGCCAGTCGCCGCGGCGGCGAAACAACATAAGCTGCGGATTCGCGGCAGCGTGTCGTGCGCGCTCGGCTGCCCGTACCAGGGCGAAGTGCCGGTCGCGTCGGTCGTCGACGTCGTCAAGCGCTTCGCGGCGCTCGGCTGCGACGAGATCGATATCGCCGACACGATCGGCGTCGGCACGCCGAAGCGCACCCGCGAAGTGTTCGAGGCCGTGACCGACGTGTTTCCGCGCGAGCATCTGTCGGGACACTTCCACGACACCTATGGCCAGGCGCTCGCGAACATCTACGCGGCGCTGCTCGAAGGCGTCGAGATTTTTCATGCATCGGTCGCGGGGCTCGGCGGTTGCCCGTATGCGAAGGGCGCGACCGGCAATGTCGCGACCGAAGACGTGCTGTATCTGATGAACGGCCTCGGCATCGAGACCGGTATCGACCTCGCGCAAGTGGTCGAAATCGGTGACTTCATTTCGAACGCGATCGGCCGGTCCAACGTGTCGCGCGCCGGCAAAGCGCTGCTCGCGAAGGCGCGCAGCGAAGCAAACACCTGCGTATAACCGCAGCATCCATTTTCATTCAGGGTCCCAAACAATGAACGACCTCGCGTCCTTCGACTCCGACGATCTCGCCGCGCTGCCCGACTCGGCACGCCGCGTCGCGCTGCTGCTGCGCGAACGCGGTCACGCAGGGCGAATCGTGATGCTGCCGGAAACCGGCAAGACTTCCGCCGAAGCGGCCGCCGGACTCGGCTGCTCGGTCGCGCAGATCGCGAAGTCGATCCTGTTCCGGCGCCGCGAAGACGACGCGCCGGTGCTCGTGATCGCGAGCGGCGCGAATCGTGTCGACGAAAAGAAAGTGGCCGCGCAGGTCGGCGAGATCGGCCGCGCGGACGCGAAGTTCGTGCGCGAAAAAACCGGCTATGCGATCGGTGGCGTGTGCCCGGTCGGTCACGCGACCGAGCCGGTCACGTTGATCGATGCGGATCTGCTCGAGCTGGAGAGCCTGTGGGCGGCCGCCGGTCATCCGCACGCAGTGTTCAATCTGACCGCGCAGGAACTGATCTCGCTCACAGGCGCGCCGGTCGTCGATGTCGCGTTGCGCGAGCCGGCCTGAACACGATGGCGAGCGGCAACGATTACGACGACACGGACGACGGCGGTTGCGTGCCGTCGCCGTGCATCAGCGTGTGCAGGATGGATGCATCGACCGGCTGGTGCGAAGGATGCCTGCGCACGATCGACGAAATCGCCGGCTGGTCGACGCTCGACAACGACGCGAAGCGCGCGGTGTGGGACGCGATCGAACTGCGCCACGCGACGTTAATGGCGCTGCGCACGACATCGACGACGAAGGAGAAGCAATGAACGCCGCGCCGCGCATCGTGACGCCCGGTGAGACGTTCAGTTCGACGCTCGAGTTGTCGGTGGATTCGATCAAATCGTTCGCGACGCTCGTCGTCGATCTGAACCCGTTGCATCACGATGAAGCGTATGCCGCGCAAAGCCGCTTTGGAGGCTTGATCGCGTCGGGCACGCAACCCACCGCGTATTTCATGGCGCTGCTCGCCACGCATTTCTCTACTTACGCGCAACCGCTCGGCCTCGAATTCGATATCAAGCTGAAGAAGGCAGTGCAGGCGCACGACACGCTGACGATCACGTGGCGTGTGCGCGACGCTCACTGGAAGCCGAGCCTGAACGGCGATCTGACCTATCTCGAAGGTTCGGTGGTCAATCAGCGCGGCGAGCTGATGTTGACGGGTACCTCGACGATCCTCGTGATGCCGAAGCCCGACGCGCTCGTGGACGCGCAAGCGAGAACGGTCGCACCATGATCGCACTGCCCGCATCGATTCAGGTATTCGAGCGCGGCTGGCTGTCGTCGAACAACGTGCTGCTCGTCGACGACACATGCGCCGCGCTGGTCGATACCGGCTATGCGACGCACGCATCGCAAACGGTCGCGCTGGTACGCAATGCGTTGCGCACGCGGCCGCTCGATCTGATCATCAACACGCATCTGCATTCGGATCACTGCGGCGGCAACGCGCTGCTGCAGGCTACGTGGCCGTGCCGCACGCTGATCCCCGCATCGGAAGCAAACGCGGTACGCGATTGGGACGAAACGCGCCTCAGCTTTCGCGCGACCGGTCAAACCTGCGAGCGCTTCGGCTTCACCGGCACGCTCGCGCCCGGCGCGCGCTTGCGGCTGGGCGCGCTCGACTGGCAGGTGCTCGGCGCGCCGGGCCACGATCCGCATTCGCTGATGCTCTATTGCGCGCACGAACGCTTGCTGATCAGCGCGGATGCGCTGTGGGAAAACGGCTTCGGTGTGATCTTTCCCGAACTCGAAGGCGAAAGCGGCTTCGCCGAGCAGCAAGCCGTGCTCGACCTGATCGCAACGCTCGACGTGCGCGTCGTCATCCCAGGCCACGGCGCGCCGTTCACACAAGTCGAACCGGCGCTCGAACGCGCGATGTCGCGCGTCGCCTGGTTGCGCGCCGATCCCGCGCGCAACGCAAGGAACGCGCTGAAGGTGCTGATCGTATTCAAGCTGCTCGAAGTCCGCGAGATGAGTGTGGACACGCTGCTGCGCATGCTCGACGACGCGACCGTGATGCGTGCCGCCGCGTCGATGCTGAAGCCGCGCGGCGAATGGCCCGCATTGCTGAAGGGAATGATCGGGGAGCTAGCGGCGAACGATGGACCGCTCGAAGTGGACGGCACGCGCATTCTCGCGCGGCGTTGAACTGTGATGTGACCGGTTCGACCGGCGCGGTGGAAAAGCGCACCGGAACGCAAAACCGTGCTCCCAAAAAGAAAACCGCTCGACGAAGCGAGCGGCGGAACATCTGTTGGACGTGATCAGCGTCGCAGTCGATGATACGCGTGTGGGTTTTTGCATCGCATCGGTGATTTCCCTACAGAAATTAGACGCCACGTTTTACGAATGCATACATGATCTGTCATCAAACGGCGTTAGGCGCTTGAACGCTTGCGCGTTATTCCGGGATCCGTAGCAATATCCGATTGAATGTCGAATCGGCATCACGTGGACGATAAACGCTTTTTCTGCGGCACGATCCGCCACCCGAGATTGACGCCCGCCGCCGCCAGCAGAATCAGCGCGGCGCCGAGCACCTGAATCCATGCGAGCGTCTGTCCGAACGCGAGCCGGTCGACGATGATCGCGACCACCGGATAGATGAACGACAACGAGCCCGTCATCGACGTCGGCAGCTTCTGGATCGCGCCATACAGCAGCACGTACATGAGCCCGGTATGGACGACGCCGAGCACGATCAGTTCGAGCCACTGCGCGCCGTTTGCCGGCAACGCGTCGAAGCGTACGAACGGCGCGAGCAACAGCACGCCGAGCGATACCTGGATCAGCGCGAGCAGATGCGGCGGCGTGCCCTTCAGCCGCTTCGTGATGATCGACGACACCGCGTACATCGCCGCCGCGCCGACCGCATAGGCGACGCCGACCAGATACTGCCCCGGCACCGCGAGCACGGCCGGCTCGACCTTCACGACGAACACGAGCCCGACGAACGCGACCACGAGCCACGCGATCGTCGATGCGCTGATGCGCTCGCGAAACACCAGCGCGCCGAGCCCGACCAACATGAACGGCTGCGTGTTGTAGACGGCCGTTGCCATCGAAATCGACGCGCGTGAATACGCGGCGAACAGCAATACCCAGTTCACGACGATCGCCGCGCCGCCGAGCAACGCGAGGCCGAGCATCTTCCACGAAAACAGCTCGCGGCGGAACAGGCCGAGTACGGCGCACACGAGCGCGAGCGTCGCGCCGCCGAAAATGCAGCGGAAAAACACCACGTTGAACGGGCTTTGCTGCGAAGACACGACGAGCCAGCCGATCGTGCCCGACATCAGCATCGCGACGCTCATCTCCGCCGCGCCACGGCGGATGTCGCTGGGCGAACTGCTCGAGGTCGTGACGGAAGCCTTGTTTGAAGCCATGATTCGATCCCGGATTGTGACTGCATAACTGGCAGTCTAATTAATCCACCCGCGCGAATACATGGCTAAACTTAAGCGTTACTGCATTTTCACCTCATAAACGAAGGCCATCATGAGCAAACGCCTTGCATCGATCGCGCCGGTCGCACTCGACGACACCGACCGCGCACTGCTCGCCGCGCTCGCGCAGGACGCGCGCCAGCCGGTCAGCGAACTCGCGCGCGTCGTCGGCTTATCGGCGCCCAGCACGGCCGAACGCGTGCGGCGGCTCGAAGCGCAGGGCGTGATCGAGCGCTTCACCGTGCAGATCGATCCGCGCGCGCTCGGCTTCACGCTGCAGGCGGTAGTGCGCGTGAAGCCGCTGCCCGGGCAGCTGCATCTGGTGGAGGAAGTGATCCGGCGCATTCCGGAGTTCGTCGAATGCGACAAGGTGACCGGCGACGACTGTTTCATCTGTCGCCTGTACCTGCATTCGATCGAGCAACTCGACGAGATCCTGTCGAAAGTGACCGAGCGCGCGGAGACCAGCACGGCGATCGTCAAGTCGACGCCGGTCGCGCGACGGCTGCCGCCGCTCGGCTAACGAAGGTCCATCGCAGGTCAATCGAAGGTCGCGCGAAGCAGCCCGGCGCTTATTGTTCGAGCGCCTCGAAAAACGACAGCATCTCGGCGACCAGTTCGTCCGGCGCTTCCTCGGGCAGATAGTGCCCGCACGATAGCGCGCGGCCGCTCACGTCGCGCGCGACATGCCGCCATTCGTCGAGCGCATCGAAGCATTTTTCGATCACGCCCTTGTCGCCCCACAGCACCCGTAGCGGACAGCCGATCTTGGTGCCGCGCTCGATATCGGCGCGATCATGTTCGAGGTCGATGCTCGCCGACGCGCGATAGTCCTCGCACATCGCGTGCACCGCACCCGGTTGCGCGAGCGCCGCCCGATACGCGTCGAGCGCGGTGGGATCGAACGGTGCGAGACCCGCGTGACGTCCGCCCATCACCGCGTCGACATAGGCGGCCGGATTTGCGCCGATCAACGTTTCGGGCAGCGGCTCGGGCTGGATCAGGAAGAACCAGTGGAAGTAGTGCGTTGCGAACGCGCGGTCGGTGGCTTCGTACATCGCGAGTGTCGGCGCGATATCGAGCAGCATCAAACGCTCGACCGCGTCGGCGTGATCGAGCGCCATCCGGTGCGCGACGCGCGCGCCGCGATCGTGCGCACAGACGAGGAAGCGCTCGAAGCCGAAGTGGCGCATCACCGCGACCTGGTCGGCGGCCATCACGCGTTTCGAATACGGTGCGTGCGCGGCATCGCTCGGCGGTTTGCCCGACGCGCCATAGCCGCGCAGATCGGTTGCGATCACCGTGAAATGCTGCGCGAGCGGCGCGGCGCAGCGTTCCCAGATCAGATGCGATTGCGGATGGCCGTGCAGCAGAAGCAGAGGCGGCCCGGCGCCGCCCTTCACTCCGAAAATGTCGACATCGCCCACGGCGACGCGAAAAGACGTGAAATTTTCGAAGGCCATGACGTCTCGATGATCGTTTGAGGTCCGTGCATTGTAGAAGGCCAACAGGTCCGTGCGAGGTGGGATAGCCCACGCAGACATGGAACCTGAATACTCCTTCGAACCGTTCCAAACGGGCCTACCGCGCGCGGGTCGTCCACTTCGCCTATAATCGAACGATCGTTCTTAAAAATTTTCCACCACTTCGGCATGTCGGTTTCGTTCGATTGCCGCACGCATTCGCCGGTCAACACGTCGCAAGCCGTGTGCCGCTAAACTCATCTATTCGCCGGCCGCACGTCGCACCGGTTGGCCCCATCTGGAGACTCGCACCATGGCATTGCCCGCCGTTCTGCAAAACCTCGCGCTACCCGTCGTCGCTTCGCCGATGTTCATCGTCAGCTATCCCGAACTCGTGCTGGCGCAGTGCAAGGCCGGTATCGTCGGCTCGTTCCCTGCCCTCAACGCGCGCCCGGCCGAGCTGCTCGACGAATGGCTGACGCAGATCCAGGCGCAACTCGCCGGGCACAAGGCCGCGAACCCGGATGCGGTGATCGGCCCGATCGCGGTCAATCAGATCGTTCATCAGTCGAATGCGCGGCTCGAGCACGATGTGCGCGTCTGCGTCGAGCACAAGGTGCCGATCTTCATCACCAGCCTGCGCGCGCCGGCACGCGAGATCGTCGATGCGGTGCATAGCTACGGCGGCATCGTGCTGCACGACGTGATCAATCTGCGTCATGCGCAGAAAGCGCTGGAAGCCGGCGTCGACGGGCTGATTCTGGTCGCATCGGGCGCGGGCGGCCACGCGGGCACCACCTCGCCGTTCGCGCTGGTCGGCGAGGTGCGGCGCATTTTCGACGGCCCGATCGTGTTGTCGGGCTCGATCGCGAACGGCGGCTCGATTCTCGCCGCGCAGGCGATGGGCGCGGACCTCGCGTACATGGGCACACGCTTCATCGCCACCAAAGAAGCGCACGCGGTCGACAGCTACAAGCAGGCGATCATCAACGCGAAGGCGTCGGACATCATCTACACGAACCTGTTCACCGGCGTGCACGGCAACTACATCCGCGAGAGCATTGCGAACGCGGGGCTCGATCCCGACGCGCTGCCCGAATCGGACAAGACCAAGATGAACTTCGGCGGCGACAAGGCGAAGGCGTGGAAGGACATCTGGGGCGCGGGCCAGGGCGTCGGCCTGATGGACGACGTGCCGGACGTCGCCGAGCTCGTGCGGCGCCTGAAAAAGGAATACAACGACGCGAAGGCGCGGCTCGGCATCGCGCGCTGAGGTGAAGAACGGGGCGGGCCGGGCCGGCCGCTCGCGGCCTACATATTCCGCCGATACTGCCCGCCCACCTCGAACAGCGCGTGGGTGATCTGCCCGAGCGAACACACGCGCACCACGTCCATCAGCACCGCGAACACGTTGCCGTCGTCGATCACCGCGCGCTTCAGGCGTTCGAGCGCCTCGGGCGCGGCGTCGCGGTGGCGCGCCTGGAAGTCGCGCAACCGCCGCAGCTGACTCTGCTTCTCCGCGTCGGTGGAACGCGCGAGCACCAGCGGCCGCGGCGCTTCATGCGGATGCGCGCTCAGGAACGTATTGACGCCAACGATCGGATACGAGCCGTCATGCTTGCGATGCTCGTATAGCATCGACTCGTCCTGAATCCGCCCGCGCTGATAGCCGGTTTCCATCGCGCCGAGCACGCCGCCGCGCTCGGTGAGCCGCTCGAACTCGGCGAGCACAGCCTCCTCGACCAGATCGGTCAATTCGTCGATCACGAAACTGCCCTGATTCGGATTCTGGTTCTTCGCGAGCCCCCATTCGCGATTGATGATCAGCTGGATCGCGACCGCGCGGCGCACCGATTCCTCGGTCGGCGTCGTGATCGCTTCGTCGAACGCATTGGTGTGCAGCGAGTTGCAGTTGTCGTAGATCGCGATCAGCGCCTGCAGCGTCGTGCGGATGTCGTTGAAATCGATCTCCTGCGCGTGCAGGCTGCGGCCCGACGTCTGCACGTGATACTTGAGCTTCTGACTACGCTCGTTCGCGCCATAGCGCTCGCGCATCGCGACCGCCCAGATGCGTCGCGCGACGCGGCCGAGCACCGTGTACTCCGGGTCCATGCCGTTCGAGAAGAAGAACGACAGATTCGGCGCGAAGTCGTCGATCGACATGCCGCGTGCGAGATACGCCTCGACGTAGGTGAAGCCGTTCGCGAGCGTGTACGCGAGCTGCGAGATGGGGTTCGCGCCGGCCTCGGCGATGTGATAGCCGGAAATCGACACCGAATAGAAATTGCGCACGCCGTGCTCGACGAAATACGCCTGAATGTCACCCATCACCTTCAGGCTGAATTCGGTCGAGAAGATGCAGGTGTTCTGCCCCTGGTCTTCTTTCAGGATGTCGGCCTGCACGGTGCCGCGCACGTTTTCGAGCGCGGCGCGGCGCGTTGCGGCGAGTTCGGCTTCGGTCAACGGGCGGCCTTGCTGTTGCTCGCCCAGCGCGATCCGCTGGTCGATCGCGACGTTGAAGAACATCGCGAGGATCGTCGGCGCGGGGCCGTTGATCGTCATCGAGACCGATGTATCCGGCGAGCACAGATCGAAGCCGTCATACAGCGTCTTCATGTCGTCGAGCGTCGCGACCGACACACCCGAATTGCCGACCTTGCCGTAGATGTCCGGGCGCTCGTGCGGCTCCTCACCGTACAGCGTCACCGAGTCGAACGCGGTGGATAGCCGTTTGGCCGGCATGCCTTCCGATAGCAGCTTGAAGCGACGATTCGTGCGCTGCGGATCGCCCTCGCCCGCGAACATGCGCGTCGGGTCCTCGTTCTCGCGACGAAACGGAAACACGCCAGCGGTGAATGGGAAATGGCCGGGCAGATTGTCGAGCATCAGCCAGCGCAGGATCTCGCCGTGATCGACGAATTTCGGCAGCGACACTTTGCGGATTTCGGAGCCGGACAGCGTCGTGACCGTCAGCGCGGTGCGGATTTCGCGCTCGCGGATGCGCACTACATGTTCGTCGCCCGCATAGGCGGCCACTGTTTGCGGCCACGCGTCGAGCAGCTTGCGTTCGCGCTCGCCGAGCGCGGCGCCGCGTTGGTCGATCAGCGCATCGAGCGACGAGGCGTCGCTGCCCGCCTCGCCGAGCATGCGGCGCGTCTCGACGATCTGCCAGCGTTCCCGCGCGATTTGCGCCTGCGCGTCGGCCCGCTCGCGATAGCCGCGCACCGTCTGCGCGATATCGGCCAGATAGCGTACGCGCGCGGGCGGCACGATCGCGTGCAGGTTGCTCGAAAAGCGCAGGCCTTCGGTCGCGCCGAGCCGTGCGCCGCCCTCGCGCAGGCCGTGCGTGCGCAGCGCATTAGCGATGCGCCGGTACAGCGCGGTCACGCCGTCGTCGTTGAAGCGCGACGCGATCGTGCCGAACACCGGCATCGCGTCGGGCGATGTCGCGAAGTCCCCGCGATTGCGCTGCACCTGCTTCGCGACGTCGCGCAGCGCATCCTGCGCACCCTTGCGATCGAACTTGTTGATCGCGACGAAGCTCGCGAAGTCGAGCATGTCGATCTTCTCGAGCTGGCTCGCGGCGCCGAACTCCGGCGTCATCACGTACAGCGATTCGTCGACGAACGGCACGATCGCCGCATCGCCCTGACCGATCCCTGACGTCTCGACGACGATCAGATCGAAGCCCGCCACCTTGCACAGCATCAGCGCGGCGGGTAGCGAATCGGAGAGTTCGGTCGATGCCTCGCGCGTCGCCATCGAGCGCATATAGATGCGGGCGCCGCCGCCCCAATCGCCGATCGCATTCATGCGGATGCGGTCGCCGAGCAGCGCGCCGCCGGATTTTCGGCGCGACGGATCGATCGCGAGCACGGCGATGTTCAGCGTGTCGCCGTAGTCGAGCCGGAAGCGGCGGATCAGCTCGTCGGTCAGCGACGACTTGCCCGCGCCGCCGGTGCCGGTGATGCCGAGCACCGGGATGCGTGGCGCTTGGGCGAGCGTCGTCAGCTGGTCGCGCGCGGCGGCGTCGACGCTGTTCGTTTCGAACGCGCTGATCAGTTGCGCGAGGCGGCGGAAGATCGGCGCGGCGGGATCGGCGGGGCGCGAGCCAGCAGCAGTGCCAGCGTGCGAAGCATGGGCCTCACCGCAACGCGGCAACGGCCGCGCGGCCAGCTCGGCGAGCCATTCGCGCACCGGCGTCGGCCGCGCCGCGTCGGCCGCGCGCGCCCCTTCGACGCAGCGCGCGATCATGTCGTCGATCATGCCTTGCAGACCGAGCCGCTGACCGTCGTGCGGCGAGTAGATTTTTTCGACGCCGTCGCGTTCGAGCGCGGCAATTTCCTCGGGGACGATCACGCCGCCGCCGCCGCCGAACACCTTGATGCGCTCGCCGCCGCTTGCACGCAGCAAATCCACCAGGTAGCGGAAGTATTCATTGTGGCCGCCCTGATAGCTCGACACGGCGACGCCGTCGGCGTCCTCGTTGAGCGCGGCGGTCGCGACTTCGGCGACGGAGCGGTTGTGGCCGAGGTGGATCACCTCGACGCCGCTTGCCTGCAGGATGCGCCGCATGATGTTGATCGACGCGTCGTGACCGTCGAACAGCGCGGCGGCGGTGACGAAGCGCAAGCGCCGGCCCACGGGCAGCTCGTGGCTGCCGGCACGCTGCGGCGTGGACAGATCGGTCATGTCTCCCCCAGATCATTTAACTGATGGGTGTTCACAATCAGTATATAGAAACGGGGTAACACGTCGCCGGGGCGCGGGGCGGGCGATTGGCGACGTATGCTCGGTGCTTCGCGAATCGCTATCGCACCGCCAACGCCTTGATCTCGTCGAGCGACGGCCACAGCGATTCGTTTCCGAACCGCGCCGCCAGGAAATCGACGAACGAGCGCACCTTGGCCGATAGATGCCGTCGGCTCGTGTAGACGACGTGGATCGGCAGCTCCCGCGGCGGTACCTGGTCGACGAGCAGCGGCACGAGCCGCCCTTCGGCGAGATCGCTGCCGATCACCTCGGTGCCGAGCATCGCGATGCCCGCGCCATGCAGCACGACCACGCGCTGGGCCTCGAGCTGATTGACGATCAGGTTGCCCGACAGGCGCACACGCGAGCCCGCGTCGCCGGTCGCGACTTCGAGCGCCGATACGCCCGCGTACTGCAGATAGTTGTGGCGCGCGAGATCGTCGACGCTCTTCGGCGTGCCATGCTTGCGCAGATAGGCGGGCGATGCGCACAGCACCAGATGCGCGGTCGCGATCTGCCGCGCGATCAGCGACGACGACTTGAGGCCGCCCGGCGACGCGCGGATCGCGACATCGAAGCCCTCGTCGATCAGCTCGACGACGCGGTCGGACAGCGTCATATCGACGGTGACCTGCGGATACTGCGCGGCGTAGTCCGCGACCGCGGCCATCACGTGATTCAGGCCGAACGCCGACAGCGACGACACCCGCAGCCGCCCGTGCGGCACGACGCTTGCCGCGCCGACCGCCTGGCCGGCTTCGTCGAGCTCGGTGAGCGCCTGACTCAGCCGCTCGTAGTACTCGCGGCCTGCCTCGGTCGGCGCGACGCGACGCGTGGTGCGGTTCAGGAGCCGCGCGCCGAGCTGCTGCTCCAGATGCATCACATGCTTGCTCGCCATCGCCGCCGACATCTCCATCTTCTCCGCCGCGCCGACGAAACTGCCGGCTTCGACCACGTGGCGAAACACTTTCATGCTGACGAGGGTGTCCATCTCAGTCGCTCGCTTCAGGAATCAATCGACGCCATTTTGCCGGGTTTATCAAAAGGACGGCAGCAAACGCTCGTATTCGGCGGCACCCGAAAACGACAAAGCCCGCGTTCCGGGCGGAACGCGGGCTTTGCGGTGACACCGCGGGCCGAGATTAGAACTTCGCGCGCAACCCCGCGCCATATGTATTGCCGCTCGACTGACCGGTGATGTGGTCATACAGGTACGCGGCATAGACATCGGTGCGCTTGGATAGCGGATAGTCGTAGCCGACCGCCGCCGTCTGGCGCGTCTGGTTCGAACCGCCGCCGTTACGCGAGTACGCATACGACGCCATCACCGTGCCGGGCCCGAACGGCACCGTGACGCCGCCCTGTCCCGTGTTGACGTGCCAGCTCGTGACCTGCTGGTCGTTGTACGTGTACATGTACTGGCCGTACAGCTTGACGAACTTCAGGTCGTACGACACGCCCGCCTGCGCGACGCTCTGGCTGCGTAGACCCGGCACGCCCGACGTTTCGAAGCTGCCGAGGTCGCCCGGCACGTTGTTGAAGTTCACGTACTGGTACACCGCGGTCGCCGCGAACGGCCCGTGGAAGTACAGCACCTGGCCGCTCCACTTCTTCGCGCCGTTCTGGGTCGTGTTGCCGAGCGCGTACATCGCCGTCGCCGACAGACCGCTGAAGTTCGGCGTCGCATACGACACCGCGTTGTTCCAGCCGGAGTCGCCGGTCACGCCCTGGTCGGTCGTGTAGGTCGGGAAGGTGCCGAGGCCGAGGTACGTGTGATAGACCATCGGCGAGAACACGTACGAATCGACGAACGGGTTGAACAGGATCGTCGACACGAACAGCGGCGTCGTCAGGCGGCCGGCGGTCACCGTGCCGTACGGCGATTCGATGCCGACGTACGCGTTGCGCGAGAACGTCGTGTCGCCGGTGAAGCGGCCGTACTCCCCGGTTTGCGCGCGGAAGAAGCCTTCGATAGTGAAGATCGCCTTGTAGCCGTTGCCCAGATCCTCGGTCCCCTTGAAGCCCCAGTACGACGTCGACATGCCACCGCCCGACACGACCACCGCGGTCTGGCCGCCCGGAAACTTCTGCGAGCCGACCCATTCGTCGACCTGGCCGTAGAGCTGCACGCTCGATTGCGCGAGCGCCGACGACGCGCTCGCCAGCGCGGCGACGCATGCGGTGGCCTTGAGAGTAGTCTTCAGCGCGCTGCTGAGGCTTGTGTTCATGGGTTCTCCAATCTTTGTCAAAAGGGTGTGGCTGTGCGAAAGGGGGCGCTCGCGCGAAACGTCGTTGTTATCCGTTCGATCGTCGAGTCAATCTGGGCGGGTCCCATCTTTGCGGACCATTTTTATAAACAAAAATATCGCTGCTTATTGCGGGTATATCGGTCTGATTAGTTTGGTCGGTTATCGGCTTGATACGACGCTTCAGAGCGGACTGGCGCCGACTCCTGGACGCAATGCGGCATGCGGCGAACGGCGCGCCACGGCGTGCGTGAACGCCTTAAATGACGGGCCGATGACGCGACGCGGCAGAATGCCAGGATTTGACGCTGACCGGTACTTCGATGCCGGGTGTTTTCAAAAAAGTGTGGCGTCGAAACGTCAGATTCGGGGCTACAGCGCAGAGGAAGGCGCGCGAAGCCGCGCGAGGGATCGCGGGAAGGATCTGGCAGACGGGTTTCGGGACTGCGGTGGGGGCGGTGCGGTGGTTTGCGAAGTCGCGCTCAGCTAATTCCGGTACGGTGAACCGCCCGGCTGACGCGGATCGTCGGCTGGGCGTTGCAGCGGGCGCGCTGCGCCACGCTCTTCGTTGTAGCGGGCGACGTCGGCGCGGATCGAGCCGTTGCGCATCGGCATATTGGACGGGGGATGCGGCACCGGACGCGACTCCGCGCTGACCGGCGTGATCGCGCCCGCATAGCCGGACGGATCGCCGACACGGCGCATGCCGGACTTGTAGCTGCCGAAGCCATAACCGAAATTGGCGTCCGCGATATTCGGGTTGCCGCGCTGTGCGCGTGCGTCACGAGAAGCCATCGCATTGCGCGAGCCGCGCGGAGCAGGTGCGCCGCCCGCACCGGCATAACGGCCGTCGCCACGCATCTCCATGCGCGGCGCGCGCCCGGCAGTGTCGCGCGAATAAGCGCCGCCCGCGGCGGCACCGCCGCCATGCGGCCCACCCGGCTCCCTCGCATAGGCGAACGAGCACAGCACGGCGATGACCGCGCCCCACGCCCAGTGCCTCGTTCTCGACAACCCGTCCACCTGTGACTCTCACGCCCGAAGACTTGCCTGAAATCCACCGTTCGAGCTGCGATGGACCTGTTGCGGGAGGAGAAAAGCGCCGCGTTCCTGTCGCGGCGCAGGGCATCCCTGCGGCCTTTGAACGAGTAATTTATGGTCGGGGGCAGAGGGTGTCGAGCCAAAAAGTGTTAGGTCTCGTCGGTGGATGTAACACCCTGTTACTGCGGCGTTTTTTCGCGCCGGAGCCCTCGTGCGCACGCGCCTCGGCGGCTTGCCGGCCGGCGTTTTCGCCGGGTCCGCGCGGGCGCCGTTTGTTGCAAATAAACGCCGCTTGCAACGTCAATGGTTAAACGGTTTGTCGCGAGAAAGCGCCTCGTCAATACTGAAACCTGGCGCGTCGCACGAATGGGCTCGGCCTGATTGGGGAGTCAATGCGCAAACTTCATTAATCGATTCGGCAAATGAATTTGCGTTTTCAATCGGCTTTCGACAACAATAGCCGCTTTCCATTGGCATGGACCACGCCTGACAGACCCGTCCCATGCTTACACCGCGTCATTGAATCGAGATTGCGACATGGCCCGCCCGAAATTCCTGCCCGATAACTTCACCCTGTGCCTCGTCGGCACCGTGATCCTCGCCAGCTTCCTGCCCGTTCATGGACAGGCCGCCGTGGGGTTCAACTGGGTGACGAACATCGCGGTCGGCCTGCTGTTCTTCCTGCACGGCGCCAAGCTGTCACGCGAGGCGATCATTGCGGGCGCGACGCACTGGCGCCTTCACCTCGTGGTGCTGCTGAGCACGTTCGCGCTGTTTCCGCTGCTCGGCCTCGCGCTTAAACCGGTCCTTTCGCCGCTGGTCACGCCGTCGCTCTACGCCGGCGTCCTCTTCCTCTGCACGCTGCCGTCGACGGTCCAGTCGTCGATCGCGTTCACGTCCATTGCCAAGGGCAACGTGCCGGCCGCGGTATGCAGCGCGTCCGCCTCGAGCCTGCTCGGCATCTTCGTCACTCCAGCACTCGTCAGCGTCATCGTGACGAGTCAGGCCGCGAGCGGCGGTGCGTCGCCGTGGCATACGATCGGCAACATCGTGCTGCAACTGCTCGTGCCGTTCGTTGCCGGCCAGCTGCTGCGCCCGCTGATCGGCAAGTGGATCGAGAAGAATCGCGGCGTGCTGAAGTTCGTCGACCAGGGCTCGATCCTGCTCGTCGTCTACGGCGCGTTCAGCGAGGCCGTCACCGAAGGCCTGTGGCACACGATTCCGCTGTCGGCGCTCGGCGGCCTCGTCGTGGTGAGCGCCGTGCTGCTCGCGCTCGCGCTGGCCGTGACGATCTTCGCGAGCAAGCGGCTCGGCTTCAGCCGCGCGGACCAGATCACGATCATCTTCTGCGGCTCGAAGAAGAGCCTCGCCGCCGGCGTGCCGATGGCCAAGGTGATCTTCGCGTCGCATGCGGTCGGCGCCGTGGTGCTGCCGCTGATGCTGTTCCACCAGATCCAGCTGATGGTCTGCGCCGCGCTCGCGCAACGCTGGGGCGCCCGCGACCTCAGCGGCGAGAGCAATGCCGCGGCGCGGCGACCCGCCGCCGCCGTCGCGCGCCGTTGAAAACACACGCAATGCAAACAGGACATTCATAAGCGCCCTCCCTGAGCGTCGTTTTGATCGTGTGAAGCAAGCCGCCTTCGGGCGGCTTTTCTTTTGGCTCTTCACTGGCCTTTGTCGTTATTTCACGCGCAAACGCTCTCGCTGTCGCCTCGGCCGGATGGCATAGGACGATTCTCGAACCGTCTCGAAAACGGCGGCCAGCCTACTGTTTAGGCATTTTTACTAAACAACTTAATTTCCAACAAGTCCATAAAATACGGGTATTTACTGGTGTCATGCTGGCGTTTTGCGGGCAGCTTTAGCTGCGTTTTACTATACAATCGCCCGACCTGATCCCGTGCTGCCTCGCCTCGCGCGGCAGCTTCATTCGATGGCCACAACCATCCGCGACGTCGCCCGCGCCGCCAGCGTTTCGATCGGCACCGTGTCGCGCGCGCTCAAAAATCAGCCGGGCCTTTCCGAGGCCACGCGCGAACGCGTCGTCGAAGCGGCGCGCCAGCTCGGCTACGACTCGGCGCAGCTGCGTCCGCGCATCCGCCGGCTAACTTTCCTGCTGCATCGTCAGCACAACAACTTCGCCGCGAGCCCGTTCTTCTCGCACGTGCTACACGGTGTCGAAGACGCGTGCCGCGAGCGCGGCATCGTGCCGTCGGTGCTGACCGCCGGGCCGACCGAGGACGTGATTCACCAGATGCGCCTGCACGCGCCCGACGCCGTCGCGATCGCCGGCTTCGTCGAGCCCGAAACGCTCGCCACGCTGGTCGCGATGCAACGCCCGCTGGTGCTGATCGATCTATGGTCGCCGGGCTTGCGCTCGGTCAATCTCGACAACGCCGGCGGCGCCACGCTCGCAATGCGCCATCTGTTCGCGCAGCAGCGCAAGCGCGTCGCGTTCATCGGCGGCTCGCTCGCGCACTTCAGCATCGCCGAGCGCGCGCTCGGCTACCGGCGCGCGTTCTTCGAAGCGGGGCTGCTGTTCGATCCGTCGCTCGAAGTGAACATCGACGCCGGGCTCGATCCCGACACCGGCGCCGCGCGCGCGATGCAGCGCCTGCTCGACGCGCCGGGCCCGCGCCCCGACGCCGTATTCGCGTTCAACGACGCCGCCGCGCTCGCCGCGCTGCGCGTGTGCCTCGCGCGCGGGCTCAGCGTGCCCGACGACATCGCGATCATCGGTTTCGACGACATCCCCGCCGCCGCCCACGCTACCCCGCCGCTATCGACGATCGCGGTCGACAAGGAAGCGCTCGGCCGACGCGGCGTCGAATTGCTGCTCGAAGACTCGCCCGCCGAACTCGAAGTCCGCTTGCCTGTTCAACTCGTTGCCCGTGCCAGTACTTTGGTGAAAACGCCATGACGCTAACCGATCCGCTTCAACTTTCCACCGACGCGGCGAAGGCGCCGCCGGTCGCCAGCTTCCGCAAGCGCGAGTTCCTGCTCGCGCACATCGAAGACACGCTGCGCTTCTACGCGCCGAACGTGCTCGACCCGAGCGGCGGCTTCTACCACTTCTTGCGCGACGACGGTTCGATCTACAACCGCACCACGCGCCACCTGGTCAGCAGTTGCCGCTACGTGTTCAACTACGCGATGGCGTACCGGCAGTTCGGCGACCCGAAGCACCTCGAATACACGCGCCACGGCCTGCGCTTTCTGCGCGACGCGCACTGGGACTCGCAGCACGAGGGCTACGACTGGGAAATCGAATGGCGCGACGGCAAACAGCGCACGCTCGACGCGACGCGCCACTGCTACGGCCTCGCGTTCGTGCTGCTCGCGTACTCGCACGCGGCGATGGCCGGCATCGAGGAAGCGAAGCCGATGATCGGCGCGACCTTCGAGCTGATGGAGCACCGCTTCTGGGACGCCGCCGCCGGCCTCTATGCCGACGACGCGTCGGCCGACTGGCGCGTCAGCACGTATCGCGGGCAGAACGCGAACATGCATACCACCGAGGCGCTGCTCGCCGCGCACGAAGCGACCGGTCATCTGGTGTATCTCGATCGCGCCGAGCGCGTCGCGTCGAATATCACGCTGCGCCAGGCGAAGCTGTCGCAAGGGCTCGTGTGGGAGCACTTTCACGCGGACTGGTCGGTCGACTGGCACTACAACGAAGAGGACAGCTCGAACATCTTCCGTCCGTGGGGCTTCCAGCCCGGTCATCAGACCGAATGGGCGAAGCTGCTGCTGATTCTCGAACGCTTCCGTCCGCTGCCGTGGCTGCTGCCGCGCGCGATCGAACTGTTCGACGCGGCGATGACGCACGCGTGGGACGAAGATCACGGCGGCCTCTACTACGGCTTCGGCCCCGACGGCACCGTGTGCGATCACGACAAGTACTTCTGGGTGCAGGCCGAAACGTTCGCGAGCGCCGCGCTGCTCGGCAAGCGCACCGGCAACGAGCGCTTCTGGGACTGGTACGACGAGATCTGGCGCTATAGCTGGACGCACTTCGTGGACCACAAGTACGGCGCGTGGTATCGCATCCTCACCTGCGACAACCGCAAGTACAGCGACGAAAAGAGCCCGGCCGGCAAGACCGACTATCACACGATGGGCGCGTGCTACGAAGTGCTTGCCCATGCGCTCGGCGAAAACGCTGCGGCTGAATCAGCCGCTCCCGCCGCAGCGGCTTCCGCGGAGAAAGCACAATGAGCGCGACGACCAACCTCCCCGTTTTCGTATCCGCCGGCGACATCCTGACCGATCTCGTGCGCACCGGCGCATCGCACTGGCTGTCGCGTCCGGGCGGCGCGGGCTGGAACGCCGCGCGCTGCGTCGCGCGCCTCGGCCTGCCGACCGCGTGCGCGGGCTCGCTCGGCGTCGATAACTTTTCCGACGAGCTGTGGGACGCGAGCGTCGCGGCCGGCCTCGACATGCGCTTCCTGCAGCGCGTCGAGCGTCCGCCGCTGCTCGCGATCGTGCATCAGACGCATCCGCCCGCGTACTTCTTCATGGGCGAGAACGGCGCCGACCTCGCGTTCGATCCGGCGAAGCTGCCCGCCGGTTGGATGAACGCGGTGAAGTGGGCGCACTTCGGCTGCATCAGCCTCGTGCGTCAGCCGCTCGGCGACACACTGGCGAAGCTCGCCGCCCAGTTGCGTTCGCACGGCGTGAAGATCAGCTTCGATCCGAACTATCGCAACCTGATGGAGCACGGCTACGAGCCGACGCTGCGCAAGATGGCCGCGCTCGCGGATCTGATCAAGGTATCGGACGAAGACCTGCGCATGATCTTCAAGACCAGCGACGAAGCCGCCGCGCTCGCGCAATTGCGCGCGATGAATCCCGCCGCCAGCGTGCTCGTCACGCGCGGCCCCGAAGCGGCGATGCTGCTCGACGGCGCCGCGGTGATCGAGGCGAAGCCGCCGCGCGTCGAAGTGGTCGATACGGTCGGCGCGGGCGATGCGTCGATCGGCGGTCTGCTGTTCAGCCTGATGAGCGCGCCGCAACGCGGGTGGCCCGAGCATCTCGCGTTCGCGCTCGCGGCCGGCGCGGCGGCTTGCGGGCACGCCGGTGCGCACGCGCCGACGCTCGACGAGGTGGTCGCGCTGCTATAAAACGCGGCGCTGTAATTCTGCTGCCCTGGGGCGCGCGTAGCGTAACGGATGTCGAGCACGTCGCGCGGCGCGAAGCTGCCCCGGGCGGGAACCGATCCCGCCACGCCGTGCTAGGATGAAAACATCGAAACCTTTGCGAAAAGGAGCGAGGCCATGGAGGACGTCACCTACACCAAAGGGCTCTACACGGCCACCGCGTCGATAAGAGAAGTCGCACATGACGCTTGGCAAGGTGTCGTCACCCTCGCGCGCGACGAAGGCGAACCGAGCGCCGATCAGGAAACCACGCTCTACGAAGTCGACTCGACGTCGTCGACGCCGGGAGAAGCGCTCGAAGAAGCCAAAGCGCTCGCACATCGTATCCTCGGGGAAATCGAACTGTAGGCCGAACCAGGGGCTGCGCGCCGCGCGTCCTCGCGCATCGGCGCGCCGCTGCCGGATCGGCCGGCTGGAGGCGATCATGGCTGAACAGCTGTTCCAATACGGCGTGTATTCGATCCACGTTCGTCCGATTGAACTCAGTGGCGCGCGCTGGGACGCGGAATACGAAATCCGTCATCGCGAGAAGGCCGTCAAGGCGTGGACCACGGTCGGCGGCGACGCGGGTTATGCCGAGCAGGCCGAAGCGGTGGAAAGTGCGCATCGGCAGGCGGTCGACGATATCGAGCATGGCGCGGGAATTCCGAAGCCGCGCGTGTTTCCGTGACGGCGGGTGGGTGGGTGTGGCGCGCGGCTGCGCCCGACCCGCTCGCCGCGCGTGATGCGACCTGACCCAGCCTGAATTCCGGGACGCGCCCGGAAGCATTTCAACGACGGCATCGCGCAACCTCGCACCCTGGCGATACCTCGCGCCGCACCGCCTTCGCACCGCGCGGAAACTCGCGCAGCGCGCACAACGCGCCATGCTACGCTGTGCACGTCTTCATCCCCACGAGCGCGTGATGGCAAGCGAACCGTCAGACCGTTTTTCCACGCTCGGCGACACCGACACCGACGCAAGCGCACCGAGGCGCCGCGCGCGCGGCAGTCGCGAAATGCGTCTCGACGATCGCGTGGTGATCGCGCACGGCATGCCGACACCGCTGTGGCAAGACCTGTATCACCGCGCGCTCGGCGTGCGCTGGCCGGGGTTCTTCGTGTCGCTCGCGCTGCTGTTCCTGCTGCTCAACACCGTGTTCGCCATGCTCTACATGCTCGGCGACGCTCCGATCGCGAATCAGTTTCCGAAGGGCTTCGCCGGCGCGTTCTTCTTTAGCGTCGAAACCCTCGCGACGGTCGGCTACGGCGACATGCATCCGCAAACCGTCTACGCGCACTGGATCGCGACGCTCGAAATCTTCATCGGCATGTCGAGCATCGCGTTGGCGACCGGGCTGATCTTCGCGCGCTTTTCGCGGCCGCACGCGAAGATCATGTTCGCGCGCTACGCGGTGATCCGGCCGATCGACGGCCGCATGACGTTGATGGTGCGTTCGGCCAACGCGCGTCAGAACGTGATCGCCGAGGCACGCGCGCGGCTGCGCATCATGCGTCTGGAGACCTCGATCGAAGGCTTTACGCTGCGCAAGCTCTACGACCTCGCGCTGGTGCGCGACCAGCACCCGGTCTTCAAGCTCGGCTGGACGCTGATGCACATCATCGACGAAGCGAGTCCGCTGTTCGGCGAAAACGCCGAATCGTTGAAAGGCCGCGACGTGTCGCTGCTGCTCACGCTCGAAGGCATCGACGAATCGACGTCGCAAACCATGCAGGCGCGCCACATGTGGACTTGCGACCAGATCGTCTGGCAGTACCGGTTCGTCGACATCATGAGTGAGCGCGACGGCGTGAGCCACATCGACTACGCGCACTTCGACGAAATCGTGCCGCTCGATGCGGCACCGCTCCAACCGGACATCGCGGCGAACACGGCGCAATAGCAATAGCCATCGTCCCATTCGCCGCCTCACGACACCCAGGGCATACCCGAAGCGCGCCGCCGCGTGGCAAATCCGGCTCAAAAGCGGGCCGAAACGCGCGACTCGTCGCGCCCATTCGCGCACGCCCGATTAAAGAAGAAATAATTCACTCTCACGAGCGCTAAAAAATAGAGTCTCTTTCGCTGCGCGGCATCCGTGACCCCACCGCCCGCGCGCGAAGCCAGAACATTGGAGACTCCCCCATGACCGCTCGCCTGCCCATCGACGGCACGCCCGCACTCGCCGACTACAAGCTTTCCGACAATCTCACCGCGACGCGCGGCCGGATCTTTCTGACCGGCACGCAGGCGCTCGTGCGCCTCGCGCTGATGCAGCGAGCGCTCGACACGACCCGCAACCTGAACACGGCCGGTTTCATCAGCGGCTATCGCGGCTCGCCGCTCGGCATGGTCGATCAGCAGTTGTGGAAGGCGAAAAAACTGCTCGCCGCGAGCGACATCCGCTTTCTGCCCGCGATCAACGAAGAACTCGGCGGCACTGCCGTGCTCGGCACGCAGCGCGTCGAAGCCGATCCCGAGCGCACCGTGGAGGGCGTATTCGCGATGTGGTACGGCAAAGGCCCGGGCGTCGACCGCGCGGGCGATGCCTTGAAGCACGGCAACGCGTACGGCTCGTCGCCGCACGGCGGCGTGCTGGTGGTCGCGGGCGACGATCACGGCTGCGTGTCGTCGTCGATGCCGCATCAGAGCGACTTCGCGTTGATCGGCTGGCATATGCCGGTCGTGAATCCGTCGAACATCGCGGACATGCTCGAATTCGGCCTGTATGGCTGGGCGTTGTCGCGCTTCTCCGGTGCGTGGGTCGGCTACAAGGCCATTTCGGAGACCGTCGAATCGGGCTCGACCGTCGATCTCGACGCGCTGCAAACCGAATGGACACCGCCACCGGAATTCGAAGCACCAGCCGGCGGTCTGCACAACCGCTGGCCCGATCTGCCGAGTCTGACGATCGAAGCGCGTCTGCACGCGAAGCTCGACGCGGTGCGCCAGTTTGCGCGCATGAACAGCATCGACAAATGGATCGCGCCGAGCCCGCACGCCAATGTCGGCATCGTCACCTGCGGCAAGGCGCATCTCGATCTGATGGAAGCGCTGCGCCGGCTCGATCTGACGGTCGCCGATCTCGACGCGGCCGGCGTGCGCATCTACAAGGTCGGGCTGTCGTTTCCGCTGGAGATGACGCGCATCGACGCGTTCGTGTCGGGTCTGTCCGAATTGCTCGTGATCGAAGAGAAAGGCCCGGTCATCGAGCAACAGATCAAGGACTATCTGTACAACCGCACACAAGGCACACGGCCGGTCGTGATCGGCAAGCACGCCGAAGATGGCACGTTGCTGCTGTCGTCGCTCGGCGAATTGCGGCCGTCGCGCATTCTCCCGGTGTTCGCGAACTGGCTCGCGAAGCACAAGCCGGCGCTCGATCGCCGTGAACGCGTCGTCGATCTGGTCGCGCCGCAGATCCTGTCGAACGCGGCGGACAGCGTGAAGCGCACGCCGTACTTCTGCTCCGGCTGCCCGCACAACACGTCGACGAAAGTGCCGGACGGCTCGATCGCGCAGGCGGGCATCGGCTGTCATTTCATGGCGTCGTGGATGGAGCGCGACACGACCGGGCTGATTCAGATGGGCGGCGAAGGCGTCGACTGGGCCGCGCATTCGATGTTCACGAAAACCCGCCACGTATTCCAGAATCTCGGCGACGGCACCTACTTTCATTCGGGCATTCTCGCGATCCGCCAGGCGGTCGCCGCGAACGCGACGATCACCTACAAGATCCTCTATAACGACGCGGTCGCGATGACGGGCGGCCAGCCAGTCGACGGCAGCATCTCGGTGCCGCAGATCGCGCGGCAGGTCGAAGCCGAGGGCGTGTCGCGCTTCGTCGTGGTCAGCGACGAGCCGGAGAAATACGACGGCCATCACGGCCAGTTTCCGCAGGGCACGACGTTTCACCATCGCAGCGAGATGGACGCGGTGCAGCGCCAGTTGCGCGACATCGACGGCGTGACCGTGCTGATCTACGACCAGACCTGCGCGGCCGAAAAACGCCGGCGCCGCAAGAAGGGCGAATTCCCCGACCCGAACAAACGGCTCTTCATCAACGAGGAAGTCTGCGAAGGCTGCGGCGACTGCGGCGTGCAGTCGAACTGCTTGTCGGTGGAACCGGTGGAAACCGCGCTCGGTCGCAAGCGCCGCATCGATCAGTCGTCGTGCAACAAGGACTACTCGTGCGTGAACGGCTTTTGCCCGAGCTTCGTCACCATCGAAGGCGGTACGCTGAAAAAAGCCGCGGGCGACGCGTTCGATCCGCAGGCGCTCGCCACGCACGTCGACGCGTTGCCGATTCCCGCGACGCAACTCGATGCCGCGCCGTACGACATCCTCATCACGGGTGTCGGCGGTACCGGCGTCGTGACGGTCGGCGCCTTGATCAGCATGGCCGCGCACCTCGAAGGCAAGAGCGCGTCGGTGCTCGACTTCATGGGCTTCGCGCAGAAGGGCGGCGCGGTGCTGTCGTTCGTGCGCTTTGCCGCCCGCGACGAATGGCTGAACCAGGTCCGCATCGACACGCAGCAGGCCGACGTGCTGCTCGCCTGTGACATGGTGGTCGGCGCGAGTGCCGAGGCACTGCAGACGGTGCGACATGGCCGCACGCGCATCGTCGTCAACACGCATGCGATTCCGAACGCGAGCTTCGTGCAGAACCCGGATGCGACGCTGCATGCCGACGCCCTGATCGACAAGATGCGTCACGCGGCCGGGGAAGAGCGTATGTCGACGTGCGACGCGCAAGCGCTCGCAACGCGTTTTCTCGGCGATACGATCGGCGCGAACATTCTGATGCTCGGTTTCGCGTGGCAGCTCGGTCTCGTGCCGGTGTCGTTCGCCGCGATGATGCGCGCGATCGAACTGAACAACGTCGCCGTGCAGATGAACCAGCTCGCGTTCTCGATCGGGCGCATGGCCGCGGCTGATCCCGCCGCGCTCGAATCGCTGTGGCAGTCGCGTCATGCACCGAAGCCGAGCGTGCGGGTCGATACGCTCGACGAGCTGATCGCCCATCGCGAAGCACGGCTGCTCGCGTATGGCGGCGCGGCTTATGTGAAGCGGTATCGCTCGCTCGTCGATGCGGCACGGCGCGCGGAAACCGCCGTCGATGCGGCGAGCGAGCGCGTGACGCGCGCGGTCGCGACCACGTTCTACCGGCTGCTCGCGGTGAAGGATGAATACGAAGTTGCGCGTCTGCATACCGATGCCGCGTTCCGCGATGCGCTCGAAGCGCAGTTCGAGGGCGTCGCCGGCAAGGACTTCACGATCCGCTTCAACCTCGCGCCGCCGACGCTCACGCGCGCGCAACCCGGCGCCGTGCCGACGAAGAAAACCTATGGTCAGTGGATGTGGCCCGTGCTCGGCCTGCTCGCGAAATGGCGCGGTCTGCGTGGCTCTGCGCTCGATCCGTTCGGCCGCACGCTCGAGCGCAAGATGGAGCGCGAGCTCGCGGGCGATTACGAAGCCACGCTGCACCGTGCGCTAGCGAAACTCGACGCGAGCCATCTCGACGACGTCGCGAAACTCGCTGAACTGCATGCGCGCGTGCGCGGGTATGGGCACGTGAAGCTGGCGAATCTGGCTGGGGTCAAGCGTGGTGAGCGTGACCTCGCCGCGCGCCTCGGCATCGATGCGGCGACGGGTGTCGCGGTGAAGAAGTCGCTCGAGGAGATGAAGGGCGCCGGGCAATTGCGCGGCATTCCGGTGGTGGTCGCGAAGTAAGTGGTTCGTTGCGCTGCTCACCGTTGCATTGCGTCGAGCAGCGCCCTCACCTGCATCACCTTCGCCGGATCGACTGGCGCGAGTCCGTTGCCGTTCACGCGCACGCCGGAGCCGAAATGCACGGCCTCGACGTGCGTTTTGCTTACGAACTCCGCGACCGCATCGACCGTCAAGCCGGCACCGGCGAGCACCGTGCAATGCGAGCCGGCAGCCTGCCGCAGCAATTCGCCGATCGTCGCTTGCGCCCGCAGCACCGACGGCTGTCCGCCCGACGTCAGCACATTCGTCACCGCCTCGAAACCGAGCAATACGTCGAGCGCTTCGCGCAGATCGCGCGCCTCGTCGAACGCGCGATGGAACGTGATCGCGAGTCCATCGGCAGCTTCGCACGCGCGCGCGAGACCTTCGCGGTCGATCGCCCGCTGCGCATCGAGCATGCCGATCACGATGCCGTTCGCGCCGGCCGCCTTGACGGCCCGGATGTCGCGCAGCATCACCGCGTAGTCGTCGGCGTCGTAGACGAATGCGCGGCTATGCGGCCGCACGATCACGTTCACGGGTACGCCAGCTGCCCGGACGCCGACCGCTGAAACCACCGCTTCGATCAACCCCACACTCGGCGTCAATCCGCCCTCGCCCATCGCGGTCACGAGTTCGAGACGGTCGGCACCGGCCTGCGCGGCAGCGCGCGCATCGGCGACGGTCGTGGCAATCACTTCGAGCAGCACGGACATGAGCGCAACCTGGTGTCGTTGAAAACGACATCATGTCAGATGCGCGCGTCGCGTTCGTCTTCGACCCAGTCGATATCGCCGCACAGCACGCAGGTCTCGCTGCCGACGCGCGTTGCCACCGACAGCGTCACGCACGGCAACGCCTCGTTGATCGACAGATACGGCCGCGTCACGTGCACCCGCTCCTGCACATTGATCGCGACGCTGAAGTACGGCCGACGCAACCAGTTCGCGCCCTGCGCGTCGGCGAGCGGCAGAAAGCGCGTTTCGTGCGCCGCGCGATCGGCGCGCAGCACGACGTTGCGGCCGGCCTGGCGCCCCTTCGCGTCGAGCAGAAAACAGCGCGCCACGTGATCGAGCGCGAGGAAATTCCAGCACACCTCGTCGAGCGGCTCACCGGCGGCGAGACGCTCCGCGGCGCGCTCGAACGCGCGCAGATACGGCGCGAGCCGACTCGCGCTGCGCCGCTCGCGTGCCTCGGCCTGCTCACGATAACGCTCGGTGACTTCGCCGATGCAAACCGCCGCGTGGATCGGATCGGCTACACCCGGATTCGGCCGGCCAAAGAAAAAGCCCTGCACGAAGTCGGCATTGCAGGCGAGCGCCATCTGCGCTTCGTGCTCGGTTTCGATGCCCTCGATCAGCACGAGCTTGCCCGCTTCATGCAGCATCGCCACGAGCCCCGGCAGGATCGTCGCCATGTCGGCGCGATGCGCGGCATGCGACAGCATGACGCGGTCGAGCTTCACGATGTCGGGATTCAGTTGCCAGATCCGCTCGATGTTCGAATGGCCGGCGCCGAAATCATCGAGCGCGATCAGGAAGCCGCGCTCGCGAAACTCGCGCACCGCGTCGGCGAGTCGATCGAGATCTTCGGCGCTCTGCTCGAGCACTTCGAGCACGACGCGCCGCGGCGACAGATCGAGCCGCCGCAGATTGGCGAGCAATGCGGCCGCGAGATACGGGTCGGTCAGCACGCCCGGGTGCACGTTCAGAAACAACCATTCGCGCTCGGCGCCGAGCACCTTGAAGTTCTCCAGATGCAGCGTCTGCGCCAGCCGGTCGATCTGCAGCGCGTCGCCGAGGCGCGCGGCCTCGCCGAACACATCGAGCGGCGACACCGGGCGATCGAGCGCGTCGTGCGCGCGCAGCAAGCCCTCATAGCCGACCGCGCGCAGGTGCGACAGACTGAAAATCGGCTGGAACACGCTGGTAAGCGTCAGTTCGCCGTGCTGGACCGAATAGCGTTGAAGGCCCGAGCTCACCTCGACCTCGAAGCCGTGCGGCATGCTCGCCGCCCTTTCCTGTTGCGCAATCGTCATGCAATCCTCTCACGCGAGAGCCGGCCGGTCCGAACGCGACCGGCAACGAGCTCTCAAAATGTGCGTCATCGTTACCGGTTAAGCAAGGTCCATGCGCACGCTGGCGCACACTGCGCTGTAACTCGGCCGAAACATTGCACCGGCGACAGCGCTCGTGCGCCGCCCGCGGGCGTCGCACGCACCGTTTCGGTGCACCGATTCGCAGGCCGCGTCGCGGCGAAGCTCGCGGCAACTGCGCGCGCCGCCGGGCTACACTCGACCCTGCGCATCGCGCCCTCTCTCGGGACACCCCCTTCATCCCCCGAAACACACGATGGAAATTGTCTTTACCGTCCTGATCCTGCTACTCGCCGTCGCCGCGTCCGGCATGCTGACCCGCGCGCTGCCGTTCAAGCTGCCGCTGCCGCTCGTGCAGATCGCGATCGGCGCGATGCTCGCGTGGCCGCGCCTCGAATTGCACGTCGCGTTCGATCCGGAAATCTTCATGCTGCTGTTCATTCCGCCGCTGCTGTTCGCGGACGGCTGGCGCATCCCGAAGCGCGAGTTCTTCATGGCGCGCCGCGCGATCCTGATGCTCGCGCTAGGCCTCGTGTTCATGACGGTGCTGGTGGTCGGTCACTTCGTGCACGTGCTGGTGCCGCAGATCTCGCTGCCGGTCGCATTCGCGCTCGCCGCCGTGTTGTCGCCGACCGACGCGGTCGCGCTGTCCGGCATCGCCGGCAAGGGCAAGATTCCGGTGCAACTGATGCATATCCTCGAAGGCGAGGCGCTGATGAACGACGCGTCAGGCCTCGTCGCGCTGAAGTTCGCGATCGCCGCCGCGCTGACCGGCGCGTTCTCGCTGCGTGAAGCGTCGGTGAGCTTCGTGATCATCGCGGTGGGCGGCCTCGCGGTCGGCGCGGCGGTGAGCGCGGTGTTCAGCTTCGTGTCCGCGCGCTTCCTGAATCTCACCGAAGAAGGCGATCCCGCGCCGGGCGTCGTGATGACCCTGCTGATCCCGTTCGCCGCCTATCTGACCGCCGAGCGCTTCGAGTTGTCGGGCGTTCTCGCCGCGGTCTCCGCCGGCATGATGATGAACTACGCGAGCATCACGGAAAAATGGCAGGTCGCCTCGCGCGTGCGGGCCTCGAGCACGTGGACGATGATCGAGTTCGTGTTCAACGGCATGGTGTTCATCATGCTCGGCCTGCAGTTTCCGCACATCCTCGGCCGCGCGCTGCTCGTCGCGCACGAAACCAACGACGCGCAGGTCGCGCTGCTGATCGGCTATATCGTTGCGGTGGCGCTCGCGCTGTACGCGATGCGCTTCGCGTGGGTGTGGCTGCTGCGCTGGTTCGCGAGCCGCGGCGCGACGAAGCACGGCGTCGCGAACGCAGTGCCCGGGTTGCGCATGGTAGCGGTGACGACGGTGGCCGGCGTGCGCGGCGCGGTGACGCTCGCGGGCGTGCTGTCGCTGCCGGAGGTGCTGCCGAACGGCACGCCGCTGCCGGGACGCGATCTCGCGATCTTCATCGCGTCGGGGGTGATCCTGCTGTCGCTGCTGGTGGCGGTGGCCGCGTTGCCGCTGCTGCTGCGAGGCTGGCGGCGCGGCAAGGACCCGCATGCCGCCGAGGAAGCACTCGCGCGTACGCTCGCCGCGCAGTCGGCGATTCGCGCGGTCGATCATCTACACGACACGGAATGCGCGGACCTCGAGGAATCGGCTCAGGCGTACGCGACCGATGTAACCGCGCGGGTGATGGACCTGTACCGCCGCCGCCTCGCGACGCTCGACGACGAACAGGCGCCACGCGAACTCGCGCGCCGCGCCGACGCGCTCGAATTCCGCATGAAGCTCGCGGCGATGCGCGCCGAGCGCAAGACGCTGCTCGACCTGCGCGACACCCAGCGCATCAACGACGAGACGCTGTACAAGCTGATGCGCGAGGTGGATCTGTCGGAGACGGCGCTGACCGCGCGCAAAAGGTAGGAGTTGGCTGCCGCATCGGCATCGGCACCGGCGCTTGAAATGCCAGTGCCGATAAAAGACGCTCAGGCCACCGGCCCTTGCGTCGGCTTTCTTCTCAGCAGCGCGTACAGGATGATCGCGCCGAACGTCGCGGTGCCGATGCCGCCGAGCCCGAAGCTGCCGAGCTTCAGCGAGAAGTCGCCGGCGCCGAGCACGAGCGTGACGGCCGCGACGATCAGATTGCGGTTGTCGGAGAAGTCGACCTTGTTGACGACCCAGATGCGCGCGCCCGTCACCGCGATCAGCCCGAATACGACGATCGACACACCGCCCAGCACCGGTCCCGGAATCGTCTGGATCACCGCGCCGAACTTCGGCGAGAAGCCGAGCACGAGGGCGATCAACGCGGCGATCACGAACACCAGCGTCGAATAGATCTTCGTGACCGCCATCACGCCGATGTTCTCCGCGTACGTGGTCACGCCGGTACCGCCCGCGAAGCCGGACACGATCGTCGCGAGCGCATCGCCGAGAAACGCGCGGCCGATATAGCGGTCGAGGTTCCGGCCCGTCATCGCGCTGACGGCCTTGATGTGGCCGAGGTTTTCGGCGACGAGGATCACCGCGATCGGCGCGAGCAGCGTCATCGCGTGCGGGTCGAACACCGGCGACATGAAGTGCGGCATGCCGAACCACGCGGCGTTCGCGACGATCGAGAAATCGATCGGCTTGCCCATGCCGAGGCCGTTCGTGACGATCGCGTAAATGACGTAGGCGAGCAGCAGGCCGACCAGGATCAGCAGACGCTGGAGCATGCCGCGCGTGAACACCGCGACCGCGCCGACGCACAGCACCGTGACGAGCGCCATCCACGACTCGAAATTGCTGCCGCTCACGCCATGCACGGCGATCGGCGCGAGGTTCAGACCGATCACGCAGACGATCGCGCCGGTCACGACCGGCGGCATCAGCGTTTCGATCCAGCCCGTGCCGACCGCCGCCACGATCAGGCCGATCACCCCGTACGCGACGCCACACGCGATGATGCCGCCCAACGCGACTGCAATATTCGGGTTCGCGCCGTGTCCGCCGTAGCCGGTCACCGCGATCACGAGGCCGATGAACGCAAAGCTCGAACCGAGATAGCTCGGCACGCGCCCGCCGACGAGCACGAAGAACAGCAGCGTGCCGATCCCCGACATGAAGATGGCCAGGTTCGGATCGAAGCCCATCAGCAGCGGCGCAAGCACGGTCGAGCCGAACATCGCGACGACGTGCTGGACGCCCATCGCGAACATCTGCGGCCACCCGAGCCGTTCGTCGATGCCGACGATGCCGCCTTCGGCGGCGGCAGGCTGGCGGCGCCAGCGGGGGAAGTAGGATGCGGCCATCGCGGGGATTCTCCTCTGGGTCGGCGTGGTGTGTGCCGATCACGCGCTGCGGCGTGGGTCCGGCAAAAGTTACGCGCGAGTTTACGGAGAGCAATAAGGGCTGGCAAGCGGGCCGACAAGTGGCTCGGGAAACGAGCCCTGGAAGCGGGTCAATTCGCGCGGCGCGGGTCGGGGTCCGGCGTCACCGCGGCGCCGTCCCGCGAGGAGTGGTCCGTCGGCGCGCCGTACAGCATCACCCGATTGCGGCCGGCATCCTTCGCGCGATACAGCGCTTCGTCGGCGGCGTCGACGAGCGCGCGGCTCGTCGCGAGCGCCGCGCCCTGCGCGGTCGCAACGCCTGCGCTCACCGTCAGCACGTGATGCGTGCTGGCCACATGGCGGCATTGCAGCGCCTGCACCGCCGCGCGGATCTGCTCGGCGATCCGCTGCGCGCCCGTCGCGTCGGTGTCCGGCAGCAGCACCGCGAACTCCTCGCCGCCGAAGCGCGCGGCCGTATCGCCCGGACGTCGCGCGTTCTGCGCGATACAGCGCGCGACGCCGATCAGCGCTTCGTCGCCGGCCGAATGGCCGTAAAGGTCGTTGAAGCCCTTGAAGTTGTCGACATCGATCAGTAGCAGCGACAGCGGCCGGCCGGTGCGCTGCGCGCGTCGCCATTCGTCGTTCGCGTGCTGCTCGAAGGTCCGGCGGTTGTTCAGGCCGGTCAGCCCGTCCGTGCGCGCCAGTTCGCGCAACTCTTCCTCGGCCGCGCGGCGCAGACGCAACTGGCGTGAGAACAGGATCGCGAGCGCGATGATCGTCACGTCGAGCGCGCCGATCAGCATGCCGATGATCCATGCGCGCCGCCGCCACTCGACGTAGATGTCGCGCGTCGAGAGCGCGACGTCGAGGATCAGCGGAAAGCCGTCGATATGGCGGAACGCATACCAGCGCTCGACGCGATCGATCGCCGCCGTGCCGAAGAAGTCGCCGCTCGGCCCCTTGATGAAGCGCGAGAAGTTGGCCGTGCCGGTCAGGTTGATGCCGATCGTTTTCGAATCGTAAGGACGGCGCATCAACATCGTGCCGTCGCTGAGCATCAATGCCATCGAGCCGCTCGGCCCGAGCTTCATGCCGTCGAACAGGCGATGGAAATACGTGAGGCGCAGCGTGCCGACCACCACGCCGCCGAAGCTGCCGTCCGGCCTCGCGATGCGCCGGCTCAGCGCGATGCGCAGGTCGTCGTCGGTGCCGCTCGGGCTGAACGGATGGCTGATGTACAGGCCGACGTCGGGTGAAGCGCGCTGCGCCTTGAAGTAGTCGCGGTCCGCATGGTTACTTGCGCGCGGCGGCCACGCGCGTGAATCGAAGCGCACGTTGCCGTTCTCGTCGAGCACGAATACCGAGCCCATGTCCTTTGCGCTGATCGAGCCGTCGAACAGCACCATCTGGCGGATCTCCGGCGGCAGATCGAGCACGCCCGGCTGCTTCAGTCCGTCGATCGCCGCGCGCAGCGACAGGTCGTAGATCTCGAGATTGCGCGACACGTCGCGCTGGACCAGCAGGGATATGTTGCCGACGGAGTCCTGCGCGCGCCGCAACGCATCTTCGCGCATCTGTGCGAGCAGCGACACGGCGATCGCGAGGATCGCGCCAGCCAGCAAGACACTGATCGCAATCACGTTGTTCGGTCGGCGCGTCACCATGCGTTTTTGGTTCTGACATGCGCTGAACGTCGCGCGTGAAGAAGCGGCCGCGTCTCGGCAATCACCGTCAAAAACGCGACCTACGAAAAACGTTAGCGTAGCAGACATGGCGTACAGGCAAACGTTTGCGTATCCGGGTGTTTGCCCGCACGCGCCAGAACGGCACGCCAGAAGTCCCGTCCGGCGGGGGTTGCGCCCGATCGCCAGATTATCCGGGTGCCGTCCAATTATTCGGATAGCAAATGCGAATTGGCTGGATAGTTGGCCTCGCCACTTGGGTATTCAATCGAGCCTGTCACGTTCAAACGATTGAACACAAGGAGAGCGACACATCATGAGCGAGAAGCGCAGCGCCTCGGAATGGCGCGAATTCGTCAGCGGCTGTCTGGACTTCCGCCCCGCGGAAGGCGTGTACCGGATTGCCCGCGAAATGTTCACGGAGCCCGAGCTGTTCTCGCTCGAGATGGAGCACATCTTCGAGAAGGCCTGGATCTATGCGTGCCACGAAAGCGAGATCCCCAACAAGAACGATTTCCTGACGATGCGCGCGGGCCGCCAGCCGCTGATTATCTCGCGCGACGGCGCCGGCAGCCTGAATGCGATGATCAACGCGTGCCAGCACCGCGGCGCGACGCTCACGCGTATGACCAAGGGCAACCAGTCGACCTTCACGTGCCCGTTCCATGCATGGTGCTACAAGAACGACGGCCGGCTCGTGAAGGTGAAGGCGCCGGGCGAATACTGCGACGACTTCGACAAGTCGGTGCGCGGCCTGAAGAAAGCGCGCATCGCGAGCTACAAGGGCTTCGTGTTCGTGAGCCTCGACGTCGACGGCATCGACACGCTCGAAGATTATCTCGGCGACGCGCGCATCTTCTTCGACATGATGGTCGCGCAGTCGCCGACCGGCGAGCTCGAAGTGCTGCCCGGCAAGTCGACCTACACGTTCGACGGCAACTGGAAGCTGCAGAACGAGAACGGTCTCGACGGCTATCACGTGAGCACCGTGCACTACAACTACGTGGCGACCGTGCAGCACCGCATCGAGGCGAATGCGAAGAAAGGGGATAACCCCGGCGGCACGCTCGACTACAGCAAGCTCGGCGCCGGCGACAGCGAAACCGACGACGGCTGGTTCGCGTTCAGGAATGGCCACAGCGTCCTGTTCAGCGACATGCCGAATCCGCAAGTGCGTCCCGGCTACGAGAGCGTGATGCCGCGGCTCGTCGAAGCCTATGGCCAGGACAAGGCCGAATGGATGATGCACCGGCTGCGCAATCTGAATGTCTACCCGAGCCTGTTCTTCATGGACCAGATCAGCTCGCAGCTGCGCATCGTGCGGCCGGTCGCGTGGAACAAGACCGAGGTCATCAGCCAGTGCATCGGCGTGAAGGGCGAGTCGGCGAAGGATCGCGAGAACCGCATCCGTCAGTTCGAAGACTTCTTCAACGTGTCCGGCATGGGCACGCCCGACGACCTCGTCGAGTTCCGCGAGCAGCAGCGCGGCTTCCAGGCGCGCCTCGAACGCTGGAGCGACATCTCGCGCGGGCATCACAAGTGGGCCAGCGGCGCGACCGCGAACACCACGCTGCTCGGCATCGAGCCGAATCTGACCGGCACCGAGCTGACCCACGAAGGGCTTTACGTGAACCAGCACGGCACCTGGCGCGACGCGATCCTCAAGGGTCTCGACAAATCCATCGAATCGCAGGGAGAGCAGGCATGAGCCAACTCCAACACTCCGTCGAGCAGTTTCTGTATCTGAAGGCCGATCTGTGCGACAAGCAGCAATGGGACGAATACCTCGATCTATTCGATCCGCAGAGCGTGTTTCATGTGCCGCAGTGGGATTCCGAGCACGTGTACACGACCGATCCGAAGCAGGGCATGTCGCTGATTTACTACTCGGATCGCGCCGGTCTCGAAGACCGCGTGTTCCGGCTGCGCACCGGCAAGTCGGCCGCGTCGACACCGCTGCCGCGCACGATGCATCAGATCAGTAACGTGCGCCTGAGCGAGCGCGAAGATTCAAGCGTCGAAGCGAACGTGAACTGGTCGACGCTGTACACGCGTCACGGCTCGACCGACTACTTCTACGGCCGCGCGGTGTACGACCTGCAAGCGTCGGGCGATAGCTGGAAGATCAAGCGCAAGCACGTGCTGCTGCTGAACGACCACATCAACGCGGTGCTGGATTTCTACCATCTGTGAGCCGGGGGCACGACGATGAAACATAAGGTCGCGTTGAGCTTTGCCGATGGCAAAACCGCGTTCTTCGATGTGAGTCCGAACGAGTTGCTGCTCGACGCGGCGCTGAAGAACGGCGTGAACATTCCGCTCGACTGCCGCGAAGGTGTGTGCGGCACCTGCCAGGGGCGCTGCGAATCGGGCGACTACACGCTCGATTACGTCGACGAGGAAGCGCTCAGCGAAGAAGACCTCGCGCAGCGCAAGATCCTCTCGTGCCAGACGCGCGTGAAGTCGGATGCGTCGTTCTATTTCGACTTCGACTCGACGCTGTGCGAAGGCGCCGGCACGAGCACCGTGTGCGCGAGCGTGGTCGGCGTCGAGCTGGTCTCGGCGACGACCGCGATTCTGCGAGTCGATGCGAGCGCGCATGAGCGTCAGCTCGATTTTCTGCCGGGCCAGTATGCGCGCGTGAAGGTGCCCGGCACCGAAGAATGGCGTTCGTACTCGTTCGCGAATCATCCGAACGCGCGCAACGAGTTGCAATTCCTGATCCGTCTGCTGCCCGACGGCATGATGAGCAACTATCTGCGCGAACGTTGCAAAGCCGGTGATACGGTCGAGTTCGAGGCGCCGCTCGGCGCGTTCTATCTGCGCCAGGTCGAGCGTCCGCTCGTGATGGTGGCGGGCGGCACGGGACTCTCCGCGTTCCTCGGCATGCTCGACGACATCTCGGCGAAACGCAATGTCGCGCATCCGGTGCATCTGTACTACGGCGTCACGAATGCAGCCGATCTGTGCGAGACCGGGCGCATCAACGGCTACAAGGCGAGCATCGAAGGATTCGCGGTCGAGACGGTCGTGATGAATCCGGCGCCGGGATGGTCGGGCAAGACCGGGCTGATTCCCGAGCATTTCGACCGCTCGTTTCTCGAATCGAATGGCTTCGACATGTACGTGTGCGGACCGCCGCCGATGGTCGAAGCGATCAAGACCTGGCTCACCGAACATGGTATTCAGGATTACCGGCTGTTTTACGAGAAGTTCGGCGAAAGCAACGCGCGATAGGACGTTCTAACGCCGTGCCGCGCGCTTCAGCGTCTCGGATGGCGACTCGCCGAACAACGCCTTGTACTCGGTCGAGAAACGGCCGAGATGGGACATCCCCCAGCCCAGCGCCACCGACGAGATATTGCGCACCGAGCGGTCGTCGAGAATGTCGCGCCGCGCCGATTCGAGCCGGTAGCGTTTCAGATACGCGATCGGCGCGCAGCCAAAATATTGACGGAAGCCGTCGAACAGCTTGAAGCGCGACACACCCGAAGCGCGCTCGATGTCTTCGAGCGTGATCGGCTCGCGCGCGTTGTCGTGAATGAACTGGCGCGCGCGGGTCAGATAATGCGGTGGCGTCGGCGCGGTCGCGTTGGCCAGCTGTTCCGAATAGTTATGCGGCTGTGACAGCAGCAGCCCCTTCAGCAACGTCAGTTCGAACTCGCTGGACATGTAAAGCTGCCCCAGCGATGGTCCCGAGCGCTCCATCTCGCCGGCCAGGAACTTGACCATGCGCCACCACGATGCCTGATCGCCGGTGGCTGCGTCCATGTCAGGCTGGAACACGAGCGGCGCTTCGATGGGGCGTTGCAGCATCGTCTGCAGCACCTGTTGGAGCGCGGAGCGAGGAATCGCGACGTGCAGCTTGCGGCAATTGCCGGTGATCGCGAGATCCTGCGATTCCTGCGGACTGACGATCAGACCGCAATCCTGATCTGACAACCACCTCTTGCCGTGTGCTGCGAGCTCCTGTTGACCGACCATCGGCAGGCTCACGCTGTAGCAGTTCAGCGGACTGCTCTCGCTCACCGCGACCGTCACGTCGGTGCCGTATTCGACGTAGCCTATCGTCGTCGCCATCGAACGAAGTACGGTGCCGGACTGGTGGAAGCGCAAGCGCTCCGGGTGACTGACCTGGAGGCCGTGGGGGCCGCAGATGGACGCCATCCAGTCGCGGGCGCCGTCTAGGTCGCTTAAGGCGGCGCGGAGATCGCGGTTGTTGGGGTCCGGTGTTGACATACGTGGAGACGAGCTATTGTGGTGCGTGCCCCGAGGGGAGACAGTCCATCTGGGCGCAGAACGGGGGACATGATGGGTTTGGCTAAGCCTACCTCAACCGTGACCGCTCCGGGTGGATGAATAAAACATTGTCCTCCGGTAAAGCACCGCTGTGCTGGCATGGAGAATTGCTGCCAAATGGAAAAGAGACCGAAATTCAAACGAAAGGCGATGCATTCATCACGCATTTTAAATACGCGCAAAACCGTGCAAGCTTCTAATTTTTCGGTCATTGCGTTGTCTGTTGCGCAGAAGGGCAGCGCGGTGGCCGGCCGGAGGTCGTCAATACGACGTGGCACATCATCGACAGCTCGACGAAGATCGCGGACATCACGGCGATCATCGAGGCGTTGCGTTTCAGACCAACATTCTCGCGCTGAACGCGGCCGTCGAAACGGCGCGCGCCCGCGAGCAGGGACTCACAGCTTCGCGGTCGTGGCAAGCGAGGCGCGCAGCCTCGCGCAACGCTCGTCGAGCGCCGCCAGGAGATCGAGGACCCGATCGCGACGTCGGTCGACCGGATCCGCGACGGCTCGGCGCTCGCTGGCGAAGCGGGGAGGACGATGAACGAGGTCATGCACGCCGTCGCACGCGCGACCGACTTGATCGCGGAGAGGTGGGATAAGTTCTGACCGGAGCTTTTTCGCCTGCGCGTCGCGCCTGCTGTTCCCGAAGGCACGGCATGCGGTCAACTCGTTCATCGAGGGCAATGACGATGTGCGTTGGTCGATGAAGAAAGACAAAAACCGGCGGGAGGCCGGTTTTTGTTGAGAGGAGGAGGATCGAATAATCGCGCTGAGGGCCGCGGGACGGGCATCGCGCTTACCAGTGATTTCAGATATGCCCCCAGGGAAGGGCTTTGTGTGGGTTCATTTGAACGTGAGATCTAACTCCCGACCGGAACCTGTCCGAATTTTTGTGTGCGACGCGGTTTAAATAGCGTTACCCACGTGCCAAAGTAAATCGCTCGCCAAACAGGATAGCAAACTGGTTCATGGCGGTTTTCCAGTCGAAGGTGGCCCGCACGGACTTGGCCAGTATGTTGCGCAGGGCCAGCCAGAGGAGTTCGATCGCCGCGTCGTCGTTCGGGAAGTGGCCGCGGGTCTTGATGATCTTGCGCAGTTGCATCTTCAGACTCTCGATGGCATTTGTGGTGTAGACGACCCGGCGGATCTCCGGCGGGAACACAAAGAACGGCGTGACATGCTCCCATGCGCGTTACCAGGATTGCACGATAGTCGAATATTTCGCTCCCCGCGGGCCACCGGGAAACGCCTGCAGGGCCTCCCGCGCGGCCTGTTCGCTGGGCGCGGCATAGATGGGCCGTAGCGCCTCGGCAACGTCCTTGCGGTCTTTCCAGCCGGCGTATTCCAGGCTGTCGCGCATCAGATGCACGATGCAGGTCTGCACGGTCGTGCGCGGATATGCCGTGCCGATCGCCTCAGCTAGGCCCTTCAGGCCATTGACCACGGCGATCAAGATGTCCTGGCAGCTCAGTGGCTTCCGTTCATTGAACACCTTGAGCCAGAACTTCGCGCCCTCGGTCTGTTCGATCCACAGGCCGAGCACATCGCGCTGGCTGTTGGCCTGGATGCCCAGCGCCACGGACACGGCCTTGTTGCTGACCACGCCATCGCCGCGAATCTTCACGCGCAGCGCATCGAAGAACACCACCGGATACATGAGGTCGAGCAGACGGCTTCGCCAGGCCAGCGTTTCGGCCATCACCTCATCGGTGACCGAGCTGATGAAATCGGGCGAGACTTCGGTGCCATAGCTCTCCGCGAGAAACGCCTGGATTTCGCGCACGCTCATGCTGCGTGCGTACATTGCGATGCTGCGCTCGTCGAATCCCGTGAAGCGGCGTTCGTGTTTGCGAATCAGGATCGGCGCGAAGCTGCCATCGCGGTCTCTGGGCAGTTGCACCTTGACGGCGCCCCGGTCAGTGATCACCGTCTTGCCGCTGGCACAGTTGCGCTCGTGGGCCTGTCCAGCGGGTTTGGGCTGCCCCGGCCTGTATCCCAGATGCAGATTCATTTCGGCGCCTGTGGCGCGCTCGATGAGCGCCTTGTTGAACGCCAGCATCAGGTCCTGCACTTCGGCCGCCGTCATAGGCCCTTTGACCAGCTGGTCCATCAACCCTTCAGGCAGGGCAGACAGCGGCCCTCGGGCCGCCGTCTGTGAAGCAACCGTGCGCTCTTCTTCATCGGCGTATCCATGACTTTTACCTCTCATGATATGCCTCACCCACAAAATCACGGATAGGTCCGAAGCTGTAGAATTCAAGGCTATTGCGCAAAAATGCAAACACTATGAACACGGCCGAAAGTCAGATTGAACAAGATTTCATCGCCAAGCTCGGTGAGCTTAAGTACACGCCGCGTCCCGACATCCGCGATCGCGCCGCGTTTGAGAAAAACTTCCGCGAGAAATTCGAAGCCCTGAACAGGGTCCGCCTCACGGATACCGAGTTCGCCAGGCTGTTGGATGAAATCGTCACTCCGGATGTCTTTACCGCTGCCAAGACCCTGCGCAACATCAATGCCTTCACCCGCGACGATGGCACGCCGCTGAACTACACCCTTGTCAACCTCAAGGACTGGTGTAAAAACCACTTCGAGGTCGTCAACCAGCTCCGCATCAACACGGACAACAGCCACCACCGTTACGACGTCATCCTGCTCATCAACGGCGTGCCCTGTGTGCAAATCGAGTTGAAGACTCTCGGCGTGAATCCGCGCCGGGCCATGGAGCAGATCGTCGAGTACAAGAACGCCCTTGGCAACGGCTATACCAAGACGCTGCTCTGTTTCATGCAGCTTTTCATCGTCAGCAACCGCGACCGCACCTACTACTTTGCCAACAACAACAGCCGCCACTTCGCATTCAATGCCGACGAGCGCTTCCTACCCATCTATGAGTTCGCGGACGAGGACAACCGCAAGATCACCCAACTCGACGAGTTCGCCGAGCGCTTCCTGAAAAAGTGCGACCTCGGCCGCACCATCAGCCGCTACATGGTGCTGCTCGCCGGGGAGCAAAAGCTCATGATCATGCGGCCCTACCAGGTCTATGCCGTGCAGCACATAGTGAAGTGCATCGACGAAGACAACGGCAACGGCTACATCTGGCATACAACCGGCAGCGGCAAGACGCTCACCTCCTTCAAGGCTTCCACCCTACTTAAGGAAAACGACCACATCAACAAGTGCGTCTTCGTCGTGGACCGCAAAGACCTCGACCGCCAGACGCGGGAGGAATTCAACAAGTTCCAAGAAGGCTGCGTCGAAGAAAACACCAACACCACCGTCCTCGTTCGCCGCCTGCTTTCAGAGGACTATGCGGACAGGGTCATCGTCACCACCATCCAGAAGCTTGGTCTCGCGCTGGACGAAAACAGCAAGCGTAACAAGCAGCGCACAAGAAACGGCCAGGCCACCTACAAGGAGCAGCTTGAGGCCCTAAAGAACAAACGCATGGTCTTCATCTTCGACGAGTGCCACCGCTCGCAATTCGGCGATAACCACAAAGCGATTAAAGAGTTCTTCCCGAAGGCTCAGCTTTTCGGCTTTACCGGCACGCCAATCTTCGAAAAGAACGCCTCTGTGCAGATGATTGAGGGCACCGCGGCCTCCATGCGCACCACTGAAGACCTCTTCCAGAAGCAGCTTCACGCCTACACCATCACCCACGCCATTGAGGACGGGAACGTCCTGCGTTTCCGCATCGACTATTTCAAGCCCGAGGGCAAGAACCCGCCGAAGCCCGGCGAAGCTATCGCAAAGAAGGCTGTCATCGAAGCCATCCTCGCCAAGCACGACGCCGCCACTGCTGAGCGCCGCTTCAACGCCATACTCGCCACCGCGTCAATCAACGACGCCATCGAATATCATGCGCTGTTTAAGACGATGCAGGCCAAGAAACAGGCCGCCAATCCCGACTTCAAGCCGCTGAACATCGCCTGCGTCTTCTCTCCGCCCGCAGAAGGCGATGCTGATGTGAAGCAGATCCAAGAAGACCTGCCTCAGGAGCAAGCGGACAACGAAGAAGACCCCGAGGGAAAGAAAACCGCCCTCAAGGCCATCCTCGCCGACTACAACGCCCGCTACGGCACCGATCATCGCCTCAGCGAGTTCGACCGCTACTATCAGGATGTGCAGAAGCGCATCAAAGACCAACAGTGGCCGAATACGGACTACCCCCCGGCGCAGAAGATCGACATCACCATCGTCGTGGACATGCTGCTCACAGGCTTCGATTCCAAGTTCCTGAACACGCTCTATGTGGACAAGAACCTCAAGCATCACGGCTTGATCCAGGCCTTCTCCCGCACAAACCGCGTACTGACTTCGGTTCAGACTGAAGATACGAAACCCGTAGGGATAAAGCCGTTTGGCAACATCCTCGATTTCCGCCAGCAGCAGGACGCCGTGGATGCCGCCATCGCTCTCTTCTCCGGTGAGAAGACTGGCAGGGAGGCGCGAGAAATCTGGCTCGTGGACAAGGCGCCTATTGTGATCCAGAGGCTAGAGGCCGCAGTGCAAAAACTCGACGACTTTATGGTGTCCCAGGGCCTAACCTGCACGCCTTCCTCCGTGGCTAATTTGAAGGGCGACGAGGCCCGCGCCGCCTTCGTCACCCACTTCAGGGAGGTCCAGCGGCTCAAGACCCAGCTTGACCAATACACCGACCTCACCGAGGAGAACAAAGCCACCATCGAGCAGGTGCTCCCCGAGGAAAACCTGCGCGGCTTCAGAGGACAGTATCTGGAAACCGCCAAAACGCTCAGAGACCAGCAGGGCAAGGACGGCGACAAACCCGGCGCCACCGACCCCGTGGACCAGCTCGACTTCGAGTTCGTTCTCTTCGCGTCCTCCGTCATCGATTACGACTACATCATGGGCCTCATCGCCAAGTTCTCGGAAAAAGGCCCGGGCAAGTCGAAGATGACCCGCGAGGAACTCATCGGCCTCATCAGCGCCGATGCTAAGTTCATGGACGAGCGCGACGACATTGCCGAATACATCGGCACGCTGAAAGCAGGCGAGGGTCTCTCTGAGGCCGCCATCCGCGAAGGCTACTCCCGTTTCAAGGCGGAGAGGAACGCCAGGGAACTCGCCGCCATTGCCGCGAAGCACGGCCTCGCCACTGCCGCCCTTCAAGCCTTCGTAGACGGCATCCTCGACCGTATGATCTTCGATGGCCAACAGCTCAGCGACCTCATGGGCCCGCTTGACCTCGGCTGGAAAGCCCGCACGCAGGCCGAACTCGCCCTGATGGAAGACCTGCATCCCCTCCTCACCAAACGCGGCGGTGGTCGCGACATTTCAGGACTCAGCGCCTATGAGCCGTAAGATGAAAACCAGCGCCACGAAGGAAGAGGTCGCGCCCGCGCTGGTGCCGAAGCTCCGATTTCCGGCGTTTCGGGGGGCTGAAGACTGGACAACTGCGACGCTTGGATCGGTTGCGAAAGTCAGCACCGAGAAAGTAGGAGATAAGGCCTGCATTCCCATGAGCATCACCTCTGGCGTTGGTTTGGTCAGCCAGACGGAGAAGTTCGGGCGCATTATCGCCGGAAGCTCCTATGCCAACTACCTCCTTCTTAAGAAGGACGACTTCGCCTACAACAAGAGCGCCACCAAGGAGTATCCCGAAGGCTTCATCGCGTTATATTCCGGTAATGATCTTGCCGCTGTGCCGAACAGCATTTTCACCTGCTTCCGCATCAACGGTGAGTCGCCTGTCCCGCAATACCTGAACTACCTGTTTCTCGGCAATCTGCATGGTAAGTGGTTGCGGAAATTTATCGAGGTCGGTGCACGTGCCCATGGATCGCTGAGCATTAACAACGGCGATTTGCTCGCTCTGCCTGTGCCTCTTCCAAGCGGAAAAACCTCTGTTCGCGAACAACATAAAATCGTCGAGTGCCTGAGTTCGGTGGACGAGCTAATGGACGCTCAAGGCCGGAAAGTGGACTCGCTCAAGACCCATAAAAAGGGGCTGATGCAGCAGCTTTTCCCCCGCGAAGGCGAAACCCAACCCCGCTTTCGCTTCCCCGAATACCAAAACGGCGGAGAGTGGGAGGTGACAGAGCTGAACCATTGTCTCGAACGGATCATCGACTATCGAGGCAAGCCACCACCCAAAGCAGAATCAGGCGTGCCACTTATCACAGCCAAGAATGTGAGGTTCGGCTGGCTCGACATGACCAATGACGAATATATCGATGCCGAGGCATACGATGAATGGATGACCAAAGGGATACCAAAGGTGGGCGATATACTTTTTACCACAGAGGCACCACTTGGGAATGTGGCGCTCTTCCCAAATGACGGAAAGTTTGCTTTGGGGCAGCGGATCATCACGCTCCGATGCAAAACCAAGAAATGCGTTCCGGAGTTTCTATTCCAATCGCTGCTTGGCCCGCAGATGCAGCAGACGATTGATTTTCACAGCACTGGATCGACGGCGAAAGGCATTAAGTCTTCTGTCTTTATCACTCTCAACCTCAGGCATCCGAAAGTCGAAGAACAACAACGCATCGCCTCGTGCCTGAGCAGCCTCGACGCCCTGATCACCGCCGAAACTCAAAAGCTCGTAGCCCTCAAGACCCACAAGAAAGGTCTGATGCAGCAGCTTTTCCCATCTCCGGAAGAAGTTGAGGCATGAGTAACAAGCCAAAGATCAGCAAATATGCCAATCTGCGGACACTCGCGAGAAAGCTGCGCGACGATCTCTGCGGCGTCGAACTCCTCCTCCTCTATGCCTACAACCGAACCGGCAAGACGCGGCTCTCGATGGAGTTTAAGGACACGGGCAAGCGCAAGAACAACGGCAACGCCGACACCCTCTACTTCAACGCCTTTACTGAAGACTTGTTTACTTGGGAAAACGATCTCGACGGTGATTCACTCCGGCATCTGCGGCTAAATCCCGACTCAACTTTCTTCAATGGCCTGAAGGACCTCGCGCTCGACGAAACGATTGCGGGCTATCTCAGCCGCTACGCCGACTTTGACTTCGACATTGATTACGAAACATGGAAGGTCTCTTTTCGAAAAGGTGAGGCGGAGAACATCAAGATCTCCCGTGGCGAGCAGAACATCTTCATCTGGTGCCTCTTCATGGCCATTTGCGAGCGGATGCTCGACGGACACGTCTCATATCAGTCGAAGAAATATCTTTACATCGACGATCCGATTTCTTCACTGGACGATAACAACGCTATCTCTGTCGCCTGCGATCTCGCCCAGCTCCTGCGTCGGGCTGCAAGCAGGAAAGATCAGAACGGTGCCCCCGCGCCCATTAAGATTGTCTTTTCCTCCCATCACGCTCTTTTCTTCAACGTGATGTGCAACGAAATCGGCAGGACGAAGGAGGGGGAGCCGAAAGTGACTCACAAGCGCTACTTTCTGCACCGCCTCAGTGGAGGCGGTGCCTATACCCTGCGTGCCACCGAGGACACGCCGTTCTTCCATCACGTTGCGTCTTTAGCCGAAGTCCAACTGGCCGCCGAACCCGGCACAGGCAAGCTCTATACTTTTCACTTCAATGCGCTTCGCAGCATCATGGAGAAGACTGCTTCGTTTTTTGGGCACGCGGACATTTCCTTCTGCCTCAAGGTGCTGGATAACGAGCAAGATCGAGCGCTCTACAACCGCTCCCTGAACCTCCTCAGCCACGGCAAATATGCCATTAACGAACCAACTGAAATGGGCGAGGACAACCAAGAGCTGTTCCGTCGCATTCTGAGAGACTTCACCACCAGGTTTCAGTTTGCTTTGCCGGACATTCTTGAGGCGACAACGACCGCAGCACCCAACGCAACCGCCACCGCACCTGCTACGACCATATGAACGAATCAAATCAAAAAAGGCTCAATCAGACTCTTTGGAGCATCGCCGACCAACTGCGTGGGGCGATGGATGCGGACGACTTCCGCGACTACATGCTGTCCTTCCTCTTTCTGCGCTACCTCTCCGACAACTACGAGACGGCGGCGAAGAAGGAGTTGGGCCGCGATTACCCGGACGTGGGTGTAGACAGTCGCAAGGTGCCGTTGGCACTCTGGTATGCGAACAACGAGGACGACATCTTGGCGTTCGAGAAACAAATGCGGCGCAAGGTCCACTACGTTGTCCAGCCCGCGCACCTCTGGAACAGTATCGCCAACCTGGCCCGCACCCAAAACGCTGAGCTGCTGAACACGCTGCAAGCGGGCTTCAAGTACATCGAGACGGAATCCTTTGAGAGCACCTTCCAGGGCCTCTTCTCCGAGATTGACCTGAGTTCCCCAAAGCTCGGCAAAACCTACTCAGACCGGAACGCCAAGCTCTGCACCATCATCCAGAAAATCGCCGAAGGACTGACGCAGTTTTCCACGGACATCGACGCCCTAGGCGATGCCTATGAATACCTGATTGGCCAGTTTGCTGCCGGGTCCGGCAAGAAGGCGGGTGAGTTCTATACCCCGCAGCAGATTTCGGACGTACTCTCCGCGATCGTCACGCTGGACAGCCAAGAGCCGAGGACCGGGGCCAAGAAGCGACTGGACAGTGTGCTGGACTTCGCATGCGGCTCCGGCTCGCTGCTGCTGAACGTGCGCAAAAAAGTGAGCAAGGCCGGCGGCACCATCGGCAAGATATTCGGCCAAGAAAAGAACATCACCACCTACAACCTCGCCCGCATGAACATGCTGCTGCACGGGGTGAAGGACACGGAGTTCGACATCTTCCACGGCGATACCCTGCTCAACGAATGGGACATGATGCGGGAGCAGAACCCGGCGAAGAAGCCGAGTTTCGACGCCATCGTCGCCAACCCGCCCTTCAGCTATCGCTGGGAGCCGACCAGCGCGCCGGCCGACGACGTGCGCTTCAAAAGCCACGGCGTCGCCCCCAAATCCGCCGCCGACCTTGCCTTCCTTCTCCACGGCTTCCACTTCCTCAAAGACGAAGGCGTGATGGCCATCATCCTGCCGCACGGCGTGCTCTTCCGTGGCGGTGCCGAGGAACGCATCCGCACCAAGTTGCTCAAGGACGGCCACATCGACACTGTCATCGGTCTGCCCGCCAATCTCTTCTACTCCACTGGCATCCCGGTCTGCATCCTTGTGCTCAAGAAGTGCAAGAAGCCCGACGACGTGCTCTTCATCAACGCTGCCGAGCACTTCGTGAAAGGCAAACGCCAGAACCAACTGAGCAAGGAAGACATCGCGAAGATCATCGACACCTACCAGTTCCGGAAGGAGGAGTCCCGCTACTCCCGGCGAGTGGGAATGGAGGAGATCGAGAAACATGACTTCAACCTGAATATCTCGCGCTACATCAGCACGGCAGTGACTGATGAAGAGGTTGATCTGACGGCAGTGAATCAAAAGCTTGTCGATATCGAGAAGAAGATTTCCAAGGCTAAGGCCACGCACAACGCCTTCCTCAAGGAATTAGGGTTGCCGTTGTTGTCTTGACGCTTATGTGCCTGGATTTCGCTGCGACCAGACATGGATCAGAAACGGAAAGGGCAAGCATCGCAGCTTGGTTTTTTCTTTGATGATCAATCATTTACGTGTGATTGATGTGAAGCTGGCGATGGGAGTCGAACCGAAGTCTCACTGAATAAAAAAATGTTCCGGCACGTTAGTTCTAGACTGTCTGTAATGGAGAGCCGCCGCTTCCTAGCTAGGATTGACGGGCAGCGCCTCTTCAAACGAAGATTGTAGGGAGTGCCTAGCAAGCCCGGGGCAATTCACTCCGCTTCCTCCGCAAATTCCTCGTATTTGTCCAGCACTTCCTGCTTGAGATATTCCAAAGTGGGGTTAGCGGCCAGGTCCTGCACCTTCTCATATGGTAGGTAGCTGCAAAGCGCTGACAATGGCCCCTGCGGGAAAATCGAGAACGCCGGCCGCATCAGCTCCTGAAACACCTTTTTGCGCCGTTCTTCCGGCGCCACGATGTGCAGCCTCGTGTGGAAGTTGGGCTGCAGCGCCAGTAGGTCCGCCATGCGTAAGATCCCTGAGTAGACCGCGGTTGTGTGCTCGACTTCAAAGGCACGCACGATGGTCTTCTTTTGTAGCCAGAGCACATCAATCTGTTCGACCGTCTTGATGGCCGGTTCGGAAAGCTGCGTGTAGGGGAGGGCCGCCAACAGCTCGTGGTTACCCATCTCTGAAAGAACAGCCTCCTTGTCAGCCTTCGGTATCCAGACCTCAAATCCCATGGCGATCCCAATGTCGGCGAGCAACGCCTGCATCTTGTGGGAAGTTCGGACCTGCGGCGGGAGATTTGCAGGGTCTGGTATGTCGCATGGTTTCGGAGTAAGCGTCTCAGGCTGAGGAGCTTCGGCCTCTTGCTCATCAAGGGGAATCTGCACCGCCACAAGCTTTCCCACGGCATTAATCATCTTCAGGCTGCGGTGCTTTTCCCAAGTCTCGTCAGCGATATCATCAGGAGTCGGATGCTGGGACTGGTGAGAAAGTAGCTCCTCCACTTTCTGACCGTCGGGTTCCCGTAATCGAACGCCACTGCTACGCAGGATGGCATTCCACCCGCCGGCCCCGGGCGTTACGTCCTTCGTGAAGGATAGGGCGGCCCAAACGTCGGAACGCTTAATGGGAAGAAGTGCGCCTTTCGTCAACCAAACGATCGGCTTCACGGGGAATTGCAGCGTGTACTCGCTGAGGATTTCGCTGCTCGGCGCCGCCTCCGCCATCGGCCCCATGACCTCTAATATGCCTACCCAGCAGGACAGCCCCTTAAGGTAGCAAAGAATTTTGTCGCCGGGTTTGATTTTGGTAACCCAAGCCTTGCGGTTGGGGTGGAAACCTGCAGTATTCTTGGGGGTATTTGAAAAGCCCTCGAATGTATCTACCGAGAAAATATCAACGAAGTAGGTCATTGGGTTATGGGTGGGGTTCGGGCAAGGTCAAGTGACGGACGCAGTAACGCTGGATAAATATACTAACTATACTAACGGCTACAGTTGAGGCAGCGATTAAGAATCGCACCGAATTTAGTGGACGCTTATGGGTGTCTGCAACAGAAGGTCGATCAGTCGCTCGGAGTCGGTTACGCGGAAGACTCCTCATTGGCCGAACCCGGAATGTCATGGTGGCAGACCACCGTTGCAGCGCCGCGCCAAGCAAAGTCTAGTCTGCGAAAAGACCAAGGTAGTCGGTACTCACCCGCTCATAACTCGACGCAGACAGCCATGCGCGGCCGCCCGTGACACTGGCGTTCGTGTAGCCCCACACCGCTACTCTGTGTGCGGTAATGCCATCACTCGCCATGCCCGCTAACGCGCCGATTTCATCCAGCTCGCCAGCTCGGGTCATGAGTCTTTCAAGCCAAGGTTCGAGGTGAGGCTTAGCAGCAAGCGTGTCCGATTTACTGCGATTGCAGGCGGGTGCGCGAGCACAAAATTGTGAGCTTGGTCCCTTTGATACAGCGAAAATTGGACAAAGTGATCGACGTCGGCCTCGGTAACTCCGCGCCCACAGTAGAAGCAATGAGGGCCGTCCAGCTTACGCAACTGTGCACCAACGATGGTCAGTGACTGACGCGAGGCGCAAAACAGGAAGTCCGCCAAGTCGTCCGCGTCACCGAGGATGGCGTGGTTACGCCGACTAGCCCTAATATGCTCGACCCAGCGGGTGCGCGACATTTGCTGCACCAGTGTACACAAGCGGCGAAGGGAGTAAGCGACGCCGTGCCTCAGCGTGATTCCCCCGCGTGTGGATCGCACATAAAGGAACGGATCGGTGACGCCGCCGAAGTTTTGGAGGTGCTTCTCAATGCAAAACAACGCACTACATCGAAAGACGTAGTGCGTTGTTTTTAAAACAATTTATGGTGGAGAGGAGGAGGATCGAACTCCCGACCTTCGCATTGCGAACGCGACGCTCTCCCAGCTGAGCTACCCCCCCAACAAAAATAATTCTAGCACAGCCATTTTCCCTTTTACCAAGCCTCCAGCCCCGGGAAAACCTCATCTGGACGGCGCGCCCGCGAGCACCCAGTCGACCACCGCGCGGATATCCGCATCGCTCATCGATTGATGGGCCGGCATCGGAATCATGCCCCATACGCCGGAGCCGCCGTCCTTCACCTTGCGCGCGAGTTTGGCCGGCGCCTGCGCGTCGCCCTTGTACTTCGTGGCGATTTGCTGGAACGACGGACCAACCAGTTTGCGATCGACCGCGTGACAGCCCATGCACGCATTCGCGGCGGCGACCTGCTGGCCGCGCGGCGCCTCGGCCGCGCGAGCACCCGACGTCATCGTGCCGGCGAGCGCGCCCACCACCAACGCGAACACGACACCCGCACGCGTCATACCGCGCATCAAGGCACCGCCTTCGGATTACCCGGCCGCACCGACGTCGACGAGTTGACCGGCGCAGGCGCCTGCTGATCGAGCGGCCGCGCGCTCACCGACGAATCGGGAATCGCGCCGACCGTCGGCTCGCTGACCTCGGGCTGCGAGGCGGCCACCGGCGCCGTCGCACCGGCGGCCGCAGCAGCTTCGGCTTCCTGCGGCTGGATGTACTGGAACACCTTGACCACCTGCACGACGCCCGGCACGCGGCTCGTGACGTCGGCGCCGATATTGCCCTCATTCATCGTGACGAGGCCCATCAGATAGACGTTGCCGCGCTCGGCCACGACCTTGAAATTGTTCGCCGAAATGTTCTTCTCGGCGATCAGAGCGGTCTTCACGCGCGTTTCGAGGTAGGTGTCGTTGGTGCGCGACGAGAACGAGCTCGCCGGCGCGATCGCCAGTTCATTGACGATCGTATTCACGTTGTTCATGTTCCGCACGATGCTCTCTGCACGCTGCTTCGACGCCTCGCCCGCGACCTCGCCGGTCAGCAGCACGCGGCGGTTGAACACCGTGACGTTGACGTGCGCGGAGTCCGGCAGATTCTGGCTGATCTGCGACAGCGCCTTCACCTGAATCTCGCGATCCTCGGTCTGCGCGCCGAGCGTGCGGCGGTCGGTCGCCATCAGCGCGCCGCCGCCCGCCGCGGCCCCGACGGCGAGAAAGCAGCCTTGCAGCGTCGCCGACAGGCCCGCCGCGACCCCGACCACGAGCACGGTTCTCACCAGTGTCTTCTTGATGCGGAAAACGCTCATCAACTAGCTCTCCTTCGAAATCAGTCTCAGTCTTCGCCGAGCAACATGGCATCGATGCCGTCGCACAGGCAATGGATGGTCAGCAGGTGCACTTCCTGGATGCGCGCCGTGCGGTCGGACGGCACGCACACGTGGATGTCGGTGTCGCTCAGCACTTGCTGCGCGCGTCCGCCGCCCTTGCCGGTCAGCGCAACGACGATCATTTCGCGCTCATGCGCGGCTTCGATCGCGGCCAGCACGTTCGCGGAATTGCCGGATGTGGTGATCGCGAGCAACACGTCGCCGGGCTGACCGAGCGCCCAGACCTGTTTCGCGTAGATCTGTTCGAACGAATAGTCGTTGGCGATCGCGGTGAGCACGGAGGTGTCGGTGCTGAGCGCAATGGCCGGCAGACCTGGACGCTCACGCTCGAAGCGGCCGATCAGCTCGGCCGCGAAATGCTGCGCGTCGGCGGCCGAACCGCCGTTGCCGCACGCGAGGATGCGATTGCCGTTGGCGAGCGCGGCGAACATCGTGTCGATCGCGGCGGCGATCGGCATCGACAGGGTTTCGAGGGCTTCGAGTTTGACTGCCGCGCTGTCGCGGAAGTGTTGTTGGATGCGTTCGACTGACATCGAGTCTCTATCTTGTACCGCGAATGGACCGCACTGCGCGGCCGTGTTGTGAAGTCATACTGCCAGGCTGTGGCCGCCGATGAGTTCGCGCGGCACGCGAGCGCAAGTTTATCGCACTCACGCGCGTTGTCTGCGCTGTCAGTCAGACTTCGTCGGCGCGAAACGCATCGCGCAACCACACGAGCCTGCCGCTCTCGAACGCGACGACGTCGAAACGGCACGCGGGTTCGTCGCGCGGGCCGCGGTTCGTCGTGGCGCGCGTCGCGAGATAGTGCCGCGCCGCTCGCACGATGCGCTGTCTCTTCTGCCAACCGATGCTCGCAGCCGCACCGCCATAATGCCGCTGCGCACGCGCGCGAACTTCGACGAACACCAGCGCGCCGTCACGATCACTCATCACGAGGTCGATCTCGCCGCCCCGACAGGTGACGTTGCGCGCCACGAAGCGTAGACGCTGGCGCTGCAAAAATTCTCGCGCGCGTGCTTCAAAAGCCGCGCCGACGGATTTGGACTGGTGAGCGCAGGAAAAGTTGTGGGCGGTTTTTGGACCGGCATTTATGGGCATCTTTTGCGCAGTGTTCGGCGCGGCCTGCTCGCGCAAGCCCACATGGCACAATGTCGGCCTCGTTCCGTCTGTTTGTGTCTTCCGTGTCATGACTCCTCTCTCCGAACTCGCGCAAGGGCAGCAGTACCCCGCCGCCGCGCTGTATGTGGTGGCCACGCCGATCGGCAACATCGCCGACATCACGCTGCGCGCGCTGCACGTGCTCGGACTCGCGGATCACATCGCCGCCGAGGACACCCGCAACACCGGACAGCTGCTCGCGCGCTACGGCATCTCGAAGCCGCTCGTCGCCGTGCATCAGCACAACGAGCGCACCGCCGCGCAGCGCGTGATCGAGTATCTGCAGGCCGGCGAGCGCGTGGCCTACGTGTCCGACGCGGGCACGCCGGGCATCTCGGACCCCGGCGCCAAGCTCGTCGATGCCGTGCGCGAGGCCGGCTTCGTGGTGGTCCCGCTGCCCGGCGCGAGTGCGCTCGCCACCGCGCTCAGCGCAACCGGCGACTGGGTCGCGACGTTCTCGTTCCTCGGCTTCCTCCCGCCGAAGCCGAAGGCGCGCGCCGCCGCCTTGCAGGCGCTCGCGCAACATCCTCACGCGATGGTGTTCTACGAAGCGCCGCACCGGATCGTCGAGACGGTGCAGGCGCTCGCCGATGCGTTCGGCGGCACGCGCCGTCTGCTGATCGCGCGGGAACTGACGAAGTTACACGAAGCCCTGCACCAGGGCACCCTGGCCGAAGGGCCAACGTGGCTCGCTGCCGACGCGAACCGGCAGCGTGGCGAATTCGTGCTGGTGGTCGAAGGCGCGGCGCCCGAAGCGGCCGGCGAGCACGATCACGACGCGCTGCTCGGCATCCTGCTGGAAGAATTGACGGTGAGCAGCGCGGCGAAGGTCGCGGCGGCGCTCACGGGCGCATCGCGCAACGTGTTGTACGCGCGCGCGCTGGCGCTGAAGGAAGACAAGCCCGAAACGTGAGGGTCGAGCCCGGCGGGTAAAAGGCTGACGGCAACAGACAAGGGCCGCATGTCGCGGCCCTTCGATTTTCTACAGACGGTTGGTTCAGCCGACGCGGCATCATCGCCACGTAACGTCACATCACTTGTTCGAATCCGAGTTCGACGCGAGCGTCTCGTTCAGCTCGGCGCGCGCTTCCTGCTGCGTGAGCCCTTCGATCTTGACCCGCGCGGTGCCGGTGTGGCGCATGTCGAGCATGGCGGCGGCCGCCATCGACAGGTCGATCACGCGGCCGCGGGCGTACGGGCCGCGGTCGTTGATCCGTACGATCACCGAGCGCGAATTGGCCGGATTAGTCACGCGCACGTACGAGCCGAGCGGCAGGGTGCGATGCGCGGCCGTCAGGGCATGCATGTCGTAACGCTCGCCATTGGCGGTGCGGCGGCCGTGGAAGAAGCGTCCGTACCACGACGCGCGTCCGATCTGATGGAAGTCCGCGACGTCGACGCCGTCGTCGGTGAGCGGCTGCGCGTCAGCCAGCGGCGACGCGGGCGCGTTCGACGCGCTCGGGCTCGAGGCCGGCGCGCTACCGAACGATTGCGGCCCGAAAGAGCTCAGGTGCGTGTTCTTTGTACTTGGCGGCGTGTCGTTCGCGGACGTATCGCGCGCGCCCGGAGGCGTGGCACAGCCGGCCAGTACAAAAAAGGCAAAAAGAGTCCCTAGACCACGGGTTAGCCGAGTTTTCATAAGACGTGCAATCACATTGTCGAGCCGCGTCACCCGCAAACTGCTGGGTAGGTTGCTTGCGGCTCCGGCGGTAGGGACGACAACGCGCCGCGCGAAAAAGCGCAGTACGTCAAAGCCCGGATACGGCTCACTCAGCCGCTACCGCACGGTTAATTTTCACGTCTGGCGCAACCTGTCCCCGGCAGCCTGACCAGACCCCACATGCCGCCAACTGAACGTGGCAATGACACGTTCTTGCGCGCGCAACTCAGCGCGCAGGAACGGCGGCGTAGGCCCCACCCAGCGTCACGGAGATTAATTCCGTAGCAGGCGCGCGGCGCCTGGCTGGGCAAGACGTGTGCATCGAACGCATCGATACTGGATGGCCGTCGGCATTCCGACAGCCCTTACTTGAACGGCGAGCGGCATTCCCTTTTTGTGGGAACGCATCGCCTTGTGGCAGCACAATTCCTAGTGCATGAAGTCCATTATACCCAAAACTTTTTTTTGGGATGGCGGGCTGCTCAAAAACTTGATCAATCTTCACATTTATCGCAAAAATGGACATACGAAAGACTGAGACGGGCCGGGAGCCGGCCCCGTCGCATGGGCGGCGGAGGCTGTCGCGAGGCCCGGTACAATCAACGTTTTTCCAGCGCGTCGTCCAGCCATGAAAGTCACCCTGATCCCCGTCACGCCGTTCCAGCAGAACTGCTCGCTGCTCGTTTGCGAGGCCACCGGGCGCGCTGCCGTCGTGGATCCGGGCGGCGACCTCGACACGATCCAGCGCGAGATCGCGCGGCAGAACGTGACCGTCGACAAGGTCTTGCTGACCCACGGCCACATCGATCATTGCGCCGGCGCGAAGACACTCGCCAGCCACCACGGCGTACCGATCGAAGGTCCGCATCCCGACGAGCGCTTCTGGCTCGACAAGTTGCCGGACCAGAGCACGCGCTTCGGCTTTCCGGCCGCCGACGCCTTCGAGCCGGACCGCTGGCTACAAGACGGCGACACCGTGCAATTCGGCGACGAAACCCTCGAGGTCTACCACTGCCCCGGCCACACGCCGGGCCACGTGGTCTTCTTCAGCCGCGCGCACCGGCTTGCACTAGTCGGTGACGTGCTGTTCGCCGGCTCGATCGGCCGCACGGATTTCCCGCGTGGCAATCATGCGGACCTGATCCGCTCGATCCGCGACAAACTCTGGCCGCTCGGCGACGACGTCACGTTCGTGCCCGGCCACGGCCCGACCTCGACGTTCGGCGCCGAGCGCCGCACGAATCCCTACGTCGCCGACGGAGTGGGCGCATGAGCAGCGAAATCTATGTCAGTACCGACGTCGAAGCGGACGGCCCGATCCCCGGCCCGCATTCGATGCTGAGCTTCGCATCCGCCGCATACACCGAAGACAAGCAGCTGATCGCGACGTTCTCGGCGAATCTCGAACTGCTCGAAGGTGCAGCGCCGCATCCGGTTCAGGAAGCGTGGTGGAAGACCCAGCCGGAAGCATGGGCGGCCTGCCGCCAGGACTTGCAGAAACCCGAAGCCGCCCTGACCGCCTATGTCGAATGGGTCGAGGCGCTGCCGGGCAAGCCGGTGTTCGTCGCGATGCCGGCCGGCTTCGACTTCACCTATATGTTCTGGTACATGATGCGCTTCGTCGGCCGCTGCCCGTTTTCGTGGTCGGCGCTCGACATCAAGACGCTCGCGTTCGCGATGACCGGCCTGCCGTACCGCAAGAACATCAAGCCGCGCTTTCCGAAGCACTGGTTCGACGAGCATCCGCACACGCACGTCGCGCTCGACGACGCGATCGAGCAGGGTGCCCTCTTTTGCAACATGCTGAAGGACTTGCGCGCGCGTCAGCCTGAGCTGCCGGGGGACGGCAAGGATGATGGGGACGGCTCAGGGCAAAACGCCGCTCCCGACCCGGTAAATTAGGCAATCTCGCTCGCGAGAGCCGTTTTACATTGCGTTTCGTTTTCGCGCCCTCTACCATGCGTTGATACGGCGACGCTAACGGAGGCGCAGTTGACACTCGATACGTTCTCACAGAAGATCCTGCGCCTACTGCAGCTCGACGCACGTCGTTCCGTGCAGGAAATCTCCGACCAGGTCGGGCTGTCGAGCACGCCGTGCTGGCGGCGCATCAAGGACATGGAACAGTCGGGCGTGATCCAGCGCTACACGGCGCTGCTCGATCGCGAAAAACTCGGCTTGCATGTGTGCGCGCTCGCGCATATCCATCTGACGCGCCACACCGAAGGCGGCGTCGAGCAGTTCGAGCGGGAAATCGCCACCTGCCCCGAAGTGACCGAGTGCTACAGCACGACCGGTGAATCCGATTACATCCTGAAGATCGTCGCGCCGGACATCAAGGCGTACGACAGCTTCCTGCACGAACGCATTTTCAAGATTCCAGCCGTCGCGCAGGTACGGACGAGCGTCGTGCTGCGCGAAATCAAGTTCGATACGCAGTTGCCGTTGTGACGGATGCCGCCGCTGCGGGCGGCATGAAGGTTCGCGGCATCGGGTGTCCGAAACTCATCGGACTCAGGCGGCGTTGTGAGGCTCCGTGGCGATTGACCGACCGCCGGGGGCGACGCCAGTCTTGAGTTCCGCCGCCGGACCGCCTTGCGCGGCCGAGATATCCCGTTGCAGCAGCACGTCTAGCTTGCGCGCGCCGAGACGGCGCTTGAGCGCCTCCAGATCGACGCGCCCAAGCGACTGCGCCTCGCTTTCCAGCAGACGCGCGGCCTCGGGGCCGTCCGCAGCGCGCCCTTCAACGGACGCCGCCGCCGGTAACACCACCTCCACGTCGAGCCCGGTGCTCAGGTAGTGCAGATTTATCCCAGCGGCCTGCAAGCCCCAGGCCGCCAGCGCCGCGTCGACCTCGGCGGTCACGCGCTCCCGCGGCGGCAGATCGACCGGTGGATGCGCGAGCGCATCGTTTTCCGGATCGACGTGGATCAGCGCATCGAGCACGCGCTTGTCGGTCAGCACGCGCAGACGCGCCGACTCCGCGATGTAATGCCCTTCCGATACCGAAATCATCGGATCGACCAGAATGTGCGCGTCGACGAGCGCGAAATCGCCCATCTTGCGCGTACGCATTTCGTGCACGTCACGCACGCCCGGGGTGGCCATCAGCAATGCGCGCATGTCGGCCGCGGCGGTTTCGTCGAGCGCGCGGTCCGACAGATCCTGCAGCGCGTCCCAACCGAAGGTCCAGCCCATGCGCGCGACCATGAAACCGACGATGGCCGCTGCGATCGGGTCGAGCAACCGCAAGCCGGCGAGGCTGCCGATCACGCCGATTCCCACCACCAGCGACGACGCCGCGTCAGAGCGCGCGTGCCATGCGTTCGCGATCAGCATCGCGGAACGCACGCGCTTCGCCTCGCGCAGCATGTAGCGAAACAGCGCTTCCTTGCAGACCAGCACGAGCGCCGCGACCGCGAGCGCGCTCATGTGGACGGCAGGAATATTTTGCATGTCGGCGAGCCGCGTACCGGCGCGCCACAACATGCCGACGCCGACCGAGATCAGCAGCGCGCCGAGAAATAACGACGCCACCGTCTCATAACGGCTATGCCCGTAATTGTGATCCGCGTCGGGCTTGGCCCCGCTGTGCCGATTGGCAATCAGCACGACAAAATCGGAAATAAGATCGGCAAGGGAATGGACACCGTCGGCAACTAGCGCCTGCGAGTGCGCGATCGTGCCGATGGCGATTTGCAGCGTCATCAACACGCTATTGAGCGCAATACTCGCAAAAGTACTTTTGCGCGCAACGCGTTGTTTCTCGGTGGTTTGGGCGATCGCGGCGGACTGCATGCTGAAAGGCGGAAAGGTCAATTATTGTTATTGTACCCGCCACGAATCGCGCGCGCAGGGAAAATCGGAAAAAACCTTTTTAAATCAGTCGCTTATCTAAACGAAAAGCATTCGCGTTCCAGTTGCCTGAAGCGCATGCGACAAAAAACTCGGCGCCGCAAATGACGAAAACCGCGCCCTGAACGGTGCGCGGCTTTTTCAGATTCTGCAGCAGGCTATAAACGCGGTGGATTGCCGCTATTCGTACTACGTGCGGCCAACCCTCACTGCCCGCCTGATCGTGATTACTTCTGGATCAGAAACTTTTCGCGATCAAGACCCGCAATCCAGCGCGGCGGCTTGCCGCGACCGGACCACGTGCTGCCGCTTTCCGGATCGCGATATTTAGGCGCGACGCCTGCGCGCGGCCGGCTCGCTTTAGCGCCTTTCGGTGCGCGGCCGCCGCCGAGTTCGCTCAGCGAAATGCCGTAATCCGCCATCTTCTGCTTGATTTCATTCAAGACTTCCGCGTATTCGCGCGACTTCGCTTCTTCAATCTGCTTTTCGAGCTTCTCGCGCTGTGCGAGCAGTTCCTTGTAAGAAGACATAGGTTCCCTTGTGGTATGGATAAATGACCGCCGGTCTTTTGCCGACTCGCCTTTGAAGGTTTCATGCCTCGGAATTTGACGGCGAGATTAACACAAAATAGAAAGGCTGGATAAGCAACCGGGAAAAATTAATTCAAATTCGTTTCAAAAAATTTCCTGCGCTGCTTTTGGGTCGGACTACGGCCTTTCAAATCCTGATTTCGCATGTCGCTGAAAAAGTCCACTCATCTGCATATTTACACCATTTAACTATCAGGAAATGAGACTTGAGCGGTCCATTGCACATCGAACATTTCACGGCATGAAAGCTTTGACTTGGATAAGCCGCGCACTATTGAGACAAAGACCAGACCCGTTCGTCGCGACTGGCGCATGCGCGTTTTCTCGATAAACGATAAACACTTAATCCGCATGCCGCTCGATGCAGACTTCGAGCGCGGCGTGCAATGTCCCGGTATCGGACCGGGCGCCATCGAATGCGAAACGGTGGCGCACGCCGTTGCGTTTCAGATCGGCGCCATAACGGTCGACACCCAGCAATTCGACGCCGCCCGCGCCACTCAGCCGGTGACCGAATTCCGCGATCAGCGCGTCCTCCTCGCTGACTGCAAGCGGCGGCAGCGGATCGAGTTCGGCGCCATCGAGCCAGCCCATCGCGCCAAAGCCGCCGATGTAGCGCAGCCGCTGGACCTCCATGATCCAGAACGTGAAATCGCCCAGCATCAGGTAGCGCTCCGCGTCCGGGTGATAGCGCAGGTAGCGCCGCGCCAGTTCCGGGCTCGAGCCGACCGGCTCGAAGCGGCCAAGCAGCGTGACGCGCTGGCCGCCCAGCACGTCGCCGTCGGGTGCGTCGACGGCCAGAAAACCGGCGCGCGGATCGGTGTGCAGGTTGTGCGTGTGCTCCGCGAGCCGGCTCACGAGGATCGTCGGACGATGCCGCGCGTCCGGCGCGAACGGCAGCACCGACGGATACGGAAAGCCCTCGGGCTGGCGAGCGTGCGTGGCGAGCGTGCCGACCGTGGCCGTGTGCAGCAGATGCAGCGGAGCGTGAGCCGGAATGTTCAACTGAGCGTTCCTCGGTGAATCAGGAATGAACGGAAAGCGGTGAGCGGCAGAAAAGCCGCCGCGCACGGCAATGCAAAAACCAACTGCGGCGTGCCATGGCATGACAGCCGGCAATACCGCCAGGTTGCATCCCCAGCCTATCAATCGTATGCGCCCGATCCCACGGCTCCAAGCATTCGCCACCACGCTTCGATAGAATCGAAGATCCGCTTTCAATGCGCTTTCTCGCGCACTTCGCCTCGAGACCTCCGTGCCCGATCACCAATCCTCCGAATTCGCCGTCCTGCCCGCCGCGCATCGCAATCTGTCCGTCACCGCACGGCAACGCGCACGCATTGCCACGATGGCGGTATTTTTCATCGCCGGCATGATGTACGCGTCGTGGGGCGTGCACGTGCCGACGGTGCGCGACCGCTTCCATCTGAATCCGGCGATGCTGTCGTTCGCGTTGTTCGCGGTGGCGGGCGGATCGATCGGCGCGATGGTGACCAATGCGTCGTGGATCGCGCGGGTCGGCACGCGCCGCGCCTGCCTGACCGGCGGCCTCGCGATGGCCGCCTGCGCCGCGCTGATCCTCGTCGTGCCGGCGTACTGGATCCTGCTGATCGTGCTGGCCGTCTTCGGCGCCGGCATGGCCACGCTCGACGTCGCGATGAACGCCGAAGCGAGCGCCGTCGAAAAGGCGCTCGGCAAGCCGATCATGTCGTCGCTGCATGGAATGTTCAGCCTTGGCGGCATGTTCGGCGCGGCGGTGGGCGGGGCGCTGCTGTCGCGCGGCATGGCGCCGGCTGTGCATCTCGCGCTCGCCGCGGCGGCCAGCGCGCTCGTGCTGGTGCTCGCGTGCCCGTCGGTGCTGCCGCACGTGCCGCACGCCGAGCATCCCGATGCCGCGACGCCGCGCGCGAGCCGCTGGCGCTCGCCGGCGTTGTGGGCGCTCGGCACGATGGCGCTGGTCGCGCTGATCGCCGAAGGCGCGATGTACGACTGGGCCACGGTCTATATGCGCGATGTCGTGCTCTCGACGCCCGCGCTCGCCAGCGCCGCCTACGCGGCGTTTTCCGGCGGCATGGCGGCAGCGCGCTTTGCCGGCGACGCGGTGCGCGCCCGCTTCGGCGCGCCGCAACTCGTGATGATCAGTGCGGCGCTCGCCTGCGCCGGGATGGTCGACGCGCTGCTGCTGCCGAATCCGGTGGCCGCGCTCGCCGGCTTTGCGCTGATCGGCCTGGGCCTCGCAAACATGATGCCGGTGCTATTCGCGGCGGCCGCGAGCGTGAAGGGCATCCACGCGGCCGAGGGGCTCGCGCACGTCGCGGGGCTGGCCTATTTCGGGTTGCTGCTCGGACCGGTGATCATCGGTGCGGTCGCGCAGGTGACCAATCTGACGATCGGGCTGTCGGTCGTCGCCGTGTGCGCCGCGATGATCGCGCTCGTCGGGCCGAAGGTGCTGCGGCGTTTGAAGATCTGACGCAAACGCAACGCCAAAAAGAAGAGGCACGCAAGCCTGACGGCCCACGTGCCTCTTTAGCGGCAAATCGAAGTGCGGCCCGACGCCGCCTTCGACCACACCGAATTTACATCTTCACGACGTCGAGCAGCGTCTTCTTGCCTTGCTTGTAGTTGTAGAGCGAGATCACGCCGTGCTGCAGGTCGCCCTTCGAGTCGAACGTCGTTTCGCCGATCACGCCCTTGTAGTCGGTCGTCGGCATCGCTGCCAGGATCTTCGCCGGATCGGTCGAGTTAGCGCGCTTCATCGCGTCGACGATGATGTACACCGCGTCATACGTGAACGGCGCGTAAATCTGGATCGGCTGGCCGAAGCGCTTCTCGTACTTCGTTTCGAACGCCTTGCCGCCCGCCATCTTTTCGAGCGCCATGCCGGCTTCCGAGCAGACGATGTTGTCGGTTGCGTCGCCGGCCAGGTCCGACAGCTTGTCGGTACACACGCCGTCACCTGCCAGCACCTTCGCGCGCAGGCCGAGCTGCTTCGCCTGCTTGGCGAACGGGCCGCCGGTCGCGTCCATGCCGCCGTACATGATCGCGTCGGGATTTTCACCCTTGATCTTCGTCAGAATCGCGCGGAAGTCGACGGCCTTGTCGTTCGTCGCGTCGTGCGACACGACGTTCATACCGAGCGACTTCGCCGTCTTCTCGAATTCGTTCGCGAGACCCTGGCCGTAAGCGGTCGAGTCGTCGACGATCGCGACGCTCTTCACCTTCATGCCCTTCGCCGCGTAGTTCGCGAGTGCCGGGCCTTGCTGCGCGTCGGTCGCGACGACGCGGTAGGTCGTCTTGAAGCCTTGCTGCGTGTAGGCCGGGTTCGTTGCCGACGGCGAGATCTGCACGATGCCCGCATCGCTATAGATCTTCGATGCCGGGATCGAGGTGCCCGAGTTCAGGTGGCCGACCACGGCGACGACCTTGTCGTCGACGAGCTTCTGCGCAACCTGCGTGGCCGTGCGGGGGTCGGCCGCGTCGTCCTGCGCGTCGAGTTGCAGCGTGATCTTCTGGCCGCCGATCGTCAGACCCTTCGCGTTGATTTCCTCAATGGCGAGGCGCGCGCCGTTTTCGTTGTCCTTACCCAGGTGAGCGATACCGCCAGTCAACGGCGCGACGTGACCGATCTTCACGACCGTGTCGGCCGCGGCCGATGTTGCCAACGTCGCGAACAGCACCGCCGCAGCGCTGATCGGCAACAGCTTTTGAATCTTGATGTTCATGTAAGTCTCCAGTTTCGGTCAAAACAACGTAATCGCCCTGTGCCCCGCTTCCCCTACACGTGTCGCTCAGTCCCGTGGACGACCACGCCGGTTGCATCGTTCATGCACTTGGCCAGTACGTTTACCGGACTGTTTGTGACAGTTGGCAAACCGTACTTGCGCGCAAGTGTAGGCCATCAAATTAATTTGCGGGAATTTTTTGAGAAAGTGGGAACAACACTAATAGCGCAGTTCCCGGGCGAACCGCTCGTGGCTTGGGCGAGCGGGCCGGAAAACCCCAGCCCATGCGGGTTTCCGCTAATTGGTAAGTTTCTCCGCGGGCGCGGATTTAGTCATTTTCCGGCTTCTGTCACATATGATTCGAAGGGTTTTTCAACTCAAAAATGTGGCGTGCCGCACAGGATTGTGAGTGCGGTAAAAAACTTAAATCAGCCTTAAATCGGTCATGCAATCAACGCAAGAACGCGGCGATTCGCACGGAGGCCGCCTGCCATTCCTGCTCGAGCTGCGCCATCAGTTCGATCGCGCCGATTGCTTCGTCGCGCGTGTGGCCAAGCGGCGCACCCTGCCCCGCCCACAACGACAGGTAATCGCCGTTCTGCGCACGCGCCGCGTTTTGCCGCAGCTCCTGCGTCAACGCGTTTTGCACCGGATACGGCGCGATGCTGTCCGCCGATTCGCGCAAACGTTGTATCAACGGATTGCGGATGCCGCGCGCGTGGCGGCCCGTGATCGCGCGCGTCACCGTGGTCGAGGTATCTGCCATGCCGCGCACGCGGGTTTTCCATACCTCGGGGATCGCGCTCTCGCGGGTGGTCAGAAACGCGGTGCCCATCACCGCGGCTTGCGCGCCCAGCGCGAGTGCCGCGACGATGCCACGACCGTCCATGATGCCGCCGGCCGCGAGCACCGGCAGCCCGGTCGCGTCGACCAGTTGCGGCACGAGCGCCATCGTGCCGACCAGCGCATCTTCGAAGGCGCCGATGAACGTGCCGCGATGCGCGCCCGCCTCCGCGCCTTGCGCGGCGACGGCATCGGCGCCCGCATCGCGCCACGCGATGCCTTCTTCAACATGCGTCGCAGTCCCAACTACATAGCTGCCGCTCGCGTGCAAACGCTCGACGTCGTCCGCTGCTAGCAGTCCGAACGTAAAGCCGGCGACCGGCACCCGCAATTCGATCAGCGTTTCCAGTTGCGCGCGAAAGTCAGGCGCATAGCGTGCGAGCGGCTGTCCCGGCGGTAAGCCGAGATCGGCCCGCAGCGGATCGATTGCGTCGAGCGCGCGGCGCACGGTGGCTTCATCGGGCGAGACCGGATCGAGCACGAACAGATTCACGCCGAACGGGCGATCGGTCAGCGCGCGAATCGCCGCGACCTCGCTCGCGATCTTCTCGGCTGCGAGCGCCGCCCCCGCGAGAAAACCAAGTCCGCCCGCATTGGATACCGCCGCGACGAGCGCCGGCGTCGTCGCGCCGCCGGCCATCGGCGCCTGCACGACAGGTACCCGCATCTGGAAGTGCTCGGCGAACGGCGTCACGAAACTGCCTTCATTCATGTTCGTTTCCTTCCGGCGCAAAGCCGTCGATGTGCTGATTCATGCGCTCGCCAACATGTTCGCGAGATGCGCTGACACGCGCGAGCCATCACGCGCTGACTGTACCGAGACGCGCCATCGCGGAGAAATGAATTATCGAGATCGTTTCAATCGCCTGACGAGAATCGAAGCACTTCGCATCACCCGCGAGGCCCCGTCCCGCCCCCCTGCAAGGCGATTCTTTTGATGGCAAACTAAGCGCCCGTTGCAGGGCCTCGTGGCCTTGAGCGTTTCGTACACACCGACCTCGCGCGGCGGTCGCGCGAGTCAATGGAGAACAGCATGAGCACGACTTCCCGATGGATCGACATCCCCGCCGGCAACGACAGTTTCGGCGGCTACCTCGCGCTGCCGAAGGGCGGCAAGGGACCGGCCGTCATCATCATTCAGGAAATCTTCGGCGTGAACGGCCATATCCGCTCGGTCGCGGATCAGTACGCGCAGGACGGCTATGTCGCGCTCGCCCCGGACGTGTTCTGGCGCGTGCAGCCACGCGTCGAATTGACGTATGACGGCAAGGATCGCGAAAAGGGCATCGAGCTGATGCAGAAAACCAAGGTCGACGACGCGGTCGCCGACCTCGGCGCCGCTGCGGCCGCCTTGCGCGCGCTGCCGGAAGTGACCGGCAAGATCGCCGCGATCGGCTACTGCTTCGGCGGCCGTCTCGCCTATCTGGCCGCGGCGGCCGGTTCGGTCGACGCCGCTGTCGCCTACTACGGCGGCGGCATCCATAACCATCTCGACAAAGCCGCGAACATCAAGGTGCCGATGCAGTTCCACTACGGCGAGCTCGACGCGCATATTCTGCCGTCGGACATCGGCCAGATTCAGGAGCGCTTCGCGGGTCGCGCCGACGTGCAATTCAACATCTACCCGAACGCCGATCACGGTTTCAACTGCTCGGAGCGTGCGTCGTACAACCAGCACGCGTCGGCATTGGCGCATGGCCGCACGCTGACGTTCCTCGGCGAGCGGATGTAATCCGCGGTTCCGGCATTCAGTCGGACCGCCGCGTTGCGCATGTGATCGCACGCTCGCGCATTTGAAGTGCGCACTCGAATTCACATGAGTCACGTCGGCGCTCAACTCGGGTACTCTGTGCAAGACGGCGTGTCGGCCGACACGGCGTCTTTTCACATGTGCGACGCCCGAGCGGGGCAACGCGATGCCGAGCGAAACGCCCCAGTCGCGCGTGCATGGCCGGCCACGAATTCGACGCAGCATGCCAACCGACCGCGAGGGCTCAACCGACGTGCAATCAGACTATCTCGCTCATGACGCCATCGGCCTCGCCGAACTCGTGCGCACGCGCCAGGTCAGCGCGCGCGAATTGATCGACGTCGCGATCTCGCGCACCGAGGCCGTCAATCCCGCGATCAACGCGATCGTTCTGAAGGACTACGATGCGGCCCGCCAACGTGCGTCGCACGAAGACGCGAATCGCGCGAATACCGTCGACGGCACGAACGGAACGGACAACTCCGCCGCCCACGCCGCGCTCGCCGGCGTGCCGTTCCTGATCAAGGATCTCGGCGCGCCCGTTGCGGGACTGCCCATGGCAATGGGCAGCCGACACTACCGCCACTTCATTCCGACTCAGGATGCGCCGGTCGTCGCGCTCGCGAAAGCGGCGGGTTTGAATATCTTCGCGAAGACCAGCACGTCCGAGCTGGGCCAGATGCCTTATACGGAGCCCGAACTATTTGGCGCGTGCCGTAATCCGTGGAATATCGATCACACGCCGGGCGGTTCGAGCGGCGGCGCGGCGGCGGCGGTCGCTGCCGGCATCGTACCGCTCGCGCATGCGTCGGACGGCGGCGGCTCGATCCGGATTCCGGCGTCGTGCTGTGGACTGTTCGGCCTGAAACCCTCGCGCGGTCGCGTGCCGCGCGCGGCGCAGGCCGGCGCCGGCGAACTCGGCATCGATCACGCCGTGTCGCGCAGCGTGCGCGACAGCGCGTTGCTGCTCGATCTGCTGGCCGGCAACGCCGAGCGGCCGAGCGGCGCGCCCGGCACCTTTCTCGGCGCGACGCGCGAGCCGTGCAAACCGCTGACGATCGCCTACGTGACCGAGCCAATGCTCGCGCCGTCGTTATCGGCCGATGCACGCGCCGCGCTCGACGACGCCGCGCAACTCGCGAGCTCACTCGGCCATCGTCTGGAGCCGGTGTCGCTCGGCGTCGATTTCGCGGCGGTCCGTCATGCGTTCCTGACGCTGTGGTCGGTGACCGCCGAGGACCTCGTGCTGAACGCGGAGCGCATCACCGGCCACAAGCCAACGCGCGGCGAGTTCGAAATTTCGACATGGGCGATGGCGCACGTCGGCCGCAAGCTCGGCGAGCAGGGCTTGCCGGCCGCGCTCGACGAACAGCGCCGCATCACCGCGCGTCTGACCGACCTGCTGAACCGCTACGACGTGCTGTTGTGCGCGACGCTCGCGTCCGCGCCGATCAAGATCGGCGAGATGCGACCAAGCTCGGTCGAGCGCATGCAGATGCGCGCGATCACCACGATGCCGCTAGAACGATTGATGAAGAAACTGCTGTTCGAAGCGTCGAACAAGGCGTTCGCGTGGGCCGGATGCACGGAGCTGTTCAACCTGAGCGGCCAGCCGGCGATGTCGGTGCCTTTGTACTGGAATGCGCGCGGGCTGCCGATCGGCGTGCAGTTCGCGGCGCGTATCGGCGGCGAGGCGACTCTGTTCAGACTCGCCGCGCAACTCGAGGCGGCACGGCCGTGGTTCGACAGGCGGCCACCATTGATGAATGCGCGCCGCTAAAAGTCCAGCGGTCCACTGCAATGAAGCTTTGAAAAACCGGCCCGGCATGCGCCGCGGGATTGCGGCGCATCCCGTGCGCGCTTGCAAGCACCTCAAGCGCAGGCTTGATCAGGCCTTCTTGTTATAGGCGCTGCACCATCCCGTGGCCGCGACCTGCTTGCCCGCGAACATCGGGCAGAGGCCGTAGGCATCGCCCGCCTTGCCCTGGAAGAAGCTGCAGTTGCTGCATTGCTCGCCAGGCGTGTATTTGGCGAATTTCGCCTTGTCGACCTTGCTCGCGTCCGCCTTGTAGCCAAGCGCCTGCGCGGTCGGATCGGTTTCGGAGACTTTCGGCGCGTCGGCGAACGCCTGGCGCGACAGCGCGAACGTCGATGCCACACCGATGCTGGTGATCAAAAACGTACGACGGGAAGATCTCATGGGGAACGCACTCCATTTATATGGGAATCAACGCCGTTCTGATGACAGCGTTCGCCAAGCATAGCAACGTAGTCGTCGCCCGTGATATTCCAAATGCTAAAGATAAGCGGATCGGTACGGTCCAAACGCAGCCTCAAGGCCGCCCGCTCAGCTCGCAGACCCGCTGCGCAATCGCAAGCGATGCCGTCAACCCCGGCGACTCGATGCCGAACAGATTGACGAGCCCGCGCACGCCATGCGCGGCCGGCCCCTGGATCATGAAGTCCGCGGCGGGCTCGCCCGGGCCGGACAACTTCGGACGAATACCGGCGTACGCCGGCTGCAACGCGCCATCGGGCAAGGCCGGCCAGTACGCGCGAATCGCCGCATAAAACGACTCCGCGCGACGCGGATCGACGTCGTAATTGATCGCATCGACCCATTCGACGTCGGGGCCGAAGCGCACCTGGCCGCCCAGGTCGAGCGTCAGATGCACGCCGAGGCCGGCTTCGTTCGGCATCGGATAGATCAGGCGGCTGAACGGCGCGCGCCCCGAGATGCTGAAGTAATTGCCGCGCGCGAAGTAGAGCGGCGGCACGTGGCGCGAGTCGAGTCCGCGAATCTTGCGCGCGAGTGCGTTCGCCTGCAGACCCGCGCTGTTGATCACGCAGGCAGCGCTGATCGTGGTGGGCGCCGCACCGCCGACCGCGATGGTGAAACGGCCGTTGTGAGCCTCGATCGCCTCGACCGGCGCATGGAACGCGTACACGGCGCCGTCGCGCTCGGCGTCGCCTTGCAGCGCGAGCATGTACTGATGACTATCGACGATCCCCGTCTGCGGCGAAAACACCGCCTCCACGCATTCGAGCGCCGGTTCGAGCGCCTGCGCCTGATCGCCGGTGACGCGCATCAGGTCGAGCACGCCGTTGTCGCGCCCTTTGGCCATGATGCTTTCGAGCTGCGGAATCTGGTTGCGCGACGTGGCGACGAGCAGCTTGCCGCAGCGCGAATGCGGCACGTTGCGCTCGGCGCAATAGTCATACAGCATTTCGCGGCCGCGCACGCACAGCGTGGCCTTCAGCGATCCGCGCGGATAGTAGATGCCCGCGTGAATCACTTCGCTGTTGCGTGAACTCGTGCCCACGCCGATGGCGTCGGCGGTCTCCAGCACGATCACCTCGCGCCCGCGCGCCGCCAGCGCGCGCGCCGTCGCGAGGCCGATCACGCCGGCGCCGATCACTACACATTCGATCTGATCCATATCCGTTGACGCGGCGCATTGGGCCGCGCGCTGCCTCGTTCAGCCGATGGAAGGAAGACAAGTACGGCACCTCGCCGCCGCGTTCCGTTTGTTGTCGAACGCATCTGTCCGCTGGTCTGCTTATGTCTTTTTATCACCACCACGGAAAATTGTACGACTCGGTACAGACAGAAGTGACAAACGTTCGTGCGCGCCGACCAGACGATGGCGGCGCAAGCTGGCTCGATTCTGCGCTCCACATCGAAAATAGCAATAATTGCCGCGGTGTTCACCACGCAGGCTGTACGAATTTGCCGAGACAGCTCCCCAAATTCCAGAGAAGCGGGGTTTGGGTGCAAAAAACCGACCGAAAACCTCAAAATCCGATCGGTTTTCGCCGGTTTCCGTAATCGAGGCGGATATCGGCGGGCTCGATCTGGTCGCGTCCCGCGATGCGCGCCGCGCCGAAGCCGTTCAGGATCGCGCGGCGCATCTCGCGCGGCGACGCCCGCTTGAGCGCATCGAGGGTCGCTTCGCCAAGCGTCCCCGGAAAGCGCAGGCCCCAGTTGTGCGCGCCGCGGATCTCGTCGTAGATCGACTGCGCGATGCGTCGCGCGCCGGCGTGGTCCGGCGGCGAGATCTCGTAGACGTTCATGCGGTTCAGGATCGGCTCGGGGATCGCGCGTTCGTCGTTGGCGGTCGCGATCCAGATCACGTTGCCCGCGTTGATCGGTATCTCGGCGAACTCGTCGATGAAGCTCTGGGCGGTGTCGTGTTCGAGTAGCGCGTACAACGCGCCGAGCGGATCGTATTGCGAATCGCCGCTCGCCTTGTCGATTTCGTCGACGGCGATCACCGGGTTCGCGTAGCTGCCGTTCACGAGTGCATCGAACACCTTGCCCGGCTTCGCGTTCTTCCATTGCGACGACGCGCCCGACAGAATCCAGCCCGCCGTCAGCGAACTCATCGCGACATATTGGTACGCGGTGCCGAGCAGGCGCGCGAGCTGCTTCGCGAAATGCGTCTTGCCGATGCCGGGCTCGCCGAGCAACAGGATCGGCATCAGTTCGAGCCGGTCCTCGGTTTCGAGGCAAAGCGCGACCTGCTTGCGGATGTCGTCGAGCGGTGCGGAGAAATTGGGCAGCGCGCCGATCAGATCGTCGATCGACGGCATCCGGTTCGGCTTCACGCAGAATCGCAGATTGCCGGTTTTCAGCATCTTTTCGTAGGTCGCGCGCAGCGCCTCGTTCGCGCCCTCGCCAAGACCGTTCAGCGCGCTTTCGACCTCGTCGAGGTCATACACCCGGCTGAACGAGGCCACGGCGATTTCCTGTTTGACCATTGCTGTCGTCATCGCTCACCCCGTTTGGCTGATTCTGCAGCGGCGGCGCCTTGTGAGCGCCGGTTCGAGTCCAGTGTAGCGAGGACACAAACGCGTGCAAGCCAGCAGTCATGTGGCTCTGCTGCTAACGATCGCTGGCATCCCATCCTTATCTTGAATGGAGTGTTGCTGAACCGGCCCTCGTCGACCGTGTCAGAAATCGTTGCGGCCATCGGGGGTAAGATGGCTCTCTAATTGCTACGAGGCACCCACGCAAGCGACGCGTGAGCGGAGATCCTTTTTATGTGGAAAACCAGTATCGTGGCCATGCTGCTTGGCGCTTCGTTGCTCGCCCACGCGCAACAACAGCCAGCGCAGCAGGTCGTGCAATGGCAGCTGCAGGTGGTGAAAGATGGCCAGCAGATCGATTCGTTCGACGGCACCACCACCGTCGGCCAGGCGCGCACGGATACGCATCACCAGGTCGTGCAACACGAGGTCGGCTGCAAGGACCAGCCGGCCGGCAGCATCGATCTGTCACGCACGATCACGGTGTCGCCGCTGCGCGTCGATCCCGAGGGCGTGATGTTTTCGATCGACACACAGGAAACGCTCGAGGACGACAATGCGGCGCGCACCGACATCGGCTGCAAGCTGCCGCCGCAGCCGCGCCAGGTGAGCGCGAGCCACCCGGGTCTCGTGGTGCCGCCGGATCAATGGGCGAGCTGGACGATCGTCGATCACAATCCGAACCTCGTGTACCGCGTGCATGCGAACGTCGTGAGCAACGGTGCGAACGGCAACGGCACGAACGGCGGCATGAGCGGCAATGGCGCCGCGACCGGCAGCAGCAATCCGAACTGACAGGAACCGCGCGCCTTACCGACGCGCTCAAACAGAACACGTGGATAACGCGGCATGCGAAACCCAGAAGAACTGATCCGCGAGAACCTCGCGCCGAACGATTTCGTCGCGGTGAGCTGGAACCTGCACAAGGGCCGCACACCGCTCGGTTTTCAGGCCTGGCAGGCGATGCAGCGCTGGGTTCAATCGACCCACGCGGACGCATACTTCCTGCAGGAAGCGATGGCGCGGCGTATGCCGTCGCCGGTATTGGCGAGCAGTTTCGGCACGCCGATGGCCGATCCACTGACCGACGTATGGCACTGTCAGGCAACCGAAATCGCGCGCGCGCTCGAACTCGAAGTCGCGCTCGGCCCGAACGTGTTCAAGCCGTCATGGCGGCACGGCAATGCGATCCTGTCGCCGCATCCGCTCGATCTCGGCGGCCGCTGGGACATCTCCGCGCACCGCTTCGAAAAGCGCGGCCTGCTGGTCGCGCGTGCGACGTTCGGCGGACGACTCGTCACGTTGCTCTGTGCGCATCTCGCGCTGACGCGTCCGGCGCGGTTGCGGCAGATGGACTGGATCGCGCACTGGATCGCGAAGGAAGCCCCCGATGGTCCGCTCGTGCTGGCCGGCGATTTCAACGATTGGCGCAACGACTCGGTGCCGCTCTTTCGCGAGCATGGCTTGCAGGAAGTCGCGACGCTGCTCGGCGAACCGGCGCGCACGTTCCCGGCGTTCTCGCCGGCGCTGTCGCTCGACAAGATGTTCGTGCGCGACATGCAGCCGGTCGAATGGATCCAGCCGACGCAGGAGACCGCGTGGCTGTCCGATCATTTACCGTATATGGCGAAGTTGCGGCTGGAGTGAGCGCGTCTGTTGGTTGAGCTTTCGCCAACGGAAAGCGCGTCCCCCTCACTCGCGATGCGGCGTCCAGCTCAACGCCGCTTCGATCTCCTCCCCCGGCTGCAATACGCAGCCACCGACGTGTTCTTGTGTACCAACCGCGTTGAAGCAATCGGTCGTATTCGTGACCGGTTCCACGCATAACTGCGGATCGTTGACCGGCGCGAACACGACCAGGTGATCGAACGGCGCGTCGGCACGCATCGTCAGATTGCGGCGCTCGTCGGGCCACGCGATCGTCGCCACGCGCGACCAGTTTGAAAAGTTGTTGTCGAGATCGAACGCATCGGGCGACATGCCCGCGCGCAATGCGTCGACGGCGGGATGCGGGCCGAGATGCGTCGGCAGCACGTCGGTGTCCGCGTGCCACATCGCCTGCACGTCCGCATGGATGCGCGTCGACGCGGTGCGCGGATAGTACGGATGATGGCCCATGCCGAACGGCATCGGCCGGCCGGCGAGATTCCGCGCGGACATCGTGATGTGGAGCGCGCCACCGCGCAACTCGATACGCTGCCGCGCGCGATAGCGAAACGGCCAGTCGCCAGTCACGCTCGCATCCGGTTCGTGCTCGAAGTGCAAGTCCACCGCGCTTTCGCTGCGCGCGCCGACGCGCCACGGATGCCGCCACGCGTTGCCATGCAGCGCGTGGGCGAAACGCGGGTCGTTGCCGGCGAGATCGATCGTCGCGCCGTCGAACGCGAAGCGCGCATCGCGAATCCGGTTGCAGTATGGGAACAGCGGAAAGCTCGCCATGCGCAGCGGATCGCGCGCTTCGAACGCTTCCGGCAGCGCCGGCCGCAGCCAGTGCAACGGACCTTCCGGCGTGACTTCGTAGAACGCCGCGAGCGCGCCGCCAACGTCCGGCGCGAGCACTGCTCGCAACGCACCGGCCGACAACGTGACGAGGCGCGCGGCGATCACGGGATCGTCGAGCCATGAGCGTTGAGTCGCCGATCGAGTAGCGGCATGTGCCTCGCGCGGCCGGGCAGGATTCGGGGAAACGTCGCGCATGGTCAGACGAGGCGAAACCGCGAGCGGAAAGCGGCATCAACGTGCATTCATATCTCCTTTGACGTGCCGCGCACCCCGCGGCCGGCGGACCACCTCAGTCCGCCCCGAGCGAGGATCGCACGACACCGCACCATTGGTCAATATTATTAGTAATAACTTCGTTCAAAAAGGGCCGGTAGCGGACCGTAAGCTCCATCCCCACATGGCGGGTTAGCGCGCGTTGCTGCGCGCATATTATTAGTGGTACCGTCAGCAGCATGATGCCGCTGGCATTCCCTCGCTTCAGCGCCGCCTCGGCGCGGCCCGCACAATGAAAAAATCGACTCAACGCCGTCCCACCATGACCGACATCGCCAAGCTCACCGGCGTGTCGCAATCCACCGTTTCGCTCGTGCTCAACAACGCGGCCGGCGCGAAATTCTCCGATGCGACCCGCAACAAGGTGCTGAAGGCCGCGCACGACCTCGGCTACCGGCTGTCGCTGCGCGCGCCCGTAGCGGCATCGAGCGACGAGCGCAACCTGATCGTCTATCTGGCCGACGAAATCTCGACGAGCCCGCACCCGGTCGTCAACATCGACGGCGCGCGCGACGCCGCGTACGCGAGCGGCAAGATGCTCGCGGTCTACTCGACGCACGGCAACGCCGACATCGAAAAACAGGTACTCGACACGGTCCTCACCAATCCGCACGTGTTCGGTGTGATCTACGCGACCGTCTACACGCGCAAGGTCGCGCCGCCGAGCGCGCTGTCGCAGGTGCCGACCGTGCTGCTGAACTGCTACACCGGCGACAGCACGTTCTCGTCCGTGGTGCCGGCCGAAGTCGCGGGCGGCCATCTGGCGACCGAGTACCTGCTGCAGGCCGGCCACCGGCGCATCGGCTACATCAACGGCGAGCCGTGGCAGGACGCCGCGAAAGACCGCCTGAAGGGCTATCGCACCGCGCTCGCGACCGCCGATCTGCCTTTCGCGGCCGAACTCGTGCGCGACGGCGACTGGAGCCCTGGCCTCGGCTTCGAGCTGACGCTGTCGCTGATGCGCGAGGCCAATCCGCCCACCGCGATCTTCTGCGCCAACGACCTGACCGCGATCGGCGCGATCGAGGCGCTCAAGCAGCTCGGCCTGCGCGTGCCCGAGGACGTGTCGGTGCTCGGCTACGACGACCAGGAAATCGCGCGCCACACGCATCCGCCGCTGTCGACGGTGGTGCTGCCCAACTACGAACTCGGCCGCTGGGCCGTCGAAACGCTGCTGCAGGAAGAGCACAACCGCGCGGCCGGCGCGCCGGTGCGCCATCGCACGGTCAAGCTCGACGGACCGCTGGTGGAACGCACCTCGGTGAGGGTAATTACCGAGGCAAAACCGGCGACAGTTAATATTATTAGTGATTGACCGATAATAATTTTGAGTGGAATAATCGGCACGTCGGGTCGGGAAGACAGCGCGCCGGTGGGCCATCGCCAATCGCGCGCTCGCCGGCGAACCAACGTCGGCCCCCCGGCTGGACAGAGGCAATCCCGAGCAGCACGAAAAGCAAATAAACCGTCACCGGTCACCGGTTACTGGAGGAAGACATGGCGTCGCTCAATACGCAGTCGCGCATGCACGCGCGCAAGCAGCAGATTCGTCCGCTGGCAGCTTCGCTGCTGGCTCTGGCAATCGGTGTCGGCGCGGCGGCCGCGCACGCGGACGACGCATTGCCGAAGTTGCCGACCAAGACCCCGTTGAAGGTCGGCTTCGCGCAGACCGAAAGCAACAACCCATGGCGTCTCGCGGAAACCAAGAGCTTCAAGGACATCGCCGCGAAATGCGGCTGGCAGATCGTGATGACCGACGCCAACGGCTCCAACTCCAAACAGGTCTCCGACATTCAAAGCATGATCGCCCAGCACGTCGATCTGCTGGTGTTCCCGCCGCGTGAAGAGAAGCCGCTCGCGCCGGTCGTGCTGCAGGCGAAGAAGGCCGGCATTCCGGTGATCCTCGTCGACCGCGACGTCGACCAATCGGTGGCGAAGGCTGGCCGCGACTACATCACGTTCATCGGCTCGGACTTCATCGATCAGGGTCACCGCGCCGCCGACTGGCTCGTCAAGGCGACGGGCGGCAAGGCGAAGATCATCGAGCTCGAAGGCACGACGGGTGCGTCGGCCGCGAACGATCGCAAGAAGGGTTTCGACGAAGTCATCGCGAAGCACCCCGGCATGACGATCATCGCGTCGCAAAGCGGCGACTTTGCGCGCGACACCGGCCGCAAGGTGATGGAAACACTGTTGCAGGCGCATCCCGACGTGACCGCCGTGTACGCGCACAACGACGAAATGGCGCTCGGCGCGATTGCCGCGATCAAGGCGGCCGGCAAGCAGCCGGGCAAGGACATTCAGATCGTCACGATCGACGGCACCAAGGGCGGCATGGACGCGATCGCGGCCGGCGAACTCGGCGCGAGCGTGCAGTCGAGCCCGTTCTTCGGCCCGCTCGCCTGCGACGTCGCGCAGCGCTATGCGAAGGGTGAAAAGATCCCCACCTGGATCAAGGTGTCCGACCGCTTCTACGACAAGGAAAACGTGCAGCAGAACATGCAGTACGGCTACTGATCGCAATTATCGGGAAGCGCCCCGGGCGCATCATTTTCCCGGGGACTCCCTTCCGCGTTGTAGCAGGGCATCCGCATCAGGAGAACGCCCGTGACGGAATCTGGCAAAGAGACGCCACACTCCCCCCTTACCCGTTCGCCGCTGCTCGAGATGCAGGACATCGGCATCAGCTTCGGCGGCGTGCCCGCGTTGCGCGGCGCGAACCTGAGCGTCGCCGCGGGCGAAGTGCACGCGCTGATCGGCCAGAACGGCGCCGGCAAATCGACACTGATCAAGATCCTGACCGGCGCCTATCGGCGCGGCTCGGGCAGCGTGAGATTCGAAGGCCGCGAGGTCGATTTCCGCACGCCCAAGCAGGCGCGCGAAGCGGGCATCAGCACGATCTACCAGGAGATCAACCTGGTGCCGTTCCGCTCGGTAGCGGAAAACATCTTTCTCGGCCGCGAGCCGCGCCGCTTCGGTCTGATCGACTGGCGCACGGTGCAGCAGCGCGCGGCCGCGCTGCTCGATTCGTTCGGTTTGCAGATCGACGTGAAAAAGCCGGTCGGTCGTTACTCGACCGCGATCCAGCAAATGGTGGCGCTTGCGCGCGCGGTGTCGTCGGACGCGAAGATGGTGATCATGGACGAATCGACGTCGTCGCTCGACGAGCGCGAAGTCGAACTGCTGTTCACCGTCGTGCGCAAGCTGCGCGACGACGGCCGCGCGGTGATTTTCGTCTCGCACCGGCTCGACGAGCTGTACGCGCTGTGCGATCGCGTGACCGTGATGCGCGACGGCCAGACGGTCGTGCAAAGCACGATGGCCGAGATGGACAAGCTGCAGCTCGTCACGACGATGCTCGGCCGCTCGCTCGGCGCCGTCGTGCAAGACGACACGGCCGCGCGCGAAGCGAATCTCGCGAGGCGCGGCAAGCAGGTGATCGGCGCGACGCAGCTCGGCGCGCCGCCGAAAGTCAACGGCGTGTCGCTCGGCGTGCACGCTGGCGAGGCGGTCGGCCTTGCCGGCCTGCTCGGCTCGGGCCGCACCGAAACGATGCGGCTGATGTTCGGCGCCGATCCGCTGGCACAAGGCGCGCTGTCGATCGGCGGCGAGAAAGTCGCGCTGAAGTCGCCGCAGGACGCGATCGCGCGCGGCCTCGCGTACCTGACCGAAGACCGCAAGGGCGAAGGCATCATTCCCGAGCTGTCGGTGCGCGACAACCTGACGCTCGTCTGTCTGCGCACGCTCGCGAAAAACGGCATCGTCGACGTGAAGAAGCAGCAGGCGATCGTCGATCGCTTCATCGCGTCGCTCGGCATCAAGCTGCGATCGGCCGATCAGCCGATCCGCGAGCTATCGGGCGGCAACCAGCAGAAAGTGCTGCTCGCGCGCTGGCTCGCGGCCGAGCCAGCGCTGCTGCTGCTCGACGAGCCGACGCGCGGCATCGACGTCGGCGCGAAAGCCGACGTCGCGAAGATCGTGCGCGAGTTGCGCGACGCGGGGCTCGCGGTACTGCTGTCCGCCTCCGAACTCGAAGAGTTGACCGCGGTCGCCGATCGCGCGGTCGTGATCCGCGACGGCCGCACGGTCGCCGAACTGAACGGCGCCGACATGAGCGAGACCGCGATCATGGATGCGATCGCCTACGGCAGCGAGGGCCAATCGGCGCTCGCGCAAGCCGCGCAATCGGCACACATCGAAGACGCGTTGGAGGGCGACCGTCATGGCGCTTAAGCTGCGTTCGAATTCGCTGCGCAGCGATGCGGCGGGCGCCGCTGCGGCGGGCGCCGACACCACCATGATGCAATCGACCAATACCCCGCCCGCACGGTCCGCGAGCACCGTGCACAAGTGGCGCCATCTCGCGATGCAACGCGAAGTGATCGTGCTGCTCGCGATGGTGCTGTTCAACCTGATCTTCACGCCGCACTTCTGGTCGTTGCAGACGTTCAACGTGAACATGACGCAGGTCGTGACGATCGTGATCGTCGGCATCGGCATGACGCTGGTCGTCGCGACGGGCGGCATCGATCTGTCGGTGGGCGCGTCGATGGCGATTTCGGGCGCGCTCGCGCCGATGCTGTTCCTCAACATAGCGGGGCCGCTCGGCATCGGGCTTGCGTTCGTGCTGCCGGTAGTCGCGGCGGCCGCATGCGGCGTATTCAACGGCCTGCTCGTCACTCGTTTATCGGTGCAGCCGATCGTCGCGACGCTGGTGTTGTTCATCGCCGGACGCGGCATCGCGCAGGTCGTCACCGACGGCAGCCTGCAGGCGTTCGACACGCCAGCGTTTCAGTGGATCGCGCTCGGCAAGGTCGCGGGCGTGCCGTTCCAGGTGCTGCTGATGCTCGCGCTGGTCGGCGCGTTCGCGTGGGTCGTGCGCAAGACGTTGTTCGGCCAGCATCTGCTGATCACCGGCGGCAACGAAAAAGCCGCGTATCTGTGCGGCGTGCCGACCGCTACCGTCAAGATGATCGCGTACACGCTATGCGCGGCGCTCGCGGGCCTCGCGGGGCTGATCTCGATCTCGGTGAATTCGTCGTCGGATGCGAACGTCGTGGGGCTTGGCGTCGAACTCGATGCGATCGCGGCGGTCGCGGTCGGCGGCACGGCGCTGACGGGCGGCAAGGCGTATATCGGCGGCACGCTGATCGGCGCGCTGATCATCCAGTTGCTGCGCTATACGCTGCTCGCGCACGGCATTCCCGATGCCGCCGCGCTCGTCGTGAAGGCAGGCATCATCGTCGCGGCGGTTTACGTGCAGCGGCGCTCGCGCTGATTCTGGCGCTGGCGCTCATTTTCACGATCTGCGTGCAACCTTTCCGGATTCGATGCGATGAAAAAGAATCTTCCCATCCTGCTCGCACTCGCGGGGCTCGTCGTCTTTGGCCTCGTGCGCTACGACCACTTCGGCTCGGCGTACAACATCACGTCGTTCTGGCGCTACAACTCGATGTTCGCGCTGATCTCCATCGGCATGGCCTTCGTGATCATCACGGGCGGCATCGATCTGTCGGTCGGCACGGTCGCGGCGCTCGCGAGCGTGGTCGCCGCGTTGACGAGCGTCTTCGGCGGCTGGGTCGCGGTGCTGGCCGGTTGCGCGGCCGGGCTCGCGGTCGGTGTGCTGAACGGCGTCATCGTCACGCGGCTCAAGATCCTGCCGTTCATCGTCACGCTCGCGACGAGCCTCGGCGCCCACGGCGTCGCGCTGTTGCTCGGCAAGAACGACGCGGTATCGATCGCGGCCGATTCGAACTTCGGCAACTTCGGTCAGGGCGACCTGTTCGGGCTGCCGATTCCGGGACTCGTCGCGCTCGTCGCCGCGGTCGCCGGCTGGCTCGCGCTGCGCAGCACGCGCTTCGGGCGGCACTCGCTCGCGATCGGCGGCAGCGAAGAGGCCGCGCGGCTGATGGGGCTGAATGTCGACCGCACGCTGGTGATGGCCTATGCGGTCAGCGGGCTGCTCGCCGGCATGGCGGGCGTGATTCTCGCCGCGCAGTTCGGCGCTGGGCAGCCTAACGAAGGCGTCGGTTGGGAGCTGTTCGCGATTTCGGCGGTCGTGCTTGGCGGCACGCTGCTGACCGGCGGCGAGGGTTCCGTCGTGATGACGATTGCCGGCGTGCTGCTGCTCGGGCTCGTGTTCAATCTGCTGAACTTCGAGAACGGGCTCGGGTTCATCAGTCTGTCCGCGTACTGGCAATCGGTGATTCGCGGCGTGTTCCTGCTACTCGTGATCGTGCTGCAGGCGCGCGTGTTGAAACAGCGCGGAAAAAAGCGGGTGCCGGCGGTGTGAGCAAGCGGCACCCGCGAATTGGCGTCATCAATTCCATCGGACAGAATTTCCTTACTTGGCCGAGGCTTGCCGCCACAATCGCCGCCCCCGGCCCATCTCTGTGTACCGTTAGACTCGCCGCGAAACCGTGTGACCGTGACGCGTCCCCGACGCGTCACGACGTCCCCGATCGTCGTCCCCGGTTTCCTTATTGACTGTCGGTGCGCAACGTCCAGACGGTCGCCGTATTCGTGGAGCCAGGCAGCATCTGAACGCCATCCTCGCCGATGGCAAGATCGATCCGCGCGACCTTTCCGTTCAACACATCCGAGACGAAGACCCGGACGAATCGCCCCCCGTCGATCACGGTGAGATCCCAGGGGCCGTCCAGCAGGTTGGGATCTTTCAGTTCCTTGACGAGCCCGCCCTGAAGATTGGTGACGAGCAGCGAGCCCGGCGCGACGACGTTCTTGCCATCCGTGGTCGGCACATTGCCCACCAGCACGAAGCCGCCTCCCAGCACGGCGAGCGCCGTCGTGAGACCGAGATTGCTTCCCTGGAAGAACGTCACCGGATCGCTGTTGGACACGAGCTTGACGATCGTCGTACCGGTTCCCTGCAGATTCGACTTCGCATTGAAATTCGACACCACCACATCGCCGGGTTTGAGCGTGCTCCAGGACGGCACGCCGGCCGGCCACCCACCGCACCGCCTGGCTTCGCGCGACTCGCGTCCTGCGTAAACGAGGCAACGTCGGGCGTATTCCCCAAAAAATCGCGGCGCGCAAACGATAGTCGAAAGCGAGGCGATCTCGATGGCGCCGGCAGGGTTCCGCCCCATTTGCCAGTTTTATCAGCAGGGTCAATGCTGCGGCGCACGCCGCCTTTCGGTATCATCCTGACAATGTTGCCCTTGCGGCGCGTCGCTTTCGCGCCTGCCGGGCAACCAATGGCAGCCGCCCTTCGCGGCGTTCGCCGAATCGCCGTACTCCGCTGAAGCACGGCCGCACTCACGCCAACGTACTTCGCGGCGCCAGCATGCCGGCGCCGCCGCTTCCCGGTTTGGCAACCCGCTTTACCACGCTCGACCGCCGCGCCGCGGCCCCGCCCCGGCGGGCACGGTAAAATGACGGATTGCGCGGGAGTCCCGACCACGGGTCAGCGCAGCATCGCCCCTTGCCGTGCCGGCCGGCTCAGACGACTGGCCGCCTTTGTTTTCGCACTATCCAAGAAGCCATGAGCAACCTGAATTCACAAACCGTCCTGAGCGTCCATCACTGGACCGATACGCTTTTCAGCTTCACCTGCACGCGCGATCCGTCGTTCCGTTTCGAAAACGGCCAGTTCACAATGGTGGGCCTGCAGGTCGAGGGCAAGCCGCTGCTGCGCGCATACAGCCTCGCCAGTGCGAACTACGAAGAACATCTCGAATTCCTCAGCATCAAGGTGCAGGACGGCCCGCTCACATCGCGTCTGCAGCACCTGAAGGTCGGCGACGAAGTGCTGATCGGCAAGAAGCCGGTCGGCACGCTGGTGGCCGACAACCTGCTGCCGGGCAAGACGCTGTGGCTGTTGTCCACCGGCACGGGCCTCGCGCCGTTCATGTCGATCATCAAGGATCCGGACATTTACGACCGCTACGAGCGCGTGGTCCTCACGCATACCTGCCGTTTCGTCGACGAACTCGCGTACAAGGAATACATCACCGAGCACCTGCCGGCGCATGAACACCTCGGCGAGTTCGTACAGGAAAAGCTGCTGTACTACCCGACCGTCACGCGCGAAGCGTTCCAGAACCGCGGCCGCATCACCGAGCTGATCGAAACCGAAAAGCTGTTCGCCGACCTCGGCGTGCCGGGTTTCTCGCTCGAGGACGACCGCGTCATGCTGTGCGGAAGCCCGCACATGCTGCGCGACACGCGCAAGCTGCTCGAAGACGCGGGCTTCAAGGAAGGCAGCAACAACGAGCCGGGCCATTACGTGGTCGAAAAGGCCTTCGTCGGCTAAGCCGGCCGGCATTCTTCTTCGCGGCCCGCGCGCCGCGAATTCCAAAAAAGGAGCCTCCGGGCTCCTTTTTTTGTTGCTCCGTTACAAATTGGAGCGCGTTGCGTCACCTTCGCTGTCAGAATTCCTCTGACAGCACGAGTCCGCTGTAAACATCATGCAATCTCTGAAGACTCTGCGCTAAGCCTTGGTGCGACTGCTTTTTTAATCTTTTTGAGATATCATCGCGCCGCGAGATCAGACGAATTCATGCACCGATCGTCGTCCACCAGAGTTGTTACTGAATGTAAATTTCGTTACGTTGGGCCATCGTGTTTCGTCCGACGCGAAACCTCGTGATTCGCAGGCTTTGATTCCGTCTGCGCGTGCCCGCTTCGCCGTCCACTCCGCCTCCTGAGAGGGAAATTCATGGATACGTCGACTGCCGTCCCGTTCAACGCTGCGCTGGCTTCGTCCGCGCAGCGTGATGGCTTCGACATGCCATCGCTCGCCGTGCGCGAGATCGAGCGGCTGCGCGCGCGGGTACGCGAGCTGTCGGCCGAATTGGTCGACGCGCAGGAAAGCGTGCGCCGTCACGTCGCGCGCGAGCTGCACGACGGCGTCGGCGCCGAGCTGACTGCGACGCGCTTCGCGCTCGCCGGCATCGAAACCTGGCTGCCCGCCGACGCGCCGCCGCAATGCGCGGCCGCGCTCGCGGTCGCGAATCGTTCGCTCGACGCCGTGCAGGCGGCAAATCGCGACGCCATCGCGCAACTGCACGCGCCGTCGTTCGAGACAGGCCTCGCCGGCGCGCTGCAGTGCTGGGCCCGCGACTTCTCCATGCGCACCGGCTTGCGCATCACCTTCACCTGCAGCGGCGACGCGCGGCTCGCGCGCCTGCCCGCCGATGCCGCGCTCGCCATGTTCCGCGTCGCGCAGGAAGCGCTGAACAACGTCGCGAAGCACGCGCGCGCGACCTGCGCCGACCTGCGCGTCGAAACCGGTGCGCGTCATCTGAGGCTCCTCGTCAGCGACGATGGCATCGGCCTGCCGCGCGGCGCGCGCGAACGCGGTGGCCAGAAAAAAACCGGCGGTCATTTCGGCCTCGCCGGCATGCAGGCGCGCTGCGCCGCATTCGACGGCACGCTGCGAATCAGCGCGAGGCGCACGAGCGTCGGTCGTGGCGAGGACAGCGGCACTGGCAGCAACGCCGCCATCACCCCGCGCGGCACTCTGGTCCAGGCCCGCTTCGCGTGGCACGCGCTGCTCGCGGCCGCCCCAACGCCGCGCGCCGCCCGGCGCGCGCTGCAATCGTGAGCCCGCGACCATGAGCCTGCGCATCCTGATCGTCGAAGATCACGCGGTGGTCCGCCAGGGCGTTCGCCATCTGCTGCTCGATCGCGGCGTCGCGCGCGAGGTCGCCGAGGCGCAAAGCGGCTCCGAAGCGCTCGACCGGGTCGTCCACCAGAGCTTCGACGTCGTGCTGCTCGACATTTCGCTGCCCGACATGAATGGCGTCGAGGTGCTCAAGCGTCTGAAGCGCAAGGCACCGCGCGTGGCGGTGCTGATGTTCTCGATGTACCGCGAGGACCAGTACGCGGTGCGCGCGCTCAAAGCCGGCGCGTCCGGCTATCTGTCGAAGACGGTCGATGCCGCGCAGATGATCGGCGCGATCCAGCAGGTCGCGGCGGGCCGCAAGTACGTGAGCCCCGAGATGGCCGAGGCGCTCGCCGACTACGTGTCGTTCGACGGCGAGCAGTTGCCGCACGAAAAGCTGTCCGATCGGGAGTACCAGACGCTGTGCATGCTCGCGTCCGGCAAACGTCTCACCGATATCGCGGCCGCGCTGTCGCTGTCGGTGAAGACGGTCAGCGTGTACCGCACGCGGCTGCTCGACAAGATGAAGCTGCGCAACAACGCCGAGCTGACCTTCTATGTAATGAGCAACCGCCTCGTCGATCTGAATCCCGCGATGGCGGGCTAGCCCAGCAGGCGCCGCCAGCCGTGCCTGCGGCGTTGCGCCGCGGTCGTCCGATCGTGGCGCCGGCGCAATCGGAGAGATTGCATCCTCATCAATTGACTATTCAGTAAATAGCTTCACCGCCGCCCCGCTTCCGGCACCGCAAGACCTCCTCGAAATCACCTCCTGGCAGAAGTTTCCGCCCATCGCCTTGGCCCGGAAAGGGCCGCGCGAACCAGCCCGGCGACACGCATCCGCTAGAATCGCGGGTTTTCCCGACATTCGGCGCGCAACAAGCGTGCACCACTGGAGATCCACGCCAATGTCCCTGTTTCGCAAAAAGAGCGTCGAGCACATGCTTGCGGCGAGCGCTCAGACCGCCGGCCTGAAAAAGGCGCTGGGCGCGCTCGACCTGACTTTCCTCGGCGTCGGCGCCATCATCGGCACCGGCATCTTCGTGCTGACCGGCACGGGCGCCTTACAGGCCGGTCCCGCGCTGATGATCTCGTTCCTGATCGCGGCGATCGCCTGCGGCTTCGCCGCGCTCGCCTACGCTGAATTCGCATCGACGATTCCGGTCGCCGGTTCGATCTACACGTACTCGTATGCGACGCTCGGCGAGCTGGCCGCGTGGATCATCGGCTGGGACCTGATGCTCGAGTACGGGCTCGCGACCTCGGCGGTGTCGGTCGGCTGGTCCGGCTATCTGCAGTCGTTGCTGTCGGGCTTCGGCGTATCGCTGCCGATGGCGCTGAGCGCAGCCCCCGGCGCCGTGCCCGGACACGAAACGCTGTTCAACCTGCCCGCCTTCCTCGTGATGATGGCGATCACCACGCTGCTGTCGCTCGGCGTGCGCGAATCCGCGCGAATCAACAACATCATGGTTGCGATCAAGGTCGTCGTCGTGCTGCTCGTGATCGGCGTCGGCGTGTTTCACGTCACGCCGGCCAACTGGCACCCGTTCATGCCTCACGGCTGGAGCGGCGTGTTCGGCGCGGCCGCGGTGATGTTCTTCGCGTTCATCGGCTTCGACTCGGTGTCGTCGGCGGCCGAAGAAGTGAAGAATCCGAAGGGCGACCTCCCGATCGGCATCATCGCGTCGCTCGGCGTGTGCGCGGTGCTGTATGTGGCCGTGGCCGCGGTCGTCACCGGCATCGTGCCGTCCGGGAAGTTCATGGGCATTTCGCACCCGGTGTCGTACGCGCTGCAACTCGCGGGGCAGAACTGGGTCGCGGGCTTCATCGACCTCGGCGCCGTGCTCGGCATGCTGACCGTGATTCTCGTGATGGCCTACGGTCAGACGCGGGTGATCTTCGCGATGTCGCGCGACGGCCTGCTGCCCGCGAAGCTGTCGAAAGTGCATCCGCGTTTCGCGACGCCGTTCTTCACGACGTGGCTCGTCGGCATCTTCTTCGGCCTGATCGGCGCGTTGGTGCCGCTCAATGTGTTGGCTGAGCTGATCAATATCGGCACGCTCGCGGCGTTCTCGATGGTGTCGATCGCGGTGCTCGTGCTGCGCAAGACGCACCCAGAGCTGCCGCGCGCGTTCCGTTGCCCTGGCGTGCCGGTCGTGCCGGTGCTCGCGGTCGCATCGTGCCTGTTCCTGATGCTGAATCTGCAAGGCATCACGTGGGGCGCGTTCGTGATCTGGCTGCTGATCGGCATGTTCATCTATTTCGGCTACTCGCGCCGTCATTCGAAACTGGCAAAGTAATGCGCCGTTTCGATGAAGCCACGCCAATGAGCTGAATGCTCGCGAGCGTGGCCTCGCTTTCCGCTGATCTATCGATGCGCCCCGTCATGCTCCGCAGACGGGGCGCTTGTCTTTGCGGCGTCCCATTCCGTGGCCGCCATGTTCTCTTCCTGCGCTCGCGTGCGCCGACACACTTCCCCTCATAGCGCGCCCGCGCGATTTGTGCTTTACTTTTCGGCAGATTTGTAAAACCCGTAGTACCCTCATCGGACCTGGCGAATCGAAGTCAGCACGCAGTCGAAGCAAAGCAGGGGGCAATAACAATCACAGGTCCGGTCTCACCCACAGCAACTATCTTGCATGGGATCGTGGTCTGCGCCGAGGCAGGGATCGATACGCCAACGCGCTCGCTCCGATCGACCGCGATAAACGCATGGGACCGCAGTAAGCGCTGAAGCGCTAACTGCGGTCGACAAAGGAGACAGCTTCATGGCGATCAGCATCAGTCTGACGGTCAATGGCGCGCCCGTGAGCGCCTCAGTCGACCCTGGCACCCTGCTTGTCCAGTTCCTGCGCGATCAACTCCGTCTGACCGGCACCCATGTCGGCTGCGATACGGCGCAATGCGGCGCCTGCACCGTGCATCTGAACGGCCGCGCGATCAAGTCCTGCAACATCCTCGCCGTGCAAGCCGATGGCGCGGAAGTCACGACCATCGAAGGGCTCGCGCACAACGGCGCGCTGCATCCGATGCAGGCCGCCTTCAAGCACTGCCACGGTCTGCAATGCGGCTTCTGCACGCCGGGCATGGTGATGAACGCGGTGTCGCTGGTGCAGCGTCAACCCGATCTGACCGGCGACGAGGTGCGCGAGCAGCTCGACGGCAACCTATGCCGCTGTACGGGCTATCACAACATCGTCAAGGCCGTGCTCGAAGGCGCCGCGGGTATGAAGTCCGCCGCATTGAGCGCATCTGCCGGCGCGAATGCCGCCGGCGCAACCGCCGCCTGAGGAGCCGACGATGAACGCACCCGATACACAGAGCCTGATTGGCGCCGCCGTCGAACGCAAGGAAGACTATCGCTTCCTGACCGGCAAAGGCCAGTACACCGACGACATCGTGCTGCCGCAGCAAACCTACGCGGTGTTCCTGCGCTCACCGCACGCGCACGCGAAGATCACAAGCATCGACACGAGCGCGGCCAAACAGTCGCCGGGCGTGATCGCGATCTTCACCGGCGCGGATCTCGCCGCCGACAACGTCGGCGGATTGCCGTGCGGCTGGCTGATCCACAGCACCGACGGCAAGCCGATGAACGAGCCGCCGCATCCGGTGATCGCGCATACGAAAGCACGGCACGTGGGCGATCAGGTCGCGCTCGTGATCGCTGAATCGATCAAGGCGGCGAAAGATGCGGCCGAACTGATCGAAGTCGATTACGAAGAACTGCCGGCCGTCGTCGATACCGCGCATGCGGCCGACCCGGGTCAAGCGGCCGTGCACGACGAAGTGCCCGACAACGTCTGCTACAACTGGGGCCACGGCGACAAGGCCGCGACCGACGCCGCGTTCGCGAAAGCCGCACACGTGACCACGCTCGACATCGTCAACAACCGCCTCGTGCCGAACGCGATCGAACCGCGCGCGGTCAACGCGAACTTTTCGGCGCAGGACGACAGCTACACGCTGTACGTCGCGAATCAGAACCCGCACGTCGAGCGGCTGCTGATGGCCGCGTTCGTGCTGTCGCTGCCCGAATCGAAGCTGCGCGTGATCGCGCCGGACGTCGGCGGCGGCTTCGGCTCGAAGATCTTCCTGTACGCCGAAGACGTCGCGCTCACCTGGGCGTCGAAGAAGATCGGCCGGCCGGTCAAATGGACCGCCGAGCGCTCCGAGGCGTTCCTTTCCGATGCGCACGGCCGCGATCACGTGACCAAAGCCGAGCTTGCGCTGGACGCCGACGGCAAGTTCCTCGCCATGCGCGTGCATACGATCGCCAACATGGGCGCGTATCTGTCGACGTTCGCGTCGAGCGTGCCGACGATCCTGTACGCGACGCTGCTCGCCGGCCAATACGCAACGCCCGCGATCTACGCCGAAGTGCAGGCGGTCTTCACCAACACCGTTCCCGTCGATGCGTATCGCGGCGCGGGCCGGCCGGAAGCGACGTTCGTCGTCGAGCGCCTGGTGGAAGCCGCGGCGCGCGAGATGAAACTCGACCCCGCGGAAATCCGCCGCCGCAATTTCATCACGCAATTCCCGTACGCGACGCCGGTCGGCCTCACCTACGACACCGGCGACTACAACGCGATCCTCTCGCGCGCGCTCACGCTCGCGGACGTCGAGGGCTTCGCCGCACGCCGGCAGGAATCCGAACAGAACGGCAAGCGCCGCGGCCTCGGCTACTCGTGCTACATCGAGGCATGCGGTCTCGCGCCGTCGAACATCGCGGGCGCGCTCGGCGCGCGCGCGGGCCTGTTCGAAGTCGGCCAGATTCGCGTGCACCCGACCGGCTCGGTCACCGTGTTCACGGGCTCGCACAGTCACGGCCAGGGGCATGAGACGACCTTCGCACAAGTCGTCGCGGACCGCCTCGGCATTCCGCTCGAAAGCGTCGAGATCGTGCACGGCGACACCGGCCGCATCGCGTTCGGCATGGGCACGTACGGTTCGCGTTCGATCGCGGTCGGCGGCTCGGCCATCTCGAAGGCGCTCGACAAGATCGAAGCAAAGGCGAAGAAGATCGCCGCGCATCTGCTCGAAGCGTCGGCTGAAGACATCGAGTTCAGGAACGGTGTGTTCCGCGTCGCGGGCACCGACCGCACCAAGGCGTTCGCGGAGATCTCGCTCGCCGCGTACGTGCCGCACAACTATCCGCTCGACGTGCTCGAACCGGGGCTCGAAGAAAGCGCGTTCTACGATCCGACCAACTTCACGTATCCGTCGGGCGCGTATATCTGCGAGATCGAAGTCGATCCGGACACCGGCGTCTCCCGCATCCAGCAGTTCACCGCGGTCGACGATTTTGGCAACGTGATCAATCCGATGATCGTCGAAGGTCAGGTGCATGGCGGGCTCGGGCAAGGCATCGGTCAGGCGATGCTCGAGCGCTGCGTGTACGACAACGACAGCGGCCAGTTGCTGTCCGGCTCTTACATGGACTACGCGATGCCGCATGCGTCCGACCTGCCCGACTTCACGGTCGAAACGTCGAAGGGCACGCCGTGCACGCACAATCCGCTCGGCGTCAAAGGCTGCGGCGAAGCGGGCGCGATCGGCTCACCGCCGGCCGTGATCAACGCGATTATCGACGCGCTCGCGCCGCTTGGCGTGACCAATCTGCAGATGCCGGCCACGCCGCATCGCGTCTGGTCCGCGATTCAAGCCGCGAAGCAAGCCTGACCCAACGATCCTGAGCGGAGCATTCGACATGTATTCATTCGAGTATCAACGCGCGACGGATCCGCAAGCGGCCGCCGCAGCCCTCACCGCCGACAGCGACGCGAAGTTCCTCGCCGGCGGCCAGAGCCTTCTGCCGACGATGCGCCTGCGTCTCGCGCAGCCGTCGCAACTGATCGACGTGACGCGAATTCCCGCGCTCAGGACGATCACCGTCGACGCCAGCACGGTGACGATCGGCGCAGCCGTCTGTCACGCGGACGTCGCCGAACACGCGGACGTGCGGCGCGTGTTGCCCGCGCTCGCGGAGCTGGCCGCGAATATCGGCGATCGCCAGGTGCGCGCGCTCGGCACGATCGGCGGCTCGCTCGCGAACAACGACCCGGCCGCGTGCTACCCGGCGGCGGCGATGGGCCTCGATGCGACGATCGTCACGGACCGGCGGCGCATCGCTTCGGCCGATTTCTTCGTCGGCATGTACGAGACCGCGCTCGCGCCCGACGAGCTGATCGTCGCCGTCGAGTTTCCGGTGCCTGAGCGTGCCGCATACGAGAAATTCCGCAATCCGGCCTCGCATTTCGCGCTGGTCGGCGTGTTCGTCGCGAAGTCCGCGAGCGGCGTGCGCGTCGCGGTAACGGGGGCGGCATCATCGGTGTTTCGCGTGGCCGAGCTCGAAAGCGCGCTGTCGACGAACTTCACGCCCGAGGCGGCACGTGCAGTGAGCGTGTCGCCCGACGAGCTGAACGACGACATGCACGCGAGCGCCGCGTATCGCGCGCATCTGATTCCGGTGCTCGCCGCGCGCGCGGTCACGAAGGCAAATGCCTAGCGATCCTCGCCAGGCGCCCCGGCTTGCCGCGCCTTCACCACGGTGCGCGCAAGCCGGCTTCGTTCACTTCGCGAGCCGGCGCGACAGTTCGACGCCGGGCTCGCGGCCATTGCGTTCTTCACTCGCGCCACGCTTTGCCATGGCCTGTCGCGCAGATTCAGGATCACCATGCAGCCGGCTTCGATCGACGACACCCTCACCCAACTCGCCGCCCAACGCTATTTCGCGAGCCGCGAGCTCGCGACCGCACTGTATCTCGCGCTGCGCATGGAGCGGCCGTTGTTCGTCGAAGGCGAGCCGGGTGTCGGCAAAACCGAGCTCGCGAAAGCGGCGGCGGGCATGCTCGGCACCACGTTGCTGCGCCTGCAATGCTATGAAGGCCTCGACACCGCGAGCGCGCTGTATGAGTGGGACTACCCGCGCCAGATCATGGCGCTGCGGCTTGCCGAAGCGAGCGGCGAGCGCCCCGACAACGACACGCTATATCGTGGCGAATTCCTGCTGAAGCGTCCGCTTCTGCAGGCGTTGATGCCCGACGAAAACCATCCCGGCGCGCGGCGCGTGCTGCTGATCGACGAAATCGACCGCGCCGACGAACCGTTCGAGGCATTCCTGCTCGAACTCCTGTCCGACTTCCAGGTATCGATTCCCGAATACGGCACCGTGCGCGCGACGCAGCCGCCGCTCGTCATCATGACGTCGAACCGCACGCGCGAAGTGCACGACGCGTTGAAGCGCCGCTGTCTGTATCAATGGATCGGCTATCCGGACCGCGATCGCGAACTGGAGATCGTCGCCGCGCGCGCGCCGCAAACGTCGGCGCAATTGCAGCGGCGCGCGGTCGACTTCGTGCATCGGCTGCGCGGCATGGATCTGTTCAAGGCGCCCGGCATCGCCGAGACGATCGATTGGTGCCGCGCGCTCGAAGCGCTGTCGGTCACGGAGCTCGATCCACAATCGGTGCAGAACACGCTCGGCGTGCTGCTCAAGTATCAGGACGATCTCGCGCGTGTGGATGCCGCGCAGATCGCGCAGTGTCTGTCCGGGTGAGGGTCGTTGGCATGACGAACGGAACCGGCTCAGGCAGGCTCGACGACACGAACCAGCACACTGCGCCCACGCTCGCGCGCAACGTCGTCCATTTCGTGCGCGTGCTGCGCGGCGCCGGCTTGCCGATGTCGCCCGCACAAGCAGTCGACGCACTCGACGCGTTGCAGTGGATCGACCTCGGCCGCCGCGACGACGTGCACGCCGCGCTTGCCGCGCTGCTCGTCACCGCGCCCGACGAACGCGAACTCTTCAATGCCGCGTTCGATCTGTTCTGGCGCGACCCCGATTGGGAAGGCAAGCTGCGCGCACTGCTGCTGCCGAAAGTGCGCGACGGGCTGCCACCGCCGAAGCGCAACAACCGTCTCGCCGATGCGCTCGCGGTGCGCATGCCACCCTCGCCGCATCTGAATGCGCCGCAGGAAACCGAGCAGCACGAGTTGCATGCGCAGTTGACGTTCAGCGCCGAAGAGCGGCTGCGTCATCGCGATTTCGACACGCTGAACGCCGACGAATGGCGCACGCTGCGGCATCTGATTCGCGGCCAGCGGCTGCCGCTCGCAACCGAATCGACGCGGCGCCTGAAGGCGGCATCGCACGGCACGCATGCGGACTTGCGCGCGAGCGCGCGGCATGCGGTGCGCGCCGGTGGCGACTGGACCGTGTGGAAGTATCGCGCGAGGGTGGAGCGCAAGCCGCCGCTCGTGCTGCTGCTCGACATTTCCGGCTCGATGAGCAACTACTCGCGCGCGGTGCTCTACTTTTGCCACGCGTTGTTGCAGTCGCGCGAACGTCTGCAGGTGTTTCTGTTCGGCACGCGGCTCACGAACGCGACGCGCGCATTGCGCGAACGCGATCCGGACGTCGCGATCGCGACGCTCAGCGATCAGGTGGTCGACTGGTCGGGCGGCACGCGCATCGGCGCGGCGCTCGCCGAGTTCAACCGACGCTGGGCGCGCCGCGTGCTCACAGGTCGTGCGACGGTGCTGCTCGTCACCGACGGTCTCGATCACGAAGCGATCGACGTGCTCGATACCGAAATGGCGCGCCTCGCACGCTTCGCGCATCGCATCGTGTGGCTCAATCCGCTGCTGCGGTTCAGCGGGTTTACTCCGAAGGCGCGCGGCGTGCAGGCGATCCTGCCGTATGTCGACGCGCATCGTCCGGTTCATAATCTAGACAGTCTCGCAGCGTTCGGCCACGATCTCGCGCAACTGACGCGCGCGCCTCGCCACGCCGTCGCCGCGACGACACTCGCAGGAGCAACGTCATGGAATTGAGCGAAACTCATACGCTGCCGGTCGCGCAGCAGCAAACGTGGGACGCGTTGAACGACACCGAGATTCTGCGCGCTTGCATCCCCGGCTGCGAAAGCATCGAACCGGACGGCGAAAGTGCGTACCTGGTCACGCTGGTCGCGGCGGTCGGCCCGGTCAAGGCGCGCTTCAAGGGGCGCATGCAACTGACCGAGATCGACGCGCCGAACAGCTACACCATTGTGTTCGAAGGCCAGGGCGGCGCCGCGGGTTTTGCCAAGGGCAACACGCAGGTCTCGCTCGAAGCCGACGGCGATGCCGCGACGAAGCTCTCCTACACCGCCAATGCGCAGGTCGGCGGCAAGCTCGCGCAGATCGGCTCGCGGCTCGTCGACGGTGCGGCGCGCAAGATTGCGGGGGAGTTTTTCAAGCGCTTGAGCGCCCAGCTCTCGGGAGACAATAGCGCTCATGAAACAGCGGAAGGCGACGCCCCGGTGCATACCGAAACCGAAGCCGAAGCCGCATCCGCCTCCGGGCAAACGGAATCGAACGAGGCCGCGGACGGCGAGTCCGGCGGCGAAGCAAAGAAAGGGAAGAAATCATGGACAGCGTGGATCTCGAAGTTCTGAAAACCAGCGCCCGCTGGCTCGCGGACGGACATCGCGCGCTCCTCGTGACGGTCGTGAAGACGTGGGGCTCGTCGCCGCGTCCCGAGGGCGCGATGCTCGCGGTGCGCGACGACGGCCTCGTGGTGGGCTCGGTGTCGGGCGGCTGCATCGAAGACGATCTGATCGATCGCGTGCGGCAACGGGGCATCGAGCAGACACATCCGGAGGCGGTGAAGTACGGCATCACGGCCGAGGAAGCGCATCGCTTCGGCCTGCCGTGCGGCGGCACGATCCAGCTCGTGCTCGAACCGTTGACGCGGCAAAGCGGCATCGCCGAGCTGTGTCACGCGGTCGAAAATGGCCGGCTCGTCGCGCGCGAACTCGACATGACGACGGGCGCGGTGCGGCTCGACAACGCGCAGGCGACCGACGGCGTGCATTTCGATGGTGAGCGTCTGTTGACGATCCACGGCCCGCGCTACCGGATGCTAGTGATCGGCGCCGGGCAGTTGTCTCGCTACCTGTGCCATATCGCGGTGGGGCTCGATTATCAGGTGACGGTCTGCGATCCGCGCGAGGAATACACCGAGGAATGGGACGTGCCTGGCACGAAGATCGTGCGCACGATGCCGGACGATACCGTGATCGACATGAAGCTCGACGAGCGCTGCGCGGTGATCGCGCTCACGCACGATCCGAAGCTCGACGATCTCGCGCTGATGGAAGCATTGAAGACGCCGGCGTTTTATGTCGGCGCGCTCGGCTCGCGCAGGAACAATCACGCGCGACGCGAGCGCCTGAAGGAGTTCGATCTGAACGAAGCCGAACTGGCCCGCTTGCATGGACCTGTCGGCATTTATATCGGCAGCAGGACGCCGCCCGAGATCGCAGTGTCGATTCTGGCGGAGGTGACGGCGGCGAAAAATGGCGTGTCGCTGCCGACGCTATTGCAGGTCGAAGGCGCGAAGGCCGCGCGGGAGATCGCGGCGTCGGGTGGCGCCGCTTGCAGCGTGTAGCCCGCCGTCATGCGACTCTGCCTCGTGGTCCTTGCCTCCGCCGGCTGGCTGGCCGGCATTCACGCCGCGAGCGCGAGCGCGCCGCTCAACCTGGACGATCCCTACACCAACGAAGGCGAGACGCAGACCTTCGCCGTCAACGCTGACGGCTCGTATGCGAAGCTCGATTCGATGACGCTGCGCGTGAACAACGAAGCCGGCGTCGAGCGGGTCGCTCAGCAATACGTCTGGTTCAACCGCAACATGGCCGACGTGCAGATCCTCGAGGCCTACACGGTCACCGCCGACGGCAAGCGTCACGATGTTGCGCCCGAGCAGATCCGCGACGTGCAGGAAGTCCGCTCGTTCGACGCGCCGATGTTCCAGGACATCCAGGAAAAGGTGATCGTGTTCCCCGCGGTCGAACCCGGCGCGCGCGTGCATCTGACGTACCGCAAGACGCAGCGTCAACCGATAGTGCCGGGCGAATTCAGCCACTTCACGCCGCCCGATCTCGCGCCGACCCGCAACTTCCGCCTGATCTACGACCTGCCCGCCGACAAGCCGCTGTATGCGGACGCGCGCGGCTTCAGCGCAGTGACACCGGTCACGCGCGACGGCCGCACGCGTTACGAATTCCGCTATGACAAGGCACACTTCGACCGGCTCGAACGCGGCTCGGTCGCGTACGTGTCGTACGGTGATCGGCTGATGGTGTCGACCTTCCCGAGCTATGCCGCGTTCGCCGCCTCCTATCGCAGCTCCGCGGCCGACCCGGGCGCGCACGACGTCGCGATCACCCAGTTCGCTCAGCAGCTGACCGCGCACGATCACACCCCACACGACAAAGCCAAAACGCTGTACGACTGGGTTCGCCGCAATATCCGCTATGTCGCGATCTACGTCGGACGTGGCGCCGTCGTGCCGCACAGCGCAAGCGCGATTCTCGCGAACCGCTATGGCGACTGCAAGGACCACGTCGCGCTCTACGGCGCGCTGCTCGACGCGGTCGGCGTGCGCAACGAGCCGGCGTTGATCAGCAGCGGCACGATCTACACGCTGCCGAGCGTCCCGGGCTACGGCGTCATCAATCATGCGATCACGTGGCTGCCCGATTTGCAGATGTACGCGGATTCGACCGCGTCGAACGTCGAATTCGGTTTTCTGCCTTCGTCCGACATGGACCGTCCTACCGTGCTGATCGGCGACGGCGTACTCGCGCAAACGCCGGCCACCGCGCAGATGTCGCGCAGCACCGATCTCGCGATCAAGATCGAACCGGATGGCTCGGCGAGCTTCACGTATCGGCTGCAGGATGCCGGGCCGTACGCCGAGCAGGCCCGCGCGCGGCTGCGCACGCAAACGCCCGCGCAACGCGAGGAATCGATTCAGACCGAGTTACGCAACGCGAATCTGCGCGGCACCGCGACGCTGACGACGAGCGACCTCAGCGCGGCCGACGGCCCGCTCACGCTGACGATGAAAGGCACGCTCGAGAGTCTCGTGGTGACCGGCATGACGGCCTCGATTCCGGCCTTGACGAGCCTCGGCGGCGGCGTCGAAGCCGACACGCGCTACTGGCTCGGCGAACGCAAGCGCACGCAGCCGTTCGTGTGCCACAACCTCGCGATCCACGAACGCGCGCGCATCGAACTGCCGGCCAATTTTCGCGTGCTCGACATGCCGGAGGCGCAACGCACGCAGGACCGCTTCGTCGATTTCACGTCGCAGTACGCGTTCGACCCGCGCAGCAACGTGGTCACGATGACGCGCGACGGCGCCACCCATTTCGACAGCGACGTCTGCACGCCCGACGATTTCACGCGCATGCGTCCCGCGATCGAAGCGATTGGGCGGGACGTGCGCGCGGAGGTGATCGTCAGATCGACGTTGGTGGAGTCGTCGAATGTGGCGTCGCAGGCGCCCTGACCGTCAACACGTCAAACCGGCCACAACGGCCCTTCCTGCATCGCGCCGATCTGCTCGCGCATCTCGAGGATGCGATCTTCCCAGTAGCGCTGCGTGTTGAACCACGGAAACGCGGCCGGAAACGCCGGATCGTTCCAGCGGCGCGCGAGCCATGCCTGATAGTGAATCAGCCGCAACGTGCGCAGCGCTTCGATCAGATACAACTCACGCGGATCGAATTCGCAGAAATCCTCGTAACCGGCGAGCAGATCGGCCAGCGCGCGCGACGCCTCCGCACGCTCGCCCGGCAACAGTAGCCACAAATCCTGAATCGCGGGCCCCATGCGGCTGTCGTCGAAATCGACGAAATGCGGGCCCGCGTCGGTCCACAGCACGTTGCTCGGATGACAGTCGCCGTGCAGACGCAGCCTGCGAATCTCGCCAGCCCGCTCGAACGCACCCGCGACGCCTTCGAGCGCGAGATTCACGACGGTTTCCCACGCGGTGCGCAGATCGTCGGGCACGAAACGGTGCGCGAGCAGGAAGTCGCGCGGCTCGTAGCCGAAAGTGTCGATGTTTAGCGTGGGACGTTCTACGTAGTCCTGGGTCTGCCCGATCGCATGAATGCGTCCGATGAAACGCCCCAGCCATTCCAGCGTGTCGCGCCGGTCGAGATCCGGCGCGCGACCGCCGCGTCGCTCGAAGACCGAGAAGCGGAATCCGTCGAAGCTGTGCAGCGTGCGGCCATCGAGCACGCGCGCGGGCACGGCTGGGATCTCGCGCGCGACGAGTTCGGCGACGAACGCGTGCTCTTCGAGAATCCCCGCGTCGCTCCAGCGCTCGGGACGATAGAACTTCGCGACCACGGGCGGACCGTCTTCGACGCCGACCTGATACACGCGATTTTCGTAGCTGTTGAGCGGCAGCAGACGGCCGTCGGTACGCACGCCGCTCGTTGCGAGCACGCCGTCGATCGCGTCGAGCACGGTTTCCGGCGTGAGCCGCGCGAATGGCACGGCGCCATCGGCGCCGGCCTCGGGATAGGAATTGTCGGGAATGGTGTCGTTCATGCCCCGCATTGTGCGCCGCGCCGCGGGTAAAGACGAGGGCGACGACTCACAATGCGTGCGTGGCATCGCTAGAAATACGGGCTGATTTGGGACGCGCCGTGAATCGACGCGCGCATCGGCCCACGGCGATGCTGGCGAGCCGATCTCAGCTTACAGCATCACTACAGCCCGCACCTGCGGGTCACACAACGGCAATGAGCAACCGGTAAGCCTCTCGTTCAATGCGTCTGCGCGCCGGCCGGACGTATCAGGTCGCCGGTATCGATCAGATCTTCCAGGAAAAAGGGTTCGGTATTGAGTTGCTGCGAGGCGCCGGGCTCGCCGGCGTACCACGCCACCATCGCCATGTCGCCAAGAATGCGCATGACGATTCCGCGCGCGCCTTGCGGCACGGCGATATGTACCGATCGGACAATGGAACCGACTTCCATGATAATTCCCCGCTTCCCTTAGCCGGCTTTATGATTTCACGCCGGTCGAGGTGATGATAAAAACGCCGCTTCGCATTTGACGTTGCGTGCGCACTTAATCTGTCGCGCGCATGGCGCGTAAGAGGTTCGAGTCATTGTTCCCGCTTTGCGGGGCTTTGGGAAGGCGAACAGAAGGCTTTCACCCGTCGTTTCGCCCTATTCCCATTACGCTGCGCACAGCCGATGATCTCGGCGTCAGACGTCGTAATGCAGACCATCATAAACCCTGCGGGGGGAGACATCAAAAACGTGCACTGCCGGAACGATCTGCCAGATGCGGGCGCCGCGCGGCTTCGCACCTGCCTTCGCGCCGAGGTGTGCGCCTGCGTTTCCGATCCGCGCGGCGCTTGACCATTCTGCGCACGCCCACCGACATCTTTCCGAACATCGATATTCCGGTGCTCTCGGTCATCTGGTCGTATAACGGCCTGCCCGCCGACGAAATGGAGCGGCGCATCGCGCTGAACTACGAGCGCGGCTTGTCGGTGGCGGTCAACGATATCGAACACACGGAATCGACATCGCTGAACGGCATCGCCGTCATCAAGATCTTTTTCCAGCCGGGCGCGAATATCGACGAAGCGCTCGCCCAGGTCACCGCGCTGTCGCAATCACAAGTGCGCTCGCTGCCGCCCGGCATCACGCCGCCGATCATCCCGCGCTACAACGCGTCGACGGTGCCGATCTTGCGGCTCGCGTTGTCGTCCGCGTCGCTGACCGAGCAGGAACTCTACGACTTCGGCAATAACTTCCTGAAGACGCAACTCGCCACCGTGCCGGGCGCATCCGCGCCGCTGCCGTATGGCGGCAAGCAGCGGCAGATCATGGTCGACATCGATTCGCGCGAGCTGCAGGAGCGCAATCTGTCGCCGATCGACGTGGTCAACGCAGTCTCCGCGCAAAATCTGATCCTGCCCTCGGGTACCACGAAGATCGGCTCGACCGAGTACTCGGTGGAAATGAACGGCAGCCCCGATTCCCTCGCGGGCCTGAACAACATTCCGATCCGCACCACGGCAAACGGCACCATCTATATCCGCGACGTCGCGCACGTGCGCGACGGCTACCAGCCACAGACCAACGTCGTGCGCGTGAGCGGCCAGCGCGCCGCACTGCTGACGATCAGCAAAAGCGGCAACACGTCCACGCTCGATATCGTCGACCGCATCAAGACGATGATGCCGACGCTGCGCAATCTGGTGCCGCCGTCGCTGAATATCGATCCCGTCGCCGACCAATCGCTGTTCGTGCGTGCATCCGTGCAGGGCGTATTGCGTGAAGCGCTGATCGCCGCGTGCCTGACGGGCCTGATGATTCTGCTGTTCCTCGGCAACTGGCGCGCGACGCTGATCATCGCAGTATCGATTCCGTTGTCGATGATCACGTCGATCATCGCGTTGTCCGCGCTCGGTCAGACGATCAACATCATGACGCTCGGCGGGCTCGCGCTCGCGGTCGGGATTCTCGTCGACGATGCGACCGTCGCGATCGAAAACATCAGCCATCAGCTCGAACAGGGCAAGAGGCTAGAACAGGCGATTCTCGACGGCGCGCATCAGATCGCGATTCCGACGCTGGTGTCGACGCTGGCGATCTGTATCGTGTTCGTGCCGATGTTTCTGCTCACCGGTGTCGCGCACTATCTGTTCATTCCGCTTGCCGAAGCGGTGGTTTTCGCGATGCTCGCGTCGTACTTCTTCTCGCGTACGCTCGTGCCGACGCTCGCGAAGTATCTGCTGCGCTATCACCACAAGCCCGCGGATTTACATCTCGAAGCGCGAGTCGCGCGATTGGGACTGTTCGTCACGCTGTTTCTCGCGTGCTGTTGCGCGTCGCTGCTGTTGCTGCCGTTCATCGGCCGCGACTTTTTCCCCGCCGTCGATGCCGGCACGATCGCGCTGACCAACGAGCGCAACGCGGTCGCGATCGCGCGCCGCCGGATGGCCGCGAGCGTCGCGCTGGTGAAGGCGCTCGGCGGCGGCTGGGATACCTCGAGACTGCCGGGCGACGACGCGCTCGTGCATCCGTCGACGGCGACTTCGGGGCCGACGCGGGCGCCGGCGCCGGGCAGTGAAGCCGGGGCGCACGGCTAGCGCCGGGAGATAGGCGCGCAACGTGCTGCGGATGGAGCGCTGCGGGTCACCATTGGCACGCCGCGTTGGCCGCGACGCCGGCTTGAAATGCGTTTTCAGCGTATCCTTAACACTTTTGCGCGTTTCCGTGTGACCCAAGGAGTTTTGTTGTGACCCTGCCGCCGCAATCCCAGCGGACCGCATCTGCCGTTCCCTCCCGCGGCGCAGCTTCAGCTGCTCCCGCAAGCACCACCACCGTGTCGGACATCCCGTATCTCGAACGCGGCTCGCGCGCGTACTGGCGTGCCAGCCTCGCGCTGCTGTTCGCCGGCTACGCGACGTTCTCGCTGCTCTACTGCGTGCAGCCGCTGCTGCCGTCGTTCTCCGAAGCGTTCAACGTAACGCCGGCGCAAAGCAGTCTGTCGTTGTCACTATCCACTGCTGCGCTCGCGCTCGCGATTTTCGTCGCCGGTTTCGTCTCCGAGGGTTGGAGCCGGCACAAGCTGATGACGCTGTCGCTGACGGTGTCGTCGGTGCTGACGATTGGCGTATCGGTCGCGCCGCACTGGCACCAGCTGCTCGTGCTGCGTACGCTCGAAGGGCTCGCGCTCGGCGGCGTGCCGGCGGTCGCGATGGCTTATCTCGCCGAGGAAGTGCATCCCGACGGCCTCGGCCTCGCGATGGGCCTGTACGTCGGCGGCACGGCGATCGGCGGCATGGCCGGGCGAGTCATCACCGGCGTGGTCGCGGATCTGTTTTCGTGGCGCGTCGCGATCGGCACGATCGGCGTGCTCGGCCTGCTGTCGATGCTCGCGTTCCGCGCGCTGCTGCCACCGTCGCGCCATTTCGTGCCGCGCCGCGGGCTCGGCTTCGCGCATCACCGCACGCTGCTGTTGCGCCAGTTCACACGACCGGGTCTGCCGCTGCTGTTCCTGCTCGGCTTCGTGCTGATGGGCAGCTTCGTCACGCTGTACAACTACATCGGCTACCGGCTGCTCGCGCCGCCGTATCGGTTGAGTCAGACGGAGATCGGCGCGATTTTCATCGTCTATCTGGTTGGCGTGGTCGCGTCGCCATGGTCCGGGCGCATGGCCGACACGTTCGGCCGTGCACGCGTGCTGATCGGGAGCCTGCTGCTGATGGTGTTCGGCCTCGCGCTGACGATGCTGCATCCGCTCGCGGCGATCGCGACCGGTATCGCCTGCGTGACGTTCGGGTTCTTTGCCGGGCATTCGGTCGCGAGCGGCTGGGTCGGGCGTCTGGCGAAAGACGCGAAAGGCCAGGCCGCTGCGCTGTATCTGCTCGCGTACTACATCGGCTCGAGCCTGGTCGGTTCGTATGGCGGCCATGTGTGGGCCGGTCATGGCTGGAACGGCGTCGTCGGGCTAGTCGGTGCGCTGCTCGTGATCGGCTTGATCGCGGCGAGCCGCCTGCGCGGGCGCGAATAGCCCGGCGCATCGGTCGCGTTGCGCGGTGCGGGCACCGCGAGCCGGCCGCAATCAGCCAACCCGCATGGATCGGCGGCAAAACGAAAGGCTTGCGTAAGCGAACGTTTGATATTTTCCGCCGCGTTTTGTTGCGCCGCGCCAATCGCCGCGGGCCGCGCCGCGCCTGGGTTCAGCAGCTTACGAATAAGCGCCGAGGCGCGAGCTTGCGCCGTCGCGCCGCTCGATCGGTCTCCTATACTCGATTCGTGCAATGGCGCGGCATGATTTCGAAGCCGCGGCCTCTGCCGGAACGACACAGCAACCATCCCGCATGGGAGGAGACGAAGATGACCTACTTTACGATCGGCGATTTCATCCTGGTCATTCCGATGGCATTGGCGGGCGCGCTATTCGTCGGCGCGCTGCCCTGCAAGACCGAGTTGCGACACAACGGGCTGCGTGTGCTGGGCGCACTGATCGGTGTGATGTGCGCGGTGGCGCTGGTCGAGGGTCTGCCGGCGCTCGTGTAGCGGCGCGGCGAAATACCTGCAGAAAAGCCGCACGCTGAGCGTGCGGCTTCGTTTTGCCCTTGCGTCCGCCCGCCTGTTGCGCGGACGGCTCCTCACGCGATCAGATCGCCTGATCCGTCGACGGCTTTTCCCACAGATTGATCCCGCCTTCGGTCGCATAGCGATCGATTTCGGCGAGTTCGTCGGCCGAGAATGCGAGCTTCTTCAGCGCGCCGACGTTCTCGCGCACCTGCTCCGCGCGGCTCGCGCCGATCAGCACCGAGGTCACGCGTGGATCGCGCAACGCCCACGCGAGCGCCATCTGCGCGAGGCTCTGACCACGGCGCTGCGCGATGTCGTTGAGCTTCCGCACGTGCTCGATGTTCCGCGGGCTCAGATGCTCGTCTTTGAGCGAACCGCCGCCCGGCTTGTTGACGCGCGCATCTTCCGGCACGCCGTTCAGGTACTTGCCGGTCAACAATCCCTGCGCGAGCGGCGTGAACGCGATCGTGCCCGCGCCGACTTCATCGAGCGTATCGAGCAGGTCGTGTTCGATCCAGCGGTTCAGCATGTTGTACGACGGCTGATGGATCAACAGCGGCACCTTGTATTCGGCGAGCAGCTTCGCCATTTCGCGCGTCTTCGCCGACGAGTACGACGAGATGCCGATATACAGCGCCTTGCCCTGCTGCACCGCGCTCGCGAGCGCGCCCGCGGTTTCCTCGAGCGGCGTGTGCGCGTCGAAGCGATGCGAATAGAAGATGTCGACGTAATCGAGGCCCATGCGCCTCAGGCTCTGATCGAGACTCGCGAGCACATATTTGCGCGAGCCGCCGCCCTGGCCGTACGGACCGGGCCACATATCCCAACCGGCCTTCGACGAAATCAGCAACTCGTCGCGATACGGTTTGAAATCGTCCTTGAACAGACGGCCGAAATTGGTTTCCGCGCTGCCGTACGGCGGGCCGTAGTTGTTCGCCAGATCGAAGTGCGTGATGCCGAGGTCGAAGGCCGTGCGCAGAATGTCACGCTGCGTCGAGATCGGCGTGGTGTCGCCGAAGTTGTGCCACAGGCCGAGCGACAGCGCCGGCAGTTTGAGACCCGACTTGCCGCAGACGCGGTATTGCATGTCCGAATAGCGTTCTGAAGCTGCTTCGTAAGCCATTGCTAGTGTCCTTGTCGATGAGATCGCCCGAGGATGGCGGGCGTGAGGATTCGCGCGTTGCGGGAGGCGTGCTGCTGGGGAGATTTGTTGTTGTGGTGTCGCCGCGGTGCGGCCAGACCGCTATGTTAGCCAATCGACGCGGCGCTTGCAGCGCAACCAGTATGCGGGATGGACGAGCACGCACGCCTCACCTACACTCTGGCCGGTTCAGGTTGATGGGAGGTGCAGATGACGAAAGCGATTTCGATCGCGCTGATTGTCGGCGGTATCGTGCTGCTGTATTTCGGCGGGCAGGCATTCAATTCGGTGAGCAGCGACGTGTCGCGCTTCTTTACCGGCTCGCCGAGCAACAAGGCGATCGTGCTGATCGTCGCGGGCGTGGTGGCGACGCTCGCCGGGCTGACGGGAATCGCGATGTCGGGGCGCAAGCGCTGAGCGTCGGCGCGAGGCCCGCGAGCAAAATAATCTAGAACGCGATCTCAGGCTTCGCGGCCGAGCGCGTGCCGGGCAGCGGCACATTGCTTGCGCCGTGATAGGTGAACACCAGCGAGAACTTCACCTGGTCGCTCAGATTCTTGCCGGCCGAGTGCAGAGTGTTGCAGTGAAAGAACACCACGTCGCCGGTCTTCAGCTCGGGCGACACCGCCGTGCGGATCGCGGCCTCGTTCTCGGCGAGATCCGCGCGGAAAAACTTCGCTTCGTCGAAGCGGTCCGATGTGAACGCGGCGCCGTGCGATTGCGGCACGAACCACAGCGCGCCGTTATCGACGGTTTCCGGGCCGACCGCGAGCCACACCGACACCAGATCGTCGCGCTCGAACGACCAGTAGCGCACGTCGCGATGCCAGCCGGTCAGACTGCCGTACGCGGGGTGCTTGGTCATCATGCAGTTGTGATGCGCGCGCGACAGACGCGGCTCCTCGCCAAAATACAGCTCCATCCAGCCACGGATTTCGGACGCGGTCGCCCATTGCGCGAACGCGGGGTGACGACCGTACGCGTCGAGCAGGCGCCGCACCGTATGTCCGCCCAGAGCATCCTTCGATGACGGCGCGCCCGGATACTGCAAATCCGCTTCGAATTCGATCGGCGCCGCCGCTTCCTGCAGCTGCCGCTGCGCGATCCGCTTCAGCTCGTCGCAACGCTCGGGCGACACGAGTCCAGGCACGACGACAAAACCCTGCTCCCGCAACGTTTGAATCTGCTCTTTCTTCGAATGGAGTGACATGGCGTTCCGTTACCGTCGACTAACTGATGTTCGATTGTAAAACGGGCGCGATCGGGATGCGTTGGTTCACCGCGAGAGGCTCCTGCGTCCTGCTGATCTTTTGCGCCGGTCGCCTTCGCTTTTCGCGGCGCGCCAATGCACCGGTTTCAGGCGCGCGGCGCGCCCGCACCGCACATTCGCTGGGCAAACGCGCACGCAAATCGCCCGTAAAGGGTGACAGCAGACTGGCATCCGCGACGATTCGATCCGCGGAGAAATCCGGTCTCGCAGGGTAATAACCGACTTTCTGACGTCATGATTCCCATGTAGCCTGCTCGCATGTCGATCGTCGCTTACGCAGTTTTCTGTTGTGCGCAGGCCGTCAGGGCCCGTGCCGTCGGTTTCTCCGCGTTGTACCTTCGCTGCGCTGTGCGCCGTGTTTCGCGTCGCAATCTCCCGCGCCACGACCCGCACCGAATTTCCCGCTTTCAGGCCGTTCATCGCAACCCCGTCATTGGCACATATGGTGCTGTTTGTCCGTGCACATCCGGTGCACGCGCCGACGTGCGGTTCATTGCCTAAATGTGAAGCCATGCATACTCTTTTGAGCACCCGTCTTACCCGCGCCGCGCTGAAAGCGGCGCGTCCCGCGCGCCGCCATATGATGCGGGCGCTGCGCCATCATGCCGCGCGCACCCGCGCGCTCGGCGAGCAGTGGCGCGACGCGAAGGCCATCGACGGCTTTCGCACCTGGTTCCATACGTTCTTCTCGGCGCTACGCCAGCAGAGCGGCACGCGCCGTCTGTCGCTGCGCACGCTGCTGCGCAAACCGACACCGTTGCGCCTCGCGGTCGCGAAACGCGCGCCGGCGATGCCCACGCCTGCGAGCCGCCGACCGCGTCGCCTGTCGGCGAGCAGCGGCGGGTGGTTCGCGTTTGCGTTTGCGTTTGCGAGCCGGTGAGATTGCTGGGCCGGTGAGTTGCAGTTGCGCGTTGAGTGGCTAGACCGCTGATCTGCCGACCGGCTGGCCGTTCACCGCTGGGCTGACTTCGAGCACCGAAAGACTTCGAGCGCGCCGCCTCGACGACGTGCTTCGCGCGGCGGCATCGCTACGCCATCGATAGACAAAGGAAAAAACCCCGCCGGCTCACGCCGGCGGGGTTTGTTTGCTTTCAAGCGGCGATCGGCTCGCCCTTATTCGGCAAGCGCCGCGACCGGCTCAGTGCCTGCCGCTTCGGCGAGTGCGAGCGCCTTGTCGGTGGCTTCCCACGTGAATTCCGGCTCTTCGCGGCCGAAATGACCATACGCCGCGCTCTTCTCGTAGACCGGGCGCAGCAGGTCGAGCATCTGGATGATGCCCTTCGGACGCAGGTCGAAATGCTGACGCACGAGTTCCGTGATCGTCGCATCCGACACGCGGCCGGTGCCGAACGTGTTGACCATCACCGAGGTCGGCTGGGCGACGCCGATCGCGTACGACACCTGGATCAGGCAGCGCGACGCGAGGCCCGCGGCCACGATGTTCTTGGCGACGTAACGGCCGGCGTACGCTGCCGAGCGGTCCACCTTCGACGGATCCTTGCCCGAGAATGCGCCGCCGCCGTGCGGCGCCGCGCCGCCGTACGTATCGACGATGATCTTGCGGCCCGTCAGACCGCAATCGCCCTGCGGACCGCCGATCACGAAACGACCGGTCGGGTTCACGAGGAACTTGATCTCACCCTTGATCAGCTCGGCCGGCAGCGTCGGCTTGATCACTTCCTCGATCACCGCTTCGCGCAGCGTGTCGAGCTCGATGTCCGGCGAATGCTGGGTGGACAGTACGACGGTGTCGATCGCATGCGGCTTGCCGTCAACGTAACGCACAGTGACCTGCGACTTCGCATCCGGACGCAGCCAGGGCAGACGGCCGTCGCGGCGCAGATTCGCCTGACGCTCGACGAGGCGGTGCGACAGGTGGATCGGCAGCGGCATCAGTTCCGGCGTTTCCTCGCACGCGTAACCGAACATCAGGCCCTGGTCGCCCGCGCCTTGATCGAGGTTGTTGTCGTGCGCGCGGTCCACGCCCTGGGCGATGTCCGGCGACTGCTTGTCGTAGGCGACGAGCACCGCGCAGCCGCGGTAGTCGATGCCGTAGTCGGTGTTGTCGTAGCCGATGCGCTTGATCGTGTTGCGCGCGATCTGGATGTAGTCGACGTTCGCGGTGGTGGTGATTTCACCGGCCAGCACGACGAGACCCGTGTTGCACAGCGTTTCGGCCGCGACACGCGAGTACTTGTCTTGAGCGAGGATGGCGTCGAGGATCGCGTCCGAGATCTGGTCCGCGACTTTGTCGGGATGGCCTTCGGAAACGGATTCGGAAGTGAAGAGATAGTCGTTTGCCACGTTGCAGACTCCTGTTAGTGGTTACGGTTGCGTTCCACGTAGCCGACTTCGGGAGTCTGAAGCGGCGACGCTTTAGCGGATTACCTGACCGATGGACGCATAACCCATGAAAACCCATGGACCGCACCCGCCGGCTTCGCCCCGCAAGTTGTCTATTAACTCGGCGAAGCCCTTATTATAGCGACTTCCTTTGAATGTCACAGAGTCGAAACGAGTGCGGTATCACGTCAATTTTTCCGCTTTCCACAATTTCGCCCCCTGCGGCGCCGCGCGCCTGGAGGCTGCATGCTGAGCCGCTACGGCGCGAAGCTCGCGATCGGGCTGCTCAAACTCTTTGCGCTGTTGCCTTACGGATTGGTCGCTCGTCTCGGTGACGGGCTCGGCTGGCTGCTCTACCAGATCCCGAGCCGTCGCAAGCGCATCGTTCATACGAATCTGAAGCTGTGCTTCCCCGACTGGAGCGACGAGCGCCGCGAGGACGTCGCGCAAAAGCACTTCCGTCATGCGATCCGCAGCTATCTCGAGCGCAGCGTGCAGTGGTTCGGCTCGGCGAAGAAGCTCGAAAAGCTGGTCCAGCTCGACAGCGCGATCGACCTGACGGACCCGAACCTGCCGCCCACATTATTTCTCGGCTTTCATTTTGTCGGCATCGAGGCCGGTTCGATCTTTCTGAACTACTCGCTGAAGCGCCAGTGCGGCTCCCTCTATCAGCCAATGTCGAATCAGGAGTTCGAGGAAGCCGCGAAAGCAGCGCGCGCGCGTTTCGGCGCGGACATGGCGAGCCGCGCGGACAGCGCGCGCGTCGTGCTGCGCTGGCTGCGCGAACGCAAACCGGTGATGCTCGGCGCGGACATGGACTACGGCGCGCGCAATTCGACGTTCGTGCCGTTCTTCGGCGTGCCGACCTGCACGCTGACCGCGGTCGGCCGTCTCGCCAAGGTCGGGCACGCGCAGGTCGTACCGTTCATCGGCGAGGTGCTGCCGAACTACAAGGGCTACCGGCTCAAGGTCTTCAAACCTTGGGACGACTATCCGACCGGCGACGATGACGCTGATGCGCGACGCATGAACGAGTTTCTCGAAGAGCAGATTCCGCTGATGCCCGAGCAGTATTACTGGGTGCACAAGCGGTTCAAGACGCGCCCGCCGGGGGTACCGGGGGTGTATTGAAGGTGGGGCTGGGCTCCTTGCCAGCCGTACCGTTTCCGATGTGCCAACGTGTATCATCTGCTATTGGCCGGGCACGGCTCCAATGGTCGATTCGCCCAACGGCCGGTGAGGCCGGGATTTTCGGCTCCGCCCGCACGCGCGAAGCCCTACGCAGCAACGGATACACGGAAAACGTGAAGCTCAAATTCACCAGTGTAAAAAGATGCATATTGCGCGATCACGCGCTATCTTCCGCTCTCGGCAATCCCCCGCAAACCGTTGTCTGGCTTGGCTGTAAACAATCAGACGCGATCTAGCAGTATCATCCGCTGTCAGGCAAGCGCGCCCCAAATGGGTAGCTAGATGGGTAGCCAGAAAGCAGCCCAATCCGATTAAGTTGCACGCGCTTGTCTCCAATGCATCAAGCGAAGAGGCGGGCGATGGCGCGGCGGGAATCCAAGGTACTCACGGACGTACAGATACGGCACTGGATCAAGGCCGGACAACCGATCGCCAAGGCGGACGGTGACGGACTCACGTTCACGCTGTCGGCGGCCGGACTGGCGGCATGGGTGCTGCGCTACCGATACGGCAGCCGCCGAGCGGAAGTCACCATCGGCCGCTATCCCGACATGGGGCTGACGCAAGCCCGCAAAGAAGCCGCTGCGCTACGCGTGCAGATCAACAGCGGCGATAATCCGGCGCTGATCCGGCGGCGCGAAAAGACGGCGGCTGTTGCCGCGCTCACCGTGCGCCAGCTCGTCGACGACTACCGGAACAAGGTGTTGCCCGCGAGGGCGGCAAAGACTCGCGCGACGCACGAATACCACCTCGACAGTTTCATCCTGCCGAAGCTTGGCGCGATGCACGCGCGCGACGTGGAACCCGGCGACATCATCGCGATGATCGAGGACGCAAAGAAGCGGTGGCCCACATCATCACTGATGCTCAATACGGCCACCCGGCTTTTTGCGCACGCAGCGGGCAAGCGAATCGTCGCGGTAAATCCCTGCCGGGGTATTGAGCTGGGCGCCATTCTTGGAGCACGCCCGCCGCGCCGCCAGCGGCTGATGCTCACAGAAAACGAGCTGCGCACACTCCTGCAGACGATAGACGACGTCGGCAGACAAAACGGCCTGATGCTGCGCATCCTGCTCGCGACCGGTGTTCGATCTGGCGAGCTATGCAATGCCGAGTGGGACGAGCTGCGACTGGACGATGCTCTGTGGACGATCCCGGCCGGCCGCATTAAAACGCGCTCCTCCAACAATGCCGCCTTCACTGTGCCGCTCGCCCCGTCTGTCGTTGAATGGTTCAAGGAACTGCGCGGCCTAGCGGCGCGTTCGCGCTTTGTATTTCCGACTAGACAGGCGACGCGGCGCGAGCGCCTGAAAAGCGATGCACCACAGGCCCCAAACACGATGTCGGCGGCCATCGATCGCTATCTCACCACGCATCCGGGCAACGTTCGTGCGCTCACGCCGCACGACCTGCGCAGCACGGCGCGCTCACACCTTCGCGCGATGGGCATCGATCGCGATATCGCCGAACGTGCACTCAATCACAAGTTGCCCGGCATGGAAGGCATTTACGACAAGGGCGACTACCTGAAGGAGCGACGGGCCGCGCTCGAGCTGTGGGCGCGGTTTCTGAGCGTTTGCGAATCAGGCGAACAGTGGAACGTAACGCCGATGCGCAAGACGGGGTAAGAGATGGAGCCGGATGAAGTCACGAGTTCTATTGAAGAGTGGATGGGGGTAGAAGAGCGTCGCGACGAGGCGCGGAGGCGGCGCTATGAGCTTATTCGAAAGCGCTACCTGCCTGATTGGACGCCTGCCCCAATAATTCGGCGGTATCACGGTCGACTAAACTCCCTTCATTGGGCGAGGCTCGATCGCCACTGGGAGAACCTGAACGGTCAGAAGCCCTTATTTGGCGTCAATCCGCGATGGGTCGAAATTGAGATCGCTCGCATGACTCGACTCTGCCAATACAACCCCGAGATGCAGAAGGTCTGGGAGACAATTGCGGCGACGCCAATAGCCAACGAGCGATTCAAAAGATTCATTCTGACCCGCGATGACGCAATCGAGTGGATGCTTCGCGAGGTGGACGGGATCATGAGCAATTTCAGTTCGATGCCCAAGCTCACAGCAGCGGCGCGCGGCAAATCGTTCACCAAGGTCATTTCGGCTGCGGAGAACTTGCTCAAGGCAATAGAGGAATGCGGCGAGGTTCACGCTCTCATGACCACAGCGCTCGCGGACTTCATCGGCCACAGAAACCTCGCCGCGCGGTTCAAATGGGGAGAGAAAATCCTTGCCGGCACCGCATGGTGTCCGCGCTTCGCATTCGATCACGGCAATCGTTACGGCGCTCCGGAATCGATTGAAATTCTCGACAATGAACCTATCCCTGACTGGCACGCGCGGTCTGCCGAGGAGAAGTTTCGGTGGTTGCACGACGAGATTCAGGGGGCCTCGCTCATGGATGTGCTGAATTTTTCGCTCGGTCGCATCTGCGACGCGGGCAATACGCCTCTACCCGTCCCTCAGCCCGGAAGGAGCGACGGCGGGTTTTTGCCGTTCCTCATCCGAGAACTGTCGGCTCGCATGAATGCGATATATGGCAAACCACTAGACAGCACCGTCGCACTCCTCGCCTCTGCGATCGCCGATCTCCCCGAGCCATTGTCTCGCGATGCCGTTCGGCCCTACCTCCGGAAGGGCGGGAAAAAATCCGCTGGTGAATCGCGAAAATCTTCCCGTGGGAAAAAATCGAAGCAAACGCGCTGAAATTCATCCCGTTTCAGAAGGCGAGCCCCGATATCTAATCGCACTGCCCCGTATCAAATACGATCCGGCGCGGTACAGCGGGGTCTATGTGTCGCGCCAATCTGGAGCGATACATGCCCCTCAAGACACAAGCGGACTATCTGTCCACCTTCGCATCACTCCCGGATGAGGCGCGCGTCGACGTACACGTTGTCGCGGCGCTCTATGGAATTGCCACACCGACCGTCTGGCAGCGCGTTCGCGATGGCTCGATCGAGAAGCCGCAGAAAATTGGCGCGTCGTCTCGTTGGGTAGTAGGACGGCTTCGCCGTGCGCTGTCTGCTGAAGCGGTGGAGGGCTGATCGATGGCGACGACCTCCAGAAACGAAAAGGGCCGCGGCTCCGACAAGCACGCGACCCAACCAACGACCACCGCGGGCAATGATACCGCGCTGGCGGAAATCGTTCACTTGCGCGGCGGCGTGCCGGTGACGGATTCACTGACGATCGCGCGCGAGTTCGGCCGCCGTCACGACAACGTGATGCGCACGCTTGATTCGCTGATCGCGGACGGCACGATAGATGGCCTCAATTTTGAGGAGACCTCGTACACCGACGAGTCGAACCGCCAGCAGCGCATGATTGAACTCGACGAGCGCGGCGCACTCATCGCAATGCCGTTTATCGGTGGCCGCAACTCCCGCGCGGGACAGGTACGGCTCGTGGATGCATTCCTGAGCCTTCGCGACAATGGCGCACAGCTCGAGGAGAGCGATGCGCTCAGCACGGTACTGGATCGCTTGCCGCTCTACAAGGCGGCCGACGAAATGATGGCGAAACACGGCCTCTCTTTGCCGCGTGCGTACCGGATGCTGTGCGCGTATGCAGGTGTGGTGAGCTTTGCGCAGATGACGCGCCGCCACGTTGTGGCCGCATTGCGGTTCGCCTGGCGCTATCTGTCCGGCAGCACCACCCCGGCCGACTTCGAACGCATCGAACACAACCGCGTCCAGCTCGGCGGTGAGCCGGCGCAACTGCCGCTGATCGGCAGCGGCTTGCTGGCCGGAGGTGCTTGATGAGCGACCGCAACTCCGCCGCCGGCCAGCGCGATCGTCTGCTCCGCGCCCTCAAGCGCGGCCCGATCGACACGCAGCACGCGAGCCGCCAGCTCGACATCATCCACCCGCCGCGCCGCGTGTTCGAGCTGCGCAAGCTCGGCCACCGCATCACGACCTCGTGGGTGTGGCGCACCACCGAGGCCGGCGAGCGTCACCGCGTGGGCTTGTACGTGTTGGAGGGCCGATAGCATGGCTCATTGCTTGACACCTAGGCGGAATCCGCCTACATTTGTCCGTATGGGCAGCGCATCCGCGCGGCCGCTATCCGAAAGGAACCATACTATGCAACCCTACGTTTGCGCCGCCGTGCGCACTGGATTGACACGCCATGCTCTACGAACCGCCATCCGTGGCGCAACTGAAACAATGGAAGGAGAAGCTCGGCTTTTCCGGCGCGCAGATGGCCAACATTCTCGGCCTGAAGAGCGCACGTCGCTGGCGCGAGTATGCGGAGGAAGCGAAACAACAGGGGATTCCACCAGCGAACCTGTTTATGGCCTGCGCGTTGGTAGCGCTCTCTCCTGCGCAGGTCGATCACGTGCTGACGCTGATGCGCGAAGTGGGCGCAACGATCGACCTGAAAACACCCGAATAACCGCGCCACCTGAGCCCCACCGCGCCCGCGATCGCCGGGCGCAATCTCCCATTCAATCCATCATCACCAACGCCTTGCGCGCCGCCGCGCTCGCGGAGACGTATCAAGACGCGCTCGACATTACCGGCGACGCGCTGCGCTTGCTGGCGGAAATGTCCGCAAATAATCCCGGCGTAATTCGTCGTATCGAAAGCGCTGAGTACTCCTACACGGTAAGCGGAGACGACCATGCGTAAGAACACGACTACGCCCGCAGCCCTCACGAATGAGGAAATCGACCGCATCGGCTACGCACTGGCAAAGCAGGTTCCAGACATGGAACGAGGCTTCACCATTCAGACGAGCTACGGCGAACTGCGGATCGACGCCGAGGATGCCCCGCGCTTTGTCGCGCTCGCCCGCAACCTCCTGCAAAAGCAACTCAAGCGCGCGGAGGTGAGCCATGTCTAACCTCGCACGCACACAGCAAGAAAGCAGCATGACCGAGCTGGACGCCGCCGTTATCCGCGTCGATCAATTGCAGGCGCTCGCCAGTCTGCTGAGCCTCGAAGAAGTAGCAGAACAGTTCGCCGGCCTGTCGAACACTGCGCAGGTGGCGCTGTTCGGTCTGTTCGAGGATGGCCTGGGCGACGTTCGTGCAACGCTGGTTCGCGGGATGGAGGCGGCACATGGCTAAGAACACAAAGCATCCCGTGCGCCAATGTGCGACGGCCGCAACCGTGATCGACTTTTTCAGAGAGCGCACCGATATGTCCGCCCTCGCGGCCGCTGACCTTGAATGGCTCGGCGGTGCAACCGACGCGGCGCAGACAATGGCCGGCGCGTTGAGTGACACGCTCGCAGGCCTTGCAAATCTGATTTGCGACAGCAAGGGGGGCGCCCCCCAACTCGGCGAAGGTGGCATCGAACAGGTCTTGTGGGGTGCGGCTGACAGCCTCACGATCATCGCGGCATTGTCGTTCGTCGCGAGCGAAGCGGACTTCGTGTTGCTTGAGCGTATCTCCTGCGAAGTGACCGCGCTCGGCAAGGAACCGGGTGCGAGGAGCGCGCGTGCAAAGACCGCCGCTTCTTCGCGTAAGCGTGGCAATAAGGACTCCTCACAGGAGGCGGACCATGCCTGAGTCTGCCTACCGCCTGAAGATATCGACCGAATGGCCGTACCGGTTCACGTTCTACGTGGCCGTCGAGCGCGTGGCCCCGCACATGATCGACGTCGACGGCGTGGAGATTGTCGACGCGCTGGCACAGGCCGCAGAACGTCAGCGAGCGCGCCTGCAGGGCTCCGACTACAGCGAGCCGCGCGAGCCATTCACGGTGGCCGCAATCCCGCACTACACCGTAGCGATTGCGTTCGATGCCCGCGCATTCGACTCGTTCCGCATTCGCAACGAAGCGGCATCAATTCTTTTCACACTCAGGCGCGAGATCGAGCGCGCGCAGGAGGTACCGAATGAGTGAAATCATCGTGGACGAACAGCAACGCATCGAGGCGGCGCTCGCCGCCATCCCACCCGACATCGAGCGGGAACAGTGGTGGCGCATCGGCGCTGCCCTGAAACACGAACTCGGTGACGGCGGTTTCGATGCATTCGACCTGTGGAGCAAGGGCGGCGCGAGCTACAGCGTTGCAGACGTACGCGACACGTGGCGCTCGCTGACTTCCGGCGGCGGTATCACCATCGGCACGCTTTACGGGATCGCAAAGCATTACGGCTTCCAGCTGTCAAATCACGCCGCGCCCGCCGTCGATGCTGCGGAGATCGAGAAGCGCCGGGCAGATCGCGCCGCACGCGCCGAAAAGGCGGAGGCCGAGCGCCTGACGCGCGCCCGCGCGGCGGCAACACTCGCGTTCGCGGTGCTGGCGAAATCGTCACCGGCCCGCGACGATCATCCGTACCTGATACGCAAGGGACTAACCGCGCCCGCCACGCTGCGCGAGCTTGACGTAAAGCACCTGACGGCGCTGCTGAACTATCCCCCGAAACAGGGAGACGTTCCGCTCACGGCACGCGTGCTGCTCGTTCGCATTGAAACCGCGGACGGTGTGACGAGCCTGGAGATGATTGACGGGGACGGCCGCAAGACAGCGTTGTCTGGCGGCACAAAGGCCGGCGCGTACTGGCTCGCTTCGCAGCCGGGCGACGCAGTGCACCGGATCGCGATCGCCGAAGGCGTGGCAAGCGCGCTTACGCATCAACAGCTCTACGGGACGGACCTTGCGGTAGCCGCCCTGTCGGCAGGCAATCTCCCGAAGGTAGCCGAGGCGATGCGCGCCGCCCATCCCCAAGCCGTGATCCTGATTCACGGCGAGATCGGCAACGGAGCCGGAAAGGCACTTGAAGCCGCCCAGTCCGTCGGCGGCGCGCTGGTTATCCCTGACTTCGGCGATGACCGTCCGGACGACGCGACCGACATCAATGACCTGTTCGTACTGCGCGGTGCCGAAGTGGCACGCGCGTGCGTTGATAGTGCGCAAGCCGTCGAACTGGCAGGGGAAATGGATCATGGTTCAGCCAGCTTCCCCCGCATCGAGGAGCGTCCGTGCTGGCGCGTTTATGACGCGTGGCAGGAGATTGACGGCAGGCGGATGAAGCCGGGTGTGTACTGGCATGGCGTCAAGCTCGGCAAGGGCGACGCGCCGCCAGAGATGGTCGACAAGTGGATCAGTTCGCCCTTGTGGGTCGCGGCCATCACACGCAATCAGGAAGATGCCGAGTATGGCCGGTTGCTCGAGCTGCTGTCGCCGGCCGGCAGGCGCAAGAAATGGGCGATGCCCATGTCCATGCTCGCTGGCGACGGAAACGAGGTGCGCGCCGTGCTGCTATCCGAAGGGCTGGTGTTTGATCTGAATGACCGGCAGGCCGTGCCGCGCTATATCGCGGGTCAGCATCCAAAGCTGACGATGCGTGCGGCGAGCGTGACAGGCTGGCACGCCGGCGCATTCGTTCTGCCCGAAGTAGTGATCGGCGCAGACGATATCTGGTTCCAGTCAACCGGGCGCACCGCGCCGTATTCGACCGCCGGCAGGTTCGAGCAATGGCGCGAGCTCGCAGCGCTCGCCGTCGATAACCCGCTGCTGGTGTTCGCCATGTGCGCCGGATTCGCTGGACCCTTACTTGGTCCGTTGAACATTGACGGAGGCGGTGCGCATCTGTACGGCGACTCGTCACACGGCAAGACGACAGCGGCGCGGGCCGCAATCAGCATTTGGGGCAGTCCGCGCTTTGAGAGGAAATGGCGGGCTACTTCAAATGGTCTGGAGGGGACCGCTGCGCTCCACTCAGACACACTGCTGATGCTGGACGAGATCGGCGAGATCAAGCCGCACGACCTGTACGAGACAGCCTATGCGCTTGCCAACGGCATGGGAAAAACACGCGCGAACCGGCACGGTGAGGCCCGGCAGGCGACGCGCTGGCGCGTTTTCGTGCTCTCTACGGGCGAACCGACCGTTGCGGCACGCATGGCGGCCGGCGGCATCGAGGCGAAGGCGGGCCAGGCCGTGCGCCTGCTGGACGTGCCAGTCACCGGCACATACGGCGTGTTCGAAACACTGCACGGACGCGCATCGGGTAGCGCGCTGTCGGACGAAATGCGCGCAATGGCGGCGACGCACTACGGCCACGCCGGGCCGCGCTTCATTGAGGCGCTGGTGCGCGAGCTGCGCGCTGATTTTCGGCTCGCCGATGCGTTGCATGGTCTTCTGGAGAGATTCGACGCGGCGGAGGGACAGGAGCGGCGGGCGGCGCGTCTGTTCGCGGTGTGTGCGCTGGCCGGGGAAATGGCGATCGCATGGGACATCGTGCCGTGGCAATCGGATGAACCGACCCGCGCCGCCCTTCATGCGTTCAACCTCTGGCGCGGAGAACGTCCCCCCGGTGGTCAAAGCGCGGAGCACGCCGCCATCCTGCGCGCGGTGGCCGACTTCATTGACCGCTACGGCGACAGCCGGTTTTCGAACATCGAGGGAAGTGCCGACCTGATCCGCGATCGCGCTGGGTACTGGAAACAGGACGGCGAGCGGCGACTGTACCTGTTCACGTCTGGAGGCTTGCGCGAAGCGACAAAGGGCAACGACTTCAATCGGGCCTTGCGCGCGCTCGACGAAGCGGGCGCCATTGCTGATAGAGGCAAAGTGGAGATTGCGAAAGTGACGCACACGCCGGAAAGGAAGAAACGCCTCTATCACATCGACCCCAGCGCGATCGAGGGAGGCGGGGAATGAAATTCACAGCGGACATTGCATTTTGTGCCGTAACTCCCGTAACCAACGTAACGAGCCCACCAGCAAAGGCTTTCAGCGGTTACGCCGGGTTCAGTGATGACGTAACTGACGTAACCCAATGTCATCAACCACCCCATCCGTTACGTGGGTTACGCCCAGTCCAAAGCCGGCGTAACCGCGCAAACCCTTACCGCATAGGGCTGTTACGCCAGTTACGTGAGTTACGCCTCAAGAAAGAGTGGGTGGGGCGAATCCGTCAACTCGCGGAACCGGACAAGGGAGGCACACATGTTTTATGAAAATCCAAATGGATCGCCCTGGAGCGAGAAAGTCATTCCATTGGCGGGCGTCAGGCTTCCCTGGGGGCTGCGTCTGTCGGGTGATGAAATACTCAGCCTGCGCGGCGATCTGGTAGAGCTCGTTGAGCAGGTGGCCGCTTACGAATGCTGGGCGGAGGAGTTCCTGTGCAGCGTCATGTATCTGGCGCTACACGCGCCGGTAAGCGATCTGCTGGCCAACCTGCACCATTACCGGGAGCGGCTCGATGTGGCGGAGGCTGAGATCGACGCGCGCATCGCGCTTGATAAGAAACCGTCGCGCTCGCCCGATGAGAGGCTGCGATGAATGAGCGCACCCCGAAAACCCCCACCGCCCGAGTGCGAGCGCCCGTCGATCCGGACGGCGGCGCGCATCTGCCGTGGGGGCCGTATCTGTCACCGGATGACGTGCGGCGGTTGCGCGCCGATCTGGCCGGGATGCTGGAGGAACTGGCGGCGCTCGAAGGCTGGGCGCGTGAGCTGCTGGACGACGTGATGACGCGAGCCATGCGCGGGCCACTCGCCGACCTGCTGCCGAACCTGCACTACTTCCGCGAACGCGTGAAGGCGATGCGCGCGAAGGTAGCCACCCGCGACGAGGCTGCCCGGCGCACGTGGCGGGCGAATGAGGATCTGACGAAGCGCGGCTACAAGCAAGCGCGGGCGAGCGGCGCCCGTCACACAAGGGGGACGCGTCTATGAGACTCCAGGAAGAATATGGCCTGGCCAACGAAACCGCCGAGCGCCTGCTTCGCGAAAACTGCGGCCTCGATCCTGCGACCATACAGGCGCACATCGCGCACCACCTCGCCGAGCGCGGCGACAATCTGGACGAGGAGACGCAGATGATCCTGCGCGGCTGCATGGTCGCGCTGAACGTCATGCATCGTCAGATAGACGTGATGGCCTCGTCGCTCGGGTTGCCGCCCTATCGCTCGGATATCGAGGGGGGCGCACAATGATGTGCGAACCGAAAGCGGTGTCCGGTCGCATTCGCGTCCCGATGGCGGACGGCGAGCCGCGGCGGCCACTCAATAACCAAGGGGGAGTTGCATGATCGATGGACTGATCGCGGGGAAGCTGTACGGCACCGCGCAAACACGCACGGGACAGAGTGGCAAGGCGTTCGTTACTGCGAAGGTGCGCGCCGCCGTCGGTGACGGAGAAACGCTGTTCGTGAACGTCATCACGTTTTCGGATACGGCCGCCGCCGCGCTGCTCGCGCTCGAGGACGGCGACGCTGTGGCGCTGGCCGGCACGCTTTCGCCGAAGGTCTGGACGGACAAGCACGGCGAAGCCCGCCCGGCGCTCGACATGGTGGCGCACGCGGTGCTGACCGCCTATCACGTGCGGCGCAAGCGCCGTGCAGCGCAGGGCGTGGCAACGCCGCCAGCCACGCCGACCGGCGAATTCGACGACGATCTTTGAGCCAGACGACGTGGCTTTTGCTGAACGTATGCTCGACGTGAGGTATGACCTCGCACAAACCGCTTTCCTGGATGGATCGCACAACTAGCTCGCCGCTCCAGACCGAGTGCGCGAGTGCCTCGCTGTGCTGATTCGAGAACACTGCCACAATGGGCCGCCAAGCTTTGAACATTTAAAACGTCAACCTTTGGGGGCCGCTATGCCAATGTCAACTGCAAGCACAGCACTTGCGACTACGGCGTCCGAATGGAGCGCACTTCTCGCATCGGCAGGGTCAACGATGGCCCAGGTTCCGAAGGAGGTCTGGGCTGCGATACTCGGGGCCGTTATCGCCGCAGCTATCAGCGGCTTCACTACGTGGCGCGCGAATGCAAACGCGCGGCGGATGCTTGGAATGCAGCTCGAAGACGCCGCGAAACAATCTGAGGCCAAGCGCAGAATGGACCTGAGACGGGACGTATTCTTGCCGGCCCTTCAGGAGGCAGCCAAAGCGTCACACGTTCTCGGAGAGATGACAGGAGCGGAAACCGATTCCGCGAAAGCCAACGAACAAATGAAGGCCGTGACTGCCGCACTTGCGGGAATCCATGCAGTCGGATCGGCAGAGACAGTCACGGCTACATTCCATCTTGCTCAGTTTGTGGGGGAGATCTTCGCGGAGCTCGCAATTAGGCGAGCCGAGTCAGTAGCGAAGTTCATGTTAGTGACCCAATTGGCGCTGCTAATCGACAAGGAGCTTGCCAATGGAAACGCACTGACTGAAATGATGAAGGCCTGCAATCTCCAGGGAGGAAATGCAGTCCAATTTGCACGGGTGATGCAGCAATGGGAAGGGCACCAAAAGCTGCTTGCCACAATGATAGAGGACCGCGACAAAGCAACCCTGCGATATCGACAGTCAATTGCTCGATCTATCGAGTACTTAGCCAAAAATTTGTCGAAATTGACCGAATTGCAGTCAGGGGCAATCCTTGCAATGCGTCGAGAACTCGATCTCTCGATTGACGAAGAAGTCGTGAAGCGCATCGCAAGCGAGGCCGCAGCGCATGGCGCGAATTCGCTCGATAAATTGACCCGCTTTCTTCAGCGAAACGATCTCGATTCCCCCTCCGGTCAACCGTCCGCTTCTGTGTCAGCAGGACAGGGGTAACGCATTGGCCGAAGTCTCGATTCGCAAATTCGCTCGCCATGAAGGCGGCTCTGAAGGCGCCGTGCGCAAGGCGATCAAGGCCGGGCGGCTCGCCGCACCGCTGGCCGAGGGGTCGCTCGACCCCGGCCTGATTCGTGGCGTGCACCTATGCGACTGCCGCGGACCACGGTACGCACCCACGCCCCTGCTCGGCCTGCCCATAGTCGTGCGCCGCTACGAACACCCCGGCGGGCCTCGGATGTATGTGGGCCTGATCGCGCGTGCGGACCGCGATGACGCGGTGGATATCGTCGCGCTCCCTTCGGCGGATCGCCACTGGCGCTCGAGCGCGTGCCGCTCCTCGATGGTCCGCCCGACGATGAGCGCCGGGTGGCCGCGTGGCTGGCCGGATGACAACGCAACGACTCGCGTTGCATGGAATATTGCTGGCCGCACCGGCGGCCGCCACGTAGTATTGGCCGCTTTGCATCCGAAGACTTTGTGGCCGTGGACATAATTCAAGCTGTGCTCAATTGGACCAACAACAACGCCGGCCTGTCGGGTTGGGTTCAGGCAATCGGGAGCATTCTGGCCGTGGTCTCAGCCTTCATGTTTCCGTGGCTTCAGTCTCGCAAAGACCGGCGGTTACGCGAAAGCGAGCGCCGAACTTCCAACCTCGCTCTGGCCGCCGCCGTTCGCGCAATAGCTGACGAAGCCGACGAGGCGCTCCGCGACCTGACACGCACATTTGACCATTCGCCTGAGGTCTTTTTGCCAGAGGACTTCCTAGCAACTTTTCACCATATGGAGTGGCCCAATCACCCGCGCGCCACAATGTTCCGTCGGACGATGGACGATCTGCTCGAGCGCATATCTGCGTTGAGCCAGCGTCCTAGTATTAGCGACGGACAGCTCGGTGAACTCGTTGAGATTCGTCGTTGCCTTAAGGACGCCTGGCTACTGTTCGATGGTGTCCAAAATCCCTATCGAGAGTTCGCTACGAAGGACAAGAACCAGTGCTATGCAATTCTGAATCGCGCATCGATTGTTAGAGGCGCCACGTCGGCGGCCTACGATGCCCTGACCGAGACCGAGTGAGTTCGGCGTAGAGTGCGCGCCGATGTCGACGCACCGAAGAGCAGGCCCCCGGCGCCACCCACCGTGCCCGATGGACTGAAAGCCTTGAGGGTCACAGTTCTCGCGCCGGTTACCACTCCGGTTGCCACTGGAAACTAGCCATCAACGCGGCGCAAGGCTCGCCAGCAGGGGCCGCACGCAACGGCCACGCAACCAAACGGAAGCGGACCCCATGAGAGGTTGAGAAAAGTTGAGGTTGGCGCGAATGCCTGCGCCTCAGCCTGAGCGGAAACCGTTTGCGGATATGGCTCTCGCGCTGGTACGCACAGAGGAGGTACGCAGCGCGGTACGCACAGAAAACGCGGTTTCCGGCTGCGAACCATCGGCGGCAGGTTTCCACTGGAAACGACCCGCGAAGGGCCGCCGGCAAAGGCTGAGCCGCTGGTTGCCGATCGCGAGGTTGCCACACAGGTTTCCACGGAAACCGCACTTTGCGTGTGCGGGCGAAATGTTCAGGTTTGTTAAGGTTCGCGCCGCCGATCCTGTAACACGGCGGCTGTAACAGTCGATGTAACAGCTGGGCACGCTGTTACGGAGCGCCAGAGTGCCCGCGGTCTCGGCCTCGACGCATAGGTACCCAACGCGCGGTATCCACTGCGGTATCCACGGAAAACGCAGTTACCACGCTGGCGGTTACCACTCTGGTTACCACGGTTTGGGCGGTTCGCACGCTGGTAGCCATCGGTCAGTGCGAACCACGGCGAGCGCGCCGCCCGTCACGGCTTTGCGGCTGGTTCGCGGCCGTTGATTCGCGCTCAGGTTCGCACGGAAAACGGCCTTGCCGACTGCGAACCAAGCGGGGACCGGTTGCCACCGGAAGCGCCCCGCGAAGGCCCGCCAGCCAAGCAGAGCGGCTGGTTGCCACTCGCACGATTGTGCTCGGCCATCGCGTTGAACGCCTCAATGAACGCCTCCTTCATTGAGGCGGCTGCCTTGCCGGTAAATCCCATCACGAGAAACATGAACCCGTCTTTTGTCAGCACATAGAACGGCTGAGACTTACCCCGCTGCGTCGCGCTAGCTTCCGTACAAAATCCAAAATTGGCTTCTGCAAAATCACTGGGGCATTCGGCTGTTATTTTCGGCTACCACGCCGGTTACCACGGAGACCGGGAGTTTTTTTCCCCTATTAAAAGGAGTGGAATGGGAAAGAAACGCCGTGAGCGCCTACTCAGCTTCCCGGACGCAATCCGAGCTACGCAAACCAGGGGCTCTGACGGAAAAAACACAGACTCCACCACGCGGGCGCGGGCCGCAAAGTGTCCAGGTACAGGGAGCGGACGACCCGGCAATGTCTGCATAAGGCCGAACGAAAGCACGAATAGGTGCAAGCGGGAGACGTCCGCAAAGCCCTGTCGCGCAAGGCCGCGCGGGGTTAGCCGTTACTGCGAAAGTTCGCACGGTGCGAAAAACAAGTCCAAACGAAACAACGCCCGTTTGTACCGGCTAGTTAATGCGCGCCGAATTTCTTCAGTCCATTACGCGCGGGTTAGGCGGGGTTTTTTCCGTCTATAAAAAGGGGCGGCGGACGGCATTAACCGTCGCTCGAAGGGCGCCACGCGATCACGCAGACGCGCCGCCAGATTTCCCGTTCCCCCGTTTGGGGGGAGCGGCGTCGAACTGGCAGCCGGGAAAGACGGGCACAAAAAAGCCGACTCGCGAGGGTCGGCTTCTGCGTTTGGGCCGGCTCACGCCGCGCTATCGGTACTCGTCAATCTCGACCGTGCCGCCCATCGCTTCCATCAGGGTGCGGATATCGTCGGGCACATCGGGCACGCGGTCGCCGCTCTCGTTGTACCAGTAACAGAAGAAGCGCATCCGAAGTCCCTTGTCTGCGAGCAGTTGGCCGAGTTCCGCTCTCGGCAGATTCAGGCGCCCAATCAGGTAACGCAAATGCGGCTCAAGTGAATCGCTACGAACTGCGCCCTCACTGCGCAGGCCCCAAAGGCCAACGCGGCCCGGCGCGCTGCTCGGTCGGCCAGACGGTGTGGTGAACGGCTGTCCCTTGGTAATCGCTGTATCCGGCTTGATGTCGAAATACGCCGTCCAAAAGGCTGGCTCCAATGAGTCGCCGGATATGTAAAAGGTCGCGTGCGCAAGTTGGTGATCTGCCATTGGAGCGGCCTCAGTTTGCCCAGTCATGAAAATTTCCGATGTGGTTACCATTAAAGTACACGTCGCCGTTGTCATGCCAGATGACGTTATCGGCTGGCCCCAAGCCATTGCCTGGCTTGAACCTGTGCAAGATAGCCCCAAACGTCTTGCGGTCATACCCCAGCATCTTCGCCGCGTAGTTTGGGTTGTTCGTGCTCGCGGCGAGTTCAACGACATCGCCGCTCAACGCATCAGGCACATACTCAAACGGCTGCGCATCGCCGAGCAGCGTTGATGCGCCTCTATCGCTAGCTCTGGCTGCGCGGGCAGCGTTCAGTTGGGTTTGCCAGGTGGCCGGATCGTACTGCACAGACAGAATGGGTTCGCCGTTCGGCTGACTGCCGGCCTTCGCTACGGGATTCATTAACGGCGTGCTGCTGTACGGTGACGGAAACAGGCCGTGACGCGGACCTTTAACGGCAAGCAGTTTGCCCCGGCGAACCTCTTCGAGAAGCGCAACGATGACCCACCAGCCATCGGCGTCAGGATCGCGGTCCCGGACCCTATGAAAAAACAGCCAGCTGCGGCCAATGAGATTCCTGACCAGCTTCCGGTCTTCCTCCCACTTCCTGCGATTCAGTGCGGCGATAGCAAGAAATTCCCGCGTCTCCGCCCTGGCCCTCTCAAGGTCTGCGGCCTTGCCGAGGCACGCTTTATAGTGCCGTTCGTCGCAGATGACATAACAGCCACCCGGTGGCCGCTGGCAGAACAGCTCTACGGAGTGCGTTTCAAGTACGGACAGGGACATAGGTGTGTCGATGGTCTATCTGAAGGCGCTGCCGGGGTTGACAGCAGTCAGATAAGTACCGTGCGACAGGCAGTACGTACATGGGCGACCGCCCAAAATCTCCATGGCTTTCGATGAAACAGAAAAAGGCGCCCCCAAGAACATTGCGGTTTTTCGCGCCCTTAGCGCGGATGCTCGCGGGCAGCGACCGTACCGCCGGTCTATGACATTTCCAGCCGCGATCCACCTCCTGCACGTCACGAGCCGGCACGTGCAGCGCGATTGTACGAACACCCCCATTCGGGAAACGACATGTTTCCTCCGCGTCGATCTGAGGCGGGTATACGTAGCACGGAACAGGGGCGGAAAACTGCACACGACAATTTATGACGATTGCCGACGGGTGCGCCTTCTGCTCGGAAAGCGCATCGCCGCGGCCGATGCGAACCTCGACACGCTGAAGGCAGCCCTTCGTGCATCAGGGATGCGGCCCGTCTCGTTGCGCCCTGTGGATAACTCCCGTGCACGTCATTGCCCAAAAAATAAGCAAAACAGGGACATCACGCAGACCCCTTTATTGACGTGCAATTCCGGTAAAGCGGACAAAATCTATCCACAGGTCGACAATGTGATAACAGCTTTTATGTAAAATTGCGGACATTGTAGGCCATAACATCCCCTTTTCGGGATTCATGCTATGCTCGCCGCACTTTCCCTCTCACTCGCACGCGAGAAACCATGACACCCGCTGAATTCGAAGCCGCACTCGCACAGCTCGGCTGGAAACAATCGGACTTCTGCCGAATGGCCGATGTCGACAAGAACACGCCGAGCCGATGGGTCAAGGGACATACGCCCATCCCCGGATGGGCGGCGCGGTTTCTGGCGATGGCACTAGAGATTCACCGGCTGGCGACCCTGATCGAGCCGCCGAAGGCGTAGCCGCACCCCGACAGCCCGCCACTCGGCCATCGCCATACCGGAGCGGCAACCAGGCTGCAAGGGTTCGCCCCCATCACTTTTCGCGCCGTTTTTGGCACAACTTGGGTATAGTCTCGCCTATCATTTTGATAGGTGGATGAGTGGCGCAGCCGTCGAAACGACAACTCGAAAAACACATTCAGCAGTGCGCGCACGACTCGGCGAACATCGTTTTCGTCAACCATGCGCGCGAGCGGATGCGGCTCCGGAAAATCAACGATCCGATGGTGCTCGAGACGTTGCGCAAAGGCATCATTGCGCGCGAGCCCGAGCCGGACATGAAGGCACCCGGCCTGCGCTGCGTCATGGAGCGCTATGTCTCCGGAGTCAATGTCGGCGTTGTCGTGCTGGTCGACCATCCTGCACCCGATCTGCTGGTCATTACCGTAATGGAAGTCACAAAGGGGTGAGCATGTACCACTACACAGACGGCGGACTTAAAAACGTGTGGCTGGTCAACGGCTACAAGCAGCACAAGACGCCCTACGGCGAAGGCGTCTCCATCAACGACCTTGACGGGCTGGGGGTCGCGATTTGCCTGGTGCTCGCAAAGAAGCCCTCTCCGCTGAGCGGCGCGGAGTTTCGCTATGTGCGCAGCGCCGGCCTGATGCAGTCGCAATCGGGCCTTGCCGCGATGCTCGGCAACAACGAACAGGCGATCGCGCGGTGGGAGAAGTCGGGGAAAGTGCCGCGGTGGGCCGACAAGCTGATCCGGCTGCTTTATCTGGCCCGCGCCGAGGGCAATGCGCCGATCGCGTCAGCCATCGAGCGCATCAACGCAATCGAGCGCGCCGAGAAGCAGCGGATCGTGATGAAAGAGGCGCGGTCGGGATGGGCGTCGAAGATCGAGCCACAGGAAGCAGCCGATTGCGAGATCGCCTGACGGCTGACCAGTCTGCGCCGCGCACCGCGCGCCAGCGTTTGCGGGTGTGATACCCGACGCGATCCCCGCACAGTGCCCCCTCAGCCGAACTATTCCGACGAGCATCTGTAAGGCATTGTAAGGTTATCACTCTCACCCCATCACTCCCCGTTCTCTCCCTGCCTTCCTTGTATCAACGTGTATCATTCGCTATCAGTCCAGCGCGGCCCAAATGGGTAGCCAGGTGGGTAGCCAGAACAAAAGTCGCCGCCATCAGCATCGCGCAAAGCTTTATGCCACAAGGAACACAGAGGGTTTGTGAAGCTTAAATTCACCAAAATGCACGGCGCGGGCAACGACTTCGTCGTACTCGACGGCTATACCCAACCGGTTGATCTAACCACGGCGCAGGTGCGCGCGTTGGCGAACCGCCATTTCGGCGTCGGCGCCGACCAGTTGCTGCTGGTCGAAAAGCCGACCGTCGAAGGCGTCGATTTCAGATATCGCATCTTCAATTGCGACGGCGGCGAGGTCGAACACTGCGGCAACGGCGCGCGCTGCTTCGTTAAGTTCGTGCGCGAGCGCGGTCTCACCGACCAACGCAGCGTGCGCGTGCAGGTCCAGAAAGGCACGATCACGCTGACGATGCAGGACAACGGCGAAGTGATCGTCGACATGGGCACGCCCGTGTTCGATCCCGAACTCGTGCCGTTCGCGACCAAGGGTCTGCAAGGCCGCCGCGAAGGCGCGGATACGCTCTGGCCGCTCGACGTGAACGGCACGACGCGCTGGATGTCGGTGGTGTCGATGGGCAATCCGCACGCCGTGCAGGTCGTCGACGATGCCGAGGTGTTCCCGGTGCTCGCCGAAGGTCCGGCCATCGAGCGGCACACGCGCTTCCCGCAGCGGGTCAACGCGGGCTTCATGCAGATCGTCAACCGCAACGAGATCAGGCTGCGCGTCTACGAACGCGGCGCGGGCGAAACGCTCGCGTGCGGCACCGGCGCGTGCGCGGCGGTCGCGGCCGGCATCCGGCGCGGGCGGCTGGATTCGCCGGTGCTCGTACATACGCACGGCGGCGATCTGACCATCACGTGGGACAGCGCGCACCCAGGCGCGCCGCTGCTGATGGCCGGCCCCGCAGCCACCGTCTTCGAAGGGGAGATCGAGTTGGCCGAAGAGGCGTCGAGCGCCTCGTCGGACTCGACGCAGCACAATCCGTCCAGCCCGGCCGACATGGCACCCTCCGTCTAACTCATTGACCGACGCGCCGCCGTGAGGCGGCCGTCCCGTAGTCCTCTAGCCGAAACCATGAACGATCGCGAAGTCGCCGAATACCTGCTCGCCAATCCCGAATTCTTCGTCGAACACGCGGAAGCGCTCGCGACGATCCGGCTCGCGAACCCGCACGGCAAAGCCGCGGTGTCGCTGCAGGAGCGGCAGATGGAGATGCTGCGCGACAAGAACAAGCATCTGGAGCGGCGTCTTGCCGAACTGCTGCGCTACGGTCACGAGAACGACAGCATCGCGTCGAAATTCAACCGCTGGACCATCCGTGTGATGGCCGAGCGCGATCCCTACGCGCTGCCGCGCACGATCGCCAGCGGTCTGCGCGACATCTTCGACGTGCCGCAAGCGGCACTGCGCGTGTGGGACGTCGCCGAGCCGTATGCGCAAGCGGACTTCGCGCGCCACGTCAGCGAGGAAGTGCGCATTTTCGCGGGCAGCCTGAGCACGCCGTACTGCGGCGCGAACACCGGCTTCGAGGCCGCGCAATGGCTCGCGCAAGCTGCGGTCGCGTCCAACGGGACGACCAACCCGGCGGCAAGCGCGGCAACGAGCGCGACCGACGACCTCGGCGTCGCGTCGAACGGGACGGCGCAGAGCACCGAATCGATCGCGCTGCTCGCGCTGCGCGACCCCGAAGGTGTCGAAGACGCGCCGACGTTCGGCCTGCTCGTGATGGGCTCATCCGACCCGCGGCGCTTCCACGAAGGCATGGCCACCGATTTCCTCACGCAGATCGGCGCGCTCGCGAGCGCCGCGCTGAGCCGGCTGCTGCCGCGCTGAGCCGCGCACCACGCAACGTCACCGCGTACCGTGACCGCCGCCGACCCGATCGCCGCCTACCTGTCGCATCTCGAGCACGAGCGGCGGCTGTCGGCGCACACGCTGCGCGGCTACACGCATGAGCTCGCGGAACTGAAGCAGCTCGCCAAAGGCCGAGCGCTCGAAAGCCTCACCGCCGTCGACATCCGCGGCGCCGTCGCGCGCGCGCATGCAGGCGGTCTCACCGCGCGGTCGATCGGCCATCGGCTGTCGGCATGGCGGGCGTTTTATCGCTGGCTCGCGGGCCACGTCGAGTTGCCGGCCAATCCGGTCGCCGCGGTGCGCGCGCCGAAGCAGGCGAAAATGCTGCCGAAGGCGCTTTCCGTCGACGACACCGCGCGCCTGATGGACAGCCCGGCCGCCGACTCGCCCGAAGGCCTGCGCGATCACGCGATGCTCGAGCTGTTTTACTCGTCGGGCTTGCGCCTCGCCGAACTGGTCGGCCTCGACGTGCGTTTCGCCGACGTCGACGGCTATCGCTCGGCCGGCTGGCTGAAACTCGATTCCGGCGAAGTCGAAGTGCTCGGCAAAGGCAACCGGCGCCGCGTCGTGCCGGTGGGCAGCAAGGCGGTCGCGGCGCTGAACGCATGGCTCGCGGTGCGCGAACCGATGGTCCGCCACGATCCGCATCCGCTGTTCCTGTCGGCGCGCGGCAACCGGCTGTCGCCGAACGTCGTGCGCGAGCGCGTGAAGCGCGCGGCGCTCGCCGCCGGCATTCCGGCCAACGTGCATCCGCACGTGCTGCGCCATTCGTTCGCGACGCACGTGCTGCAGTCGAGCGGCGACCTGCGCGCCGTGCAGGAGCTGCTCGGCCACGCGAGCATCACCGCGACGCAGGTTTATACGGGCCTCGATTTCCAGCACCTCGCCCACGTCTACGACAGCGCGCATCCTCGCGCAAAGAAACGCAACTGATCACGCGACTGACGCCGCGCGCCACGACGCGCCGCCTTCGCTTGCACTTTACCTACACCTGATGAATACCGTTACGCTCAAACCGTCGAAAGAAAAATCGCTGCTGCGCCGCCATCCGTGGGTTTATGCCAATGCGATCGAGCACGTCGACGGCCGCCCCGCGCCCGGTGCGACCGTGCTCGTGCGCGCGCACGATGGCCGCTTTCTCGCCCGCGCCGCCTACAGCCCGCACTCGCAGATCCGCGCGCGCGTCTGGAGCTTCGACGAAGCCGAGCCGATCGATCACGCGTTCTTCAAGCGCCGCGTGCAGCGCGCGTTCGCGCATCGTCAGGCGATGGTGCGCGACACCGGCGCCGTGCGGCTGATCTTCGGCGAGGCGGACGGTCTGCCGGGCCTGATCGTCGATTACTACGTCGCCGAGGACGCGGATCAGCGCAGCCAGATCGTCTGTCAGTTCATGGCGGCCGGCGTCGAAGCGTGGAAGGACGCGATCGTCGCGGCGCTGGTCGGCGCGACCGGCTGCCCGAACGTCTACGAGCGCTCGGACGTGTCGATCCGTCAGAAGGAAGGGCTCGAGCAGATCACCGGCGTGCTCGCGGGCGAGCCGCCTTCCGAGAAGCTGATCGCGAGCGAAAACGGCGTGCGCTATCACGTCGACGTGCGCAACGGCCACAAGACCGGCTTCTATGTCGACCAGCGCGATAACCGCCTGCTCGTGCAGCAGTTCGCGAAAGATCGCGACGTGCTGAACTGCTTCTGCTACACCGGCGGCTTTTCGCTCGCGGCGCTCAGGGGTGGCGCAAAGCGCGTGGTGTCGGTCGATTCGTCGGGTGAAGCGCTCGCGCTCGCGCAGCAGAACGTCGCGGCCAACGGCTTCGACGCCGACCGCGCGAGCTGGCTCGACGCCGACGCGTTCAAGACATTGCGGCGCCTCTACGACGAAGGCGAACGCTTCGACCTGATCGTGCTCGATCCGCCGAAATTCGCGCCATCGCGCGAGCACGTGGACCGCGCCTCGCGCGCGTACAAGGACATCAATCTGACGGGCCTGAAGCTGCTGCGCCCGGGCGGTTTGCTGTTCACGTACTCGTGCTCGGGCGCGATCGATCCCGAGCTGTTCCAGAAGATCGTGTCGGGCGCGGCCGCCGACGCACGCGTCGACGCACGCATCCTGAAGCGCCTTGGCGCGGGCGTCGATCATCCGCTGCTCACTGCGTTCCCCGAAGGCGAGTATCTGAAGGGGCTGCTGTTGCAAATCGCCTGATCGCCCTTATTTTCCCGATGATTGCGCGTGGCGGCGGCAGCAGCGGCCCGCCTCCGCGCAGGCGGCCATCAGCCGGCCGCAGGGCGGCCGCCCCTGCGCCCGCCTGGCAAATATGTTTCAATGACCGGCTGGACAGGGTCCGCGCCATCTGGCTGCGGCGACCCGCCTAACGCATCTGGCTAGCCTTGCGCGCTAGCGTCCGATCACGCACCGTTTCACGACTTACAGGCGACCCACATGATTCCAGTCACCATCCTGACCGGCTTTCTCGGCAGCGGCAAAACCACCCTGCTCAAGCGCATCCTGAACGAAAAGCACGGCATGAAGATCGCCGTCATCGAGAACGAGTTCGGCGAAGAGAACATCGACAACGAGATTCTCGTGCAGGACACGAGCGAGCAGATCATCCAGATGAGCAACGGCTGCATCTGCTGCACGATTCGCGGCGACCTGTCGCGCGTGCTCAACGAGCTGGCCGCGAAGAAGCAGGCGGGCGAAGTGGACTTCGACCGCGTCGTGATCGAAACCACCGGCCTCGCGAATCCGGGCCCGGTCGCGCAAACCTTCTTCATGGACGACCAGATCGCGAGCGAATTCCTGCTCGACGCGATCATCACGCTGGTCGACGCGAAGCACGCGAACCATCAGCTCGACGAGCACGAAGTGGTGCAGCGCCAGGTCGGTTTCGCGGACCGGCTGTTCATCACGAAGGCCGATCTCGTCGACGAGCGGCACGTGGGCGATCTGCGCCACCGTCTGCTGCACATGAACCCGAAGGCGGCGATCAAGGTCGTCAATTTCGGCGAGGCGGACATCAAGGAAATTTTCGATCTGCGCGGCTTCAACCTGAACTCGAAGCTCGAAATCGATCCGGACTTCCTGAGCGAAGACGAACACGCGCATAGCCACGCGCACGCGCACGACGAGCACGGTCACACGCACGGCGACCATGACGACGATCACGCCAATTGCGATCACGACCATGGCCATTGCGATCACGAAGGCCAGGATCACGGACATCACCACCATGCGCATCACGACGACAAGATCAAGTCGTTCGTGTACCGCAGCGATCGTCCGTTCGATCCGAACAAGCTCGAAGACTTCCTCGGCGGCATCCTGCAGATCTATGGCGAGCACCTGCTGCGCTACAAGGGCGTGCTGTACATGAAGGGCGTCGATCGCAAGGTCGTGTTCCAGGGCGTGCATCAAATGATGGGCAGCGACCTCGCCGCGAAATGGCAACCGGCCGAGAAGAAGACCAACAAGATGGTGTTCATCGGCATCGAACTGCCGCGCGATCTGATCACCGACGGTCTCGACGCCTGCCTCGCCTGAGCGGGCGCAGCGCCGTCGCGCAAGCAAGCCTCGGAGCAAGCCCACGACACGCCGCGCGCAGCGCGGCATGCGCCGTGCTACTTCTAGTGCGGTGAGACGCCCGCCGCCGACTGCGCGGGCGTGAATCCTCTGCTGAAACTGCGACGCCGCGGCGCCGAGGCCTTTCGAATCCAGGCCATATGAAAAACGCGTGAAAACCCTGCTGTATTAAAGCGTGCACGACCATCGCTTTTTGGCTTTCTGCGCGTTATATTTTCGGGATATCGCAGCGCCGCAGGCCGGCTTTCAGCAGTTGCGGTGCCGTATTGTGATTCAGTTACAATACGTGCCCACTGGAGAATGACAACGAATTGCCCGGTCGCGCGTATCCCGCGACGGGCCTGGAACGGCGCCGGAAAATCTTGTCCGGAGACACGCCGAAAACGCCGGCGGGCACGGCCTGAAAGGGCACGCGCTCGTCGGCGAGCGATGCCTCAGGAGCATGTGTGAATCGGTTTCCAGAGGAGTTCGGCCCCGCAGCGGCGTAGCTAGCAACGCCCGGTGTGTGGGCGCCAGGCGCTTCGGCGTCACGACAGTCCAACGTTCGTGGCCACCCTGCGCTGCGCGTCCGCGCGACGCGTTTGCGGACAATACGAAAGTGCGGGCCCTATGAGTTTTGCCTCACATTGAAGAAGTAAGCCAGATGACGACGAAACGACTCTTGACCGAAGCCGAAATCCTGAAGATGAGCGACAAGGATTACATGAATGCGGATCAGCTCGCCTTCTTCAAGAACAGGCTCGAACAGTTGCAGGCGGACATTCTCCGCAATGCCGGCCAGACGACCGAGAACCTGCGCGAAACGGTCATCGTGCCGGACCCGGCCGATCGCGCCACGATCGAGGAAGAGCATGCGCTCGAACTGCGCACGCGCGACCGCGAACGCAAGCTGCTGAAGAAGGTGCAGCAATCGATCGCGCGAATCGAGGCGGGCGACTATGGCTGGTGCGAGGAAACCGGCGAGCCGATCGGCATTCCGCGTCTGCTCGCGCGGCCCACGGCTACGCTGTCGCTCGAAGCCCAGGAGCGCCGCGAACTGCGCCAGAAGCTGTTCGGCGACTGATTATCTGCGGCGCGGCTTCGGCTTAGCGCCCTGAAAACGCTGCTTCGTCGAGAGGCGCACGGTGAACCGTGCGCCTTTTCTTTTTGCGCGACATCCGCGCGTGCTCCGCCCTCCGTCCCGCCCCGCCGTCCCTTCCCGCCTCGTTTCTCAGGCTCCCTGAGCGGATTTTCGGTTTTTCGTCCTAGGCCTTCCGGCGGATCTTGATATGACCGCGCGCGCCCTAAAATAGATCCGACATGCGCTCACGAGCGCGCCAGCCGGCGCGCCGTCCGCTGACTGGATTCATGCGGTAGCGCACAGCGCTGCCGCCTCCTACCCGTTTTGCAAAGAGGAACGCATATGGAGCAATTTCACGGCACGACGATCGTTTCCGTGCGCCGCGGCAACAAGGTGGCGCTCGGCGGCGACGGCCAGGTCACGCTCGGCAACATCGTCATGAAAGGCGGCGCGAAGAAGGTCCGGCGCATCTACAACGGCAAGGTGCTGGTCGGCTTCGCCGGCGGCACGGCGGATGCCTTCTCGCTGCTCGACCGCTTCGAGGCGAAGCTGGAAAAACATCAGGGCAATCTGACCCGCGCGGCCGTGGAGCTCGCGAAAGACTGGCGCACCGACCGCATGCTGCGTCGTCTCGAGGCGATGCTGATCGCCGCGGACGCGACCACCACGCTCGTCATCACCGGCAACGGCGACGTGCTCGATCCCGAAGGCGGCATCTGTGCGATCGGCTCGGGCGGTGCGTACGCGCAGGCGGCCGCGAAGGCGCTTGCCGACAACACCGAGCTGTCGCCGCGCGACATCGTGGAGAAGTCGCTGGAAATCGCCGGCGACATGTGCATCTACACGAACCATAACCGCGTCATTGAGACGATCGAGTAAGGACCCATCGATGAGCACCATGACCCCCGCCGAGATCGTCTCCGAACTCGACAAACACATCATCGGCCAAGGCCGCGCGAAGAAGGCCGTGGCGGTCGCGCTGCGCAACCGCTGGCGCCGTCAGCAGGTCGACGAACCGCTGCGCCAGGAAATCACGCCGAAGAACATCCTGATGATCGGACCGACCGGCGTCGGCAAGACCGAAATCGCGCGGCGTCTCGCGAAACTCGCGGACGCGCCGTTCATCAAGATCGAAGCGACCAAATTCACCGAAGTCGGCTACGTGGGCCGCGACGTCGACAGTATCGTGCGCGACCTGATCGAAATTTCGGTCAAGCAGACCCGCGAAACCGAAATGCGCAAGGTGCGGACCAAGGCCGGCGATCTGGCCGAAGACCGCATCCTCGACATCCTGCTGCCAACCGCACGGCCGGTCGGCTTCGGTTCGAGCTCGAGCTCGACCGACACCGCCGATGAAGGCAGCACGACGCGTCAAACGTTCCGCAAGCGCCTGCGCGAAGGCCAGCTCGACGACAAGGAAATCGAGCTCGACGTCGAGCAGCCGCAGGTCGGCATGGACATCATGGGGCCGCCGGGCATGGAAGACATGACCGAGCAGATCCGCTCGATGTTCGCCAACATCGGCGGCGGCAAGAAGATGCGCCGCAAGATGAAGGTCAAGGAAGCGCTGAAGGTGCTCACCGACGAAGAAGCCGGCAAGATGCTGAACGACGAAGAGGTGAAGAGCAAGGCGGTGCAGAACGTCGAGCAGAACGGCATCGTGTTCCTCGACGAAATCGACAAGATCGCGTCGCGCAACGAAGCGGGCGGCGGTGAAGTGTCCCGTCAGGGTGTGCAGCGCGATCTGCTGCCGCTCGTCGAAGGCACGACGATCAACACCAAGTACGGCATGGTGAAGACCGATCACATCCTGTTCATCGCGAGCGGCGCGTTTCATCTCGCGAAGCCGAGCGATCTGATTCCCGAGCTGCAGGGACGCTTCCCGATTCGCGTCGAGCTCGATTCGCTGTCGGTCAACGACTTCGAATCGATCCTCGTGTCGACGGACGCGAGCCTCGTCAAGCAATACCAGGCCCTGCTCGCGACCGAAGACGTGCACCTCGAATTCGCCGACGACGGCATCCGCCGTCTCGCCGAGATCGCGTACTCGGTCAACGAGAAGACCGAGAACATCGGCGCGCGGCGTCTTTATACGGTGATTGAAAAACTGCTCGAAGAAGTGTCGTTCTCGGCCGGCAATCATTCGGGCCATGCAGTGCAGATCGACGCGGCGTATGTCGATAGCGCGTTGAACGAAATCGCCGAAGACGAGGATCTGTCGCGCTACGTGCTTTGACATGCGCGGTGGCAGCGCGAAGCGCTGATGTATGAAAAACGGGCTGCCTTCGCATAGGCAGCCCGTTCTGTTTTGTGCCGCCCTTCCCGCGGCGGCGCCTCGAACAGCCAACGCCGCGCCAGAAGATCGCCGCCTACTGCTTCACCGGCCGCTTCGCCAACTTGCGCTGCAACGTGCGCCGATGCATGTTCAACGCGCGCGCGGTCGCCGAGATATTGCCGTTGTGTTCTGCGAGCACACGCTGGATATGCTCCCATTCGAGCCGCGCCACCGACAGCGGCTGCGGATGCTCGATCGCCTCCTCGGCCTGCAACGCGCTCGCCTCGCTTTGCAGCGCCGACAGGATCGTCTCGACGTTGGCGGGCTTTGCGAGATAGTTGTCGGCGCCGTCCTTGACCGCCTGCACCGCGGTGGCGATGCTCGCGTAGCCGGTCAGCACGAGCATGCGCGCATCGGGCTGCAGATCGCGTAACGGCGCGACGAGCGTCAGGCCGGAGTCGTTGCCGAGATGCAGGTCCACGGTGATCTCGCTGAACTTCTGCTGATTCGCGAGCCGGATCGCCTCGTCCGCGTCGTGTGCTTCGGTCACCGTGTAGCCGCGCCGCGTCAAGCCGCGCGCGAGGATGCCGGAGAACACTTCGTCGTCGTCGATCACCAGAAAATTCTTCTCGCTCATGCCTGTTTCTCCGTGTTGGATGGCGCGGCGCCATGTGGGCTCGCTCCGGAAATCTTGCGCGCGGCGAGCGGTAGTCGCAGCACCGCACGCGTGCCGCGCGGCCGTCCGCCGTTGGCGTCGGTCAGCTCGATCGATCCCTTCAGACGCGCCGCCGCCGAAAACGCCAGATACAGGCCGACGCCGTGACCGCCCTGCGTGCTCTCCACCGGCATCGCGCCGAGCGAGCCGCGCAGCGCGGCCGGAATGCCCGGACCGTGGTCGCACACTTCGAACACGATCTGGTCGCCGCGTGGCGCGAGCACGCAGGACAGTGTCACGTGATCGCGGCTCGCGCGCGCGGCGTTGTCGAGCAGGATCGTCAGTATCTGGCTGACGGCCACCGTGTCGTTGAGACTGACATCGGCGGGCGGTGTGCCAAGCCGCTCGAACTTCACGTGAGGATGGCGCAGGCGCCATTGCCCGGCAAATGATTCGAGCCATTCGTCGACCGGCTGGCGGTTCGTCGTGGTCGTTGCGCGGCTGCGCAACCGCGCGAGCGCCGACGTGCACAACATCATCTGCTGCTCGAGCAGTTCGAGATCGGCGCGGTAGGGGGCGAGTCCCGCGTCGGTCCGCGCCGCGTCGCGCAATTCTTCGGACAACATCGCGATTGTAGACAGAGGGGTGCCGATTTCGTGGGCCACGGTGGCCGCCTGCACGCCGAGCGCGACCGCCCGTTCGTCGTGGAGCAAGCGCTGCTGCGCTTCTCCAAGCGCTGCGTCACGTAGCCGCAGCGCTCGGGACATGCGCGCGACGAACCACGCAATCAGCCCCACGCTGACCATGAAGTTGACCCACATGCCCGAGCGGTAGTAGTCGAACAGGTTGGCGGGATTCTCGAGATTGAGCGGCACGGAATCGAAACTGAGCATCGCGTAGCAGGCGACCGCGAACGCCGCGAGCCAGGCCATCAGATACCACGGCAGCACGGCCGCCGCGATCGCAAGCGATGGCAGGTACAGCGACACGAACGGGTTGGTGGTGCCGCCGGACAGGAACAGCAGCGCCGACAACGCTCCGAGATCGACCCAGATCTGCCCGAACAGCTCGAGGTTGGACTCGGGACGCTGCTGCAACACGCGCCACCACGTGAGCGCGTTGAACAGCACCTCGAGCCCGATCACGAGCAGCATCGCGGGCAACGGCAGATTGGCGCCGAGGAAGATCTGCACGAACGCGATCGTCAGCAGCTGACCGATGATCGCGAGGCTGCGCAGCCAGAACAGATGACCGAGATTGACGCGGCCGGTGTTGGTTATACGGTGCATGACCCTAGTCTACCCGTTACGCCGCCGCGGCCCGAGCCAGTGGCGCCGCGGCAGATGAAAGCCCGTTGCTTCGCCGCCGCGGCCAAACTGCACCCGCTCGGCGACGCCCGCCATTATTGCCCCACTCGACCCGGAAAACGCCGTCGCACAATTCCGCGCCGGCTACACGCTGCAGATGGCCAGCCGACACGCCGACGCGATCGCCGCGGATCGGCAGCCGCGGTTCGGCGAATGGGAGCCGGCGCTGGAAGCGATTGTGCGCGATCTGCGGGCGCGGGTGGCGCAGCATCGCCGCGCGCCGGCGGTTTCTGATCGGCCCCGGGGCAAATCCGACCATCACGGCCGCTCATGCTCACTCGCCGCGTGTGTCGCCTGTGCAATCTCCGCGGCCAGACACTCCGGGCACAGACACCGGCCGCCTGGCTTTAACCGCTCGACCGGTAGCGGCGGCAGCGCGCGGCACCAGCAGTTGGACGGCTCAGTCTGCATGCCGCAGTCGAAAGCATTGCCGCAGCGCGGACAGCGTGCGCTGCGTTCGGAGCGGGGGGAAGACGATTTCATCGCAGATCGGCGCTCAGGGCCGGGGACATTGATCAAGCCATGATGCCATGACTGACACGCTCAGGTGCAGTCGTCCGTTCGGCCAATGCACAGCCGTCACGCAAGTGCGTTACGCTTGCTGTTCGCCACCCCCGCGGCGCGTCATGGTGCGGTACGCCAAGCCTGCACCGCCCGTCGCTCGCGCCGCGGCCGAAAACCCTGTTGCAGCGCGCCAGTCCTGTACAATTCGCGCTGTTTCAACTGTTCCGTGCCCGAGCCTGCCGCCATGTCCGAGCTTCCCGACCTCTCGCAGATTGCGCCCACCCTGAAAGCCGAAATTCTGGCCGAGGCGCTGCCTTACATCCGTCAGTATCACGGTAAGACCGTGGTCATCAAATACGGCGGCAACGCCATGACCGAAGAGCGTCTGAAGCAGGGCTTCGCGCGCGACGTGATTCTGCTGAAACTGGTCGGCATCAACCCGGTCATCGTGCACGGCGGCGGTCCGCAAATCGACCAGGCGCTTAAGAAAATCGGCAAACAGGGCACGTTCATCCAGGGCATGCGCGTCACCGACGAAGAGACGATGGAAGTCGTCGAATGGGTGCTCGGGGGCGAGGTGCAGCAGGACATCGTGATGCTGATCAACCACTTCGGCGGCCACGCGGTCGGCCTGACCGGCAAGGATGGCGGCCTGATCCACGCGCGCAAGATGCTGATGCCCGATCGCGAAACTCCGGGCCAGTACGTCGACATCGGCCAGGTCGGCGAAGTCGAGTCGATCAACCCGGCGGTCGTGAAGGCGTTGCAGGACGACGCGTTCATTCCGGTCATCTCGCCGATCGGCTGCGGCGAAGACGGCCTGTCGTACAACATCAACGCGGATCTCGTCGCGGGCAAGCTGGCGGTCGTGCTGAACGCCGAAAAGCTCGTCATGATGACCAACATCCCCGGCGTGATGGACAAGGAAGGCAATCTGCTGACCGACCTGTCGGCGCGCGAAATCGACGGTCTGTTCGAAGACGGCACGATCTCCGGCGGCATGCTGCCGAAGATCTCGTCCGCGCTCGATGCGGCGAAGAGCGGCGTGCGCTCGGTGCACATCATCGACGGCCGCATCGAGCACTCGGTGCTGCTCGAAATTCTGACCGAACAGCCGTTCGGCACGATGATCCGCTCGCATTGATCGTTGCGGCATCCCCGGCACAGGGGTTGCGTCCGCGCGACGCCTGTGCCCCACCTCGCGGCCGGCAGTCCATGCGCGCCCCCGAGCGTTGATGCAGCAATCTCTGCGCATCCGCAGCATGAAACGCCTGTCAGCGGCTGAAGAAATTCACCATGCGCACCCCCACTTCGCGGCGCCGCCGTCCTGACCTCGCAGGCGGCAAGCCCGTCTGGCTGTTCGATCTCGACAACACGCTGCACCGCGCGTCACATGCCATTTTCCCCGCGATCAATCGCGGCATGACCCAGTACATCATCGACGCGCTGCAAGTCGACATCGACGAAGCCAACCGTCTGCGCACCGGCTACACGCTGCGCTACGGCGCAGCACTGCTCGGTCTCACGCGCCACCATCCGCTCGACGCGCACGACTTCCTGAAGGTCGTGCACACGTTCCCCGACCTCTGCTCGATGATCCGTCACGAGCGCGGCGTCGCGCGTCTGATCGCGGCGCTGCCGGGCCGCAAGATCGTGCTGACCAACGCGCCCGAAACCTACGCGCGCGCGGTGCTCGCCGAGTTGCGCATCGAGCGGCTATTCGAGCGCGTGATCGCGATCGAGCACATGCGCGATCGCCGCCAATGGCGCGCGAAGCCCGATCACGCGATGCTGCGCCGCGCGATGCGCGACGCGCACGTGTCGCTGAAAGACGCGATCCTCGTCGAGGACACGCGTTCGCACCTGAAAAACTATCGACGGCTCGGCATCCGCACCGTGTGGATCACCGGGCACCTGGCGCGCAAGCCGCGCGCGGACGGTGTACCGACGCGCCTGCCGGGCACCGGCCGGCCGCATTATGTCGACCGCAGCATTCGTTCGCTAAAATCGCTACGACCGGGCACGCGCTCGGTTCGATGGAAGGGACGCACGCCGGGACAGTAGGGACGAAAGCCGCCAACGACATCAGCCGGGGGACCACAGCCATGCAGCCGATCGACAAGCCTGACGAAACCTCAGCCGCAGCCTCCCCCGCGGCGCCGGCCGCCACACGCTCGCCGCGTCCGAAGCCGGGCGAGCGTCGCGTGCACATCCTGCAGACGCTTGCCAGCATGCTCGAGGCGCCGAAGCGCGAGAAGGTCACCACGGCCGCGCTCGCCGCCCGGCTAGGTGTGTCGGAAGCCGCGCTGTATCGCCATTTCGCCAGCAAGGCGCAGATGTTCGAAGGGCTGATCGAGTTCATCGAGCAGACGCTGTTCGGCCTCATCAACCAGATCACCAATCACGAAAACAACGGCGTGCTGCAGGCGCGCGCGATCGCGCTGATGCTGCTCAACTTTCCCGCGAAAAATCCCGGCATGACGCGCGTGCTGACCTGCGAGGCGCTGATCGGCGAGCACGAGCGACTCACCGAGCGCGTGAACCAGATGCTCGAGCGCGTCGAGGCATCGCTGAAGCAGTGCTTGCGGCTGGCGCAGACCGAAGCGCTTGCCCGTGCGAATAACGACGTCACAGGCAACGCCGGCCCGCAGACCGCACCGCAATCCGCTGCGTTGCCTGCCGACTACGATCCTGCAATTCGCGCGAGCCTGGTGGTGAGCTACGTGATCGGCCGCTGGCATCGCTATGTGCGCAGCGGTTTCGCGCGGCCGCCCGCCGAACACGCGGACGAGCAACTGCTGCTGATTCTTCAGTAGTCCGCGAGGACTCGCCCCCTTCGCGCGGCATCGCCCGTGCCGCTGCCGCGCGGAATTTTCCGCTATACTTTGCGCCTGATGTTGCCGCGGCCTTCCGATGCATAAGGGACCGCGCCAAGGCATCCCGAAGCACGTTGCACCCGGTTTCACACCCCTTCACGCGCCGATTTGCTGACTCGATTGCGGGCGCGCGAACCCTTGGCCCCAGGCCCGCGGTTCACTATAAATGCGGCTAAAGAGGTCGTCAGCTTCGCACATCGTCCTTCTCTTCGTGCTTCGCCGACGCCGTTTAGCCGCCCTGTTGACTCAATGGCGGAATGAATGGAATCCATCGGCATCGTCGCTCCCCAAAAAATGCATTTCACCGAGCCGCTGCCATTACGCAACGGCAGCTCGCTCGCAGGCTACGACCTGATGGTCGAGACCTACGGCACGCTCAATGCCGCGCGCAGCAATGCGGTGCTCGTGTGCCACGCGCTGAACGCATCGCATCACGTGGCGGGCGTGTACGCCGACAATCCGAAGGACATCGGCTGGTGGGACAACATGGTCGGCCCTGGCAAGCCGCTCGATACCGACAGGTTTTTCGTGATCGGCGTGAACAACCTCGGCTCGTGCTTCGGCTCGACCGGGCCGATGAGCATCGACCCCGCGACCGGCAAGCCGTATGGCGCGACCTTTCCGGTCGTCACCGTCGAAGACTGGGTCAACGCTCAGGCGCGCGTCGCCGACGCGTTCGGCATCACGCGCTTCGCCGCCGTGATGGGCGGCAGTCTCGGCGGCATGCAGGCGCTCGCGTGGAGCATGATGTATCCGGAGCGGGTCGCGCATTGCATCGTGGTCGCATCGACGCCGAAACTGTCCGCGCAGAACATCGCGTTCAACGAGGTCGCACGCTCGGCGATCCTGTCGGACCCCGACTTCCACGGCGGCAACTACTACGCGCACGGCGTGAAACCGAAACGCGGCCTGCGCGTCGCGCGGATGATCGGCCACATCACGTATTTGTCGGACGACGACATGGCCGAAAAATTCGGCCGCTCGCTGCGTCGCGCGGAAGGCGCGCTCGATGACTACAACTTCAGCTTCGACGTCGAGTTCGAAGTGGAATCGTATCTGCGCTATCAGGGCGACAAGTTCGCCGACTACTTCGACGCGAACACCTACCTGCTGATCACGCGCGCGCTCGACTACTTCGATCCGGCCAAGGCCTTCGACGGCGATCTGACCGCCGCGCTGGCGCACACCACCGCGAAGTATCTGATCGCGAGCTTCTCGACCGACTGGCGTTTCGCGCCGGCACGCTCGCGCGAACTGGTGAAGGCGCTGCTCGACCACAAGCGCACGGTCACCTATGCGGAGATCGACGCGCCGCACGGCCACGACGCCTTCCTGCTCGACGATGCGCGCTATCACAACCTGCTGCGCGCCTACTACGAACGCATTGCAAACGAGGTCAACGCATGAACCAGCGAGCACTTGATTACCTGGCATTGCGCCCGGACTTCCGCGCGATCGCCCGCTGGGTCGAACCGCGCGCGACCGTGCTCGATCTCGGCTGCGCGGACGGCTCGTTGCTGTCGCTGCTGAACGAAGAACTGGACGTGCAGGGCTACGGCATCGAGATCAACGACGCCGGCGTGCTCGCCGCGACGCAGAAGGGCGTCAACGTGATCCAGCAGAATCTCGAAGACGGCCTGCGCCTGTTCGAAGACGGCAGCTTCGATTTCGCGGTGCTGTCGCAGACGCTGCAGACGATTCATCAGACCGCGGCGATCCTGCGCGAGACGGTGCGCGTCGGCAAGCAATGCATCGTGTCGTTTCCGAATTTCGGCTATTGGGCGCATCGGCTGTCGGTGTTGCAGGGGCGTATGCCGGTGTCGAAGTCGCTGCCTTATCAATGGCACAACACGCCGAACGTGCGTGTGCTGACGATCAAGGACTTCGAAGCGCTCGCGCCCGAGGTCGGCATCGAGATTCTCGATCGCGTCGTGCTGCATGACGGACAGGTGGTGCGTTGGGGCGTGAACTGGCGTGGTAGTCTTGCGGTCTATCGCGTCAAGAAAAGCTAACGTCACTTATCCACATGTCGAACCCGCCGCACGAGGCGCCCGCACTTACCGCTCACGAAGAACATCCCGGCTGGCGCGCGTTTTTGAATACGCGCATGCTGATTTGCGTCTTTCTCGGCTTCACGTCGGGATTGCCGCTGTTTACGCTCGTCTACCTCGTGCAGGCGTGGCTGCGCTCGGAAGGCGTCAATCTGAAGGAAATCGGCCTCTTCGCGCTGATCCAGTTTCCGTACACCTGGAAATTCGTCTGGGCACCGCTGATGGACCGCTACGTACCGCGCGTGCCCGGTTGGCGGCCCGGCAGACGGCGCGGCTGGATGCTCGTCACGCAATTGCTCGTGGCCGGCGCGATGGCGACGCTCGGTTTCGTGTCGCCACGCGAATCGATCTGGACCGTCGCCGCGCTGACCGCTCTGGTCGCGTTCTTCGGCGCGAGCTCCGACATCGTGATCGACGCGTACCGGCGTGAATTGCTCAGCGACACGCAGCAGGGCCTCGGCAACGCGGTGCACGTGAACGCGTACAAGATCGCGGCGCTCGTGCCCGGTTCGCTCGCGCTGATTTTGTCCGATCATCTGCCGTGGAGCACCGTCTTCATCGTGACGGCCGCGTTCATGCTGCCGGGCGTTCTGATGACGCTGGTGGTGCGCGAGCCCGAGGTGCACGGCGAGCCGCCGAAGAATCTGCGCGAGGCGATCGTCGAGCCGTTCAGGGAATTCATTCAGCGCGACGGCTGGCGCGCTGCCCTTTTCGTGCTCGGCTTCATCTTCCTGTACAAGCTCGGCGATACGATGGCGACCACGCTGTCCACGTCGTTCTTCCTCGACATCGGCTTTTCGCGCACGCAGATCGGCGTGATCGCCAAGACCACGGCGTTCGGCGCGAGTCTCGCGGGCGGCATCGTCGGCGGGATCTGGCTGATGAAGATCGGCATCGGCCGCGGCTTGTGGATCTTCGGTTTGCTGCAGATGGTGTCGACGCTCGGCTTCGCGTGGCTCGCGCATCTCGGGCCGGATTCGCCCGGACTTGCCGCGATTTACAACATTGCCGTCGCACTGAGCCAGGGGACGACGAAGCTGCTGTCGTTCGTCGGCATCGACTGGAGCGTGCAGCTCGATCCACGCTCGGTCGCGCTCGCGCTCGTGTACGGCTTCGAGACCTTCGCCACCGGTCTCACGATGGCCGCGTTCACCGCGTTTATCGCGAGCACCACCGATCCGCGCTACACCGCGACACAGTTCGCGCTGTTCACGAGCCTCGCGTCGGTGCCGCGCACGCTCGCGTCGGCGGCGAGCGGCTATGTGGTCGCGCGGATGGGCTGGTTCAACTACTTCATCCTCTGCACCGCGCTCGCGGTGCCCGGCATGCTGCTGCTGGTGCGTATCGCGCCGTGGAGGGACCGGTCGTGAAGGTACCGATTCCGACCCGCGCGCGCCGCGCCGCACTCGGCGCCGTAAGCGTCCTCGGTTGCGCGAGCGTCGCGCTGGCGATGCCGGCGGGCGCCTATGCGGCCGGCACGCCGGCGACTGGCGCCAGCCCGGTGAGCGGCGCGCAAGCGCGCGCGCCGGCCGCCGCGACCACCAGCGGTGCGACGCCCAACCCGGCCCCGATGCCTGCGGCCAGGTCCGCGACCAGCGGCGCCAGCGCCGCGGAAAACGCGACTTCGGCTGCAGCCGGCAACAGCGGCAACAACAGCGCCGGCGGTGCCAATCCTGGCGCGAATAACAGCACCGGCGCCAACGCCGGTGCCCCGGGCACGCCCAGCGCTAGCGGTAGCGCTCCGGGCGCCGCTACCTCCGGCTCCGCGCCGCAGCCCGCGCCCCCTCCCGCCGCCGCCAAAGCGCCCGCCGCGGCATCGCCCCCCGCGGCCGTCCCGCCGCCCTACTACGTGAGCCCGCAACTGCGCTACGGCGGCTACATGGTGTTCCGCAACCTGATCCCGTCGTCGATACTCGAGGCGCAGGCCGCCGAGGAGTTCAGCCAGATCGTCTACGGCGCCAGCCACGCGAACCGCCTGTACGGCGAGACGGACGCGCGCGTGACGCGCGTGCGCTCGATCATCAACCGGATGATTCCGTACTCGTTGAAATGGAACGAGCGAGCCAGGCTCTGGAAGTGGGAAGTCGCGGTGGTGCGCTCGAACGACATCCGCATGTACTGCCTGCCGGGCGGCAAGATCGTCGTCTATAGCGGGATTCTCGATCGCGTCCGCCTGAACGACAACGAGGTCGGCATGCTGATCGGCCATGAGATCGCGCACGCGTTGCGCGAGCACGCGCGCATGCGGCTCGGTCAGTTGCAGGCGAGCCAGCTCGATTCGTCCGGCACGATTCCGCAACTGTTCGGCCTCGCCGATCTGGGCATGGCGCCGCTCGGCATCGGTTCGCGTCTGCTGGAAATGAAGTACGAGAGCACCGACGAAACCGAAGCCGACGTGATTGGCAGCGATATCGCGTCGCGCGCCGGCTTCGATCCGCGCGCGGCGGTCACGCTGTGGGATAAGCTCGCGCAGGCGACGCGCGGCAGTCGCGGCCAGGGCTTCATCTACGTGCACCCGTACACGCCGGCGCGCCGCGACGACATCATCAAGCGGCTGCCGGACATGCTGCCGCTGTACGCGAAGGCAATCGGCAAGAGCGTCGACGAGTTGCCCGATTATGCAGGCATCGGTCGGCCGACCCGCAAGCCTGCGCGCGACTGATATCGGTGCTGTCGGAGAGCGGCGCGCTCAAGCGCCGCGCCTTGCTTACTTCTTGATCTTGACCTTATGGTCGTAGTCGACGGTCAGCGGCGCATGGTCGCTGAACTTGATGTCGCGGAACACGTCGGTGCGCTTCGCCTTGCTTGCGATGCCCGGCGTCGCGATCTGGTAATCGATCCGCCACCCGACGTTCTTCGCATACGCCTGACCGCGATTGCTCCACCACGTGTACTGCTCGGGCCGCTGGTCGAGCGTGCGGAACACGTCCACATAACCGACTTCGTCGAACAGTTTGTCGAGCCATGCGCGCTCTTCGGGCAGGCAGCCCGAATTCTTCTGGTTGCTCTTCCAGTTCTTGATGTCGATTTCCTTGTGCACGATGTTCACGTCGCCGCACACGATCACCTCGCGCTCCTTCGCCAGTTCGGCGAGATGCGGCATGAACTCGTCCATGAAACGGAACTTGGCCTGCTGGCGCTCGTCGCCGCTCGACCCCGACGGCACATACACCGAGACCACCGACAGCTTGCCGAAACGCAGCTCGACGTAGCGCCCTTCCGGGTCGAACTCCTCGCTGCCGAAGCCGATGACCACTTCGTCCGGCTCATGACGCGTATAGACGCCCGCGCCGCTATAACCCTTTTTTACCGCATGCTGGAAATAGCCGGTGAAATCATGCGGCGCCATGAACTCCGGCGTCATATCATCCTGCGAGCATTTGATTTCCTGCACGCAAAGCACGTCGGCGCCCTGTTCGCCGAACCAGTCGAAAAAGCCCTTCTTCGCCGCCGAGCGGATGCCGTTGAGGTTGGCGGTAATCACACGCAACATGTCTTTCCTCTTTTGTTCGATTCGTTTCTGAAGCCAAGGGGCAAGGCCGCGTTCACTCGACCTTGACGCCCTTCAGCGATTCCTTGGCCGGCGGATATTCGAGCTTCAGCGCGTCGAGCGTGCGCAGCAGCAGTTCGGCGACCATCACGTTGCGATGCGTCTTCGACTCGGCCGGAATCACGTACCACGGCGCGTATTCGGTCGACGTCGCGGCCAGTGTGTCGCGATACGCGGACTGATAAGCGTCCCACTGCTTGCGCGCTTCGAGATCCGACACGTCGAATTTCCAGTGCTTCAGCGGATCGTCGATGCGCTCCTGCAAACGCACACGCTGCTCGTCCCTTGAAATGTGCAGCATGCACTTGAGAATCGTCGCGCCGCTGTCGGCGAGCATCTCCTCGAACTGACGGATGTGGCGGCACCGCTGCTGGAACGCCGCGGCGTCGAGCGCGCCCAGCACGGTCGGCACGAGCAGGTCTTCGTAGTGACTGCGGTTGAAGATCGTCAACTCGCCGGCCGCGGGTGCCTGCGAATGCACGCGCCACAGGAAGTCGTGCGCGAGTTCGACGGGCGTCGGCGCCTTGAACGGCACGATGCGCAAGCCGAGCGGATCGACTTCGTGAAATACCGCGCGGATCGTGCCGTCCTTGCCGCTCGTGTCCATGCCTTGCAGCACTAGCAGAACGCGGCGCGTGCGCTGCGCGTGCAACCGCTCCTGCAGGTTGTCGAGCAGCAGGCCTACTTCCGACAGACGCGCGCGGTCAGCGTCTTTCGAGCCGCTCGAAAACGGCTTCGCCTTCGGATCGAAATGGTCGAGCGAGAAGTGGTTTTTTTTCTTGCCGTCGTCGAAATACGGCACGCGGAAATCGTCGAGATCGGGTTGCTTTGTCATGCATACACTCCAAGGTCTACGCTTACCTACGCTTAACCGGCTGAAGCGGGTCCGCAAAATAAAACGGGCCGTTGCCCTGCTTCGATCCGGCAACGGCCCGTGGTGACACGGGCGCGATCACGCCCGGCCCGCGGCACTTCAACTCAGGACAACTTCTTCTTGAGCAATTCATTGACCTGAGCAGGGTTGGCCTTACCCTTGGTTGCTTTCATCGCCTGGCCGATCAGCGCGTTGAACGCCTTTTCCTTGCCGGCGCGATATTCGTCGACCGACTTCTGGTTAGCGGCGAGCACTTCGTCGATGATCGCTTCGAGCGCGCCGGTGTCCGAAATCTGCTTCAAGCCTTTCGCCTCGATGATGCGATCGGCGGCGGCTTCGTCGGTGGCCTTCTCTTCCCAGATCGCGAGGAAGATTTCCTTCGCGATCTTGTTCGAGATCGTACCGTCGGCAATACGTTGCAGAACCAGCGCGAGCTGCGCGGCCGAGACCGGGCACGCGGCAATGTCGAGGCCTTCGCGATTGAGCTGCGACGACACTTCACCCATCACCCAGTTCGCCGCGACCTTCGCGTTGGCCGCACCGAACTTGGCGACCACCGCTTCGTAGTAAGCGGCCGTCGCCTTGCTCGAGGTCAGCACGTTCGCGTCGTACGGCGTGAGTCCGTACTGCGACACGAAGCGCCGCTGGATCGCTTCCGGCAGTTCCGGCATCTCGCTCTTCACGCGCTCGACCCACGCGGCGTCGATCACGAGCGGCATCAGGTCGGGGTCGGGGAAATAGCGGTAGTCATGCGCGTCTTCCTTGCTGCGCATCGAACGCGTCTCGCGCTTGTCCGGATCGTACAGACGCGTTTCCTGCACCACCGTGCCGCCGTCTTCGATCAGTTCGATCTGGCGACGCACTTCGTACTGGATCGCTTCTTCGAGGAAGCGGAACGAGTTCAGGTTCTTGGTCTCGGTGCGCGTGCCGAATTCCTTCTGGCCGACCGGACGCACCGACACGTTCGCGTCGCAGCGGAACGAGCCTTCCTGCATGTTGCCGTCGCAGATGCCGAGCCACACGACGAGCGTGTGCAGCGACTTCGCGTAGGCAACGGCCTCGGCCGCGCTGCGCATTTCCGGCTCGGTGACAATTTCGAGCAGCGGCGTGCCGGCGCGATTCAGGTCGATGCCGGTCATGCCCGCGAAGTCTTCGTGCAGCGACTTGCCCGCGTCTTCCTCGAGGTGGGCGCGCGTCAGGTTGATGGTTTTCTCGTACGCTTCCTTGCCCGCCTTTTCATTGGCCGGCACCTGGATCGTCACCTGACCGCCCTGCACGACGGGAATTTCGTACTGGCTGATCTGGTAGCCCTTCGGCAGGTCCGGGTAGAAATAATTCTTGCGCGCGAAGATGCTGCGCGGCGCCACCGTTGCGCCGATCGCGAGGCCGAACTGAATGGCGCGTTCGACCGCGCCGCGGTTCATCACCGGCAGCGTGCCGGGCAAGGCCAGATCGACGGGGCTCGCCTGCGTGTTCGGCGCGGCGCCGAATTGGGTCGCGGTGCCCGAGAAGATTTTCGAATGCGTCGACAACTGCGTGTGGGTCTCCAGACCGATCACGACTTCCCATTGTTTGGTCATAGTGCTCACACTCCTGCCGGTGCCTGACGGTGCCAGTCGGTCGAGCGCTGGAACGCGTCGGCCACCTGCAGCATCCGGGCTTCGTTGAAATAGTTGCCGATGATCTGCAGACCGACCGGACGCTGCGCGTTCGCGCCCGCGCCGAAACCGCACGGCACGCTCATGCCCGGCAGGCCGGCGAGGCTCACCGACAGCGTATAGATGTCGGCCAGATACATCTGCACCGGATCGTCGCCCTTCGCGCCGATGTCCCACGCCACCGACGGCGCGACCGGTCCCATGATCACGTCGCACTGCTTGAACGCTTGCTGGAAGTCCTGCGCGATGATGCGGCGGATCTTCTGCGCCTGCAGGTAGTACGCGTCGTAGTAGCCGTGCGACAGCACGTAGGTGCCGACCAGAATGCGGCGCTTCACTTCCGGGCCGAAGCCTTCGGCGCGCGACTTCTTGTACATGTCGAGCAGATCGCGGTACTCGGCCGCGCGATGGCCAAACCGCACGCCATCGAAACGCGACAGGTTCGACGATGCTTCGGCCGGCGCAATCACGTAGTAGACCGGGATCGACAGTTCGGTCTTCGGCAGCGACACCTCGACGAGCGTCGCGCCGAGCGCTTCGTACTGCTTCAAGGCGGCGTCGATCGACGCGCGCACGTCGTCGGCGAGACCGGGGCCGAAATACTCCTTCGGCAGGCCGATGCGCAGACCGGCGAGCGGCTTGTCCGTGCCGCCGTCCTGCCACGACTTGCCGAGATAGCGCGTGTAGTCCTCGCGCTCGTGCGAGAGGCTCGTCGAGTCGCGCTCGTCGAAGCCGGCCATCGCGTTGAGCAGCGTCGCGCAGTCCGCGGCGCTTTGCGCCATCGGGCCGCCCTGGTCGAGCGACGACGCGAACGCGATCATGCCGTAGCGCGACACCCGGCCGTACGTCGGCTTGATGCCGGTGATGCCCGAGAACGACGCCGGCTGGCGAATCGAGCCGCCGGTGTCGGTGCCGGTCGCGGCGGGCGCGAGACGCGCGGCCACGGCGGCAGCCGAGCCGCCCGACGAACCGCCCGGCACGGCCTTGCGGTCCCACGGATTCTGCACGGCGCCGAAATACGAATTCTCGTTGGACGAACCCATCGCGAACTCGTCCATGTTGGTCTTGCCCACGCACACCATGCCGGCGTTCTGCAGACGCGCGACCACGGTCGCGTCGAACGGGCTTTCGTAGTTCGCGAGCATCTTCGAGCCGGCCGTGGAGCGCCAGCCCTTCGTGACGAACACGTCCTTGTGCGCAATCGGCAGGCCGACCAGCGGGCCCGCATGGCCCGTGTGCAGCAGCGCGTCAGCGGCTTTCGCCTGCGCGAGCGTCAGTTCCGGATCGACCTGAATGAACGCGTTCAGGCTATTGGCCGCGTCGATCCGCTTCAGGTACAGCTGCGCCAGTTCGACTGCGGAGCATTCCTTGGCCGCGAGCGCGGCGCGCAGTTCGCTCAAACTTTTTTCATGCATTGCGTTTTATCCTGGAAAGCGCGGCAGCGTGGTCACGCCGCCGTGGAGGCGTTCGGTTGCCCGTCGGCAGACCGGCCCGGCAAGGTTCGCGGCGAGGACGCGCGTCTGGACCACGGAGGCTCGCGCCGACGCCAGACCCGGGGTCTGCCGGGCGGGTCTTATTCGATCACCTTCGGCACGAGGTACAGGCCGTCCTGAACGGCCGGCGCGGGGCGCTGGAAAGCCTCGCGCTCGACCGTCTCCGTGACGACGTCGTCACGCAGACGCAGCGCGACGTCTTCGATCTGCTCGATCGGGTGGGCAAGCGGCGCGATGCCGGTGGTATCGACCGCCTGCATCTGCTCGACGAGGCCGAAAAAATCATTGAGCTGGGCACGCGTGTGCTCGGCGTCGGCATCGGCCAGTTCGAGTCGCGCGAGATGCGCGATGCGTTTTACATCGGTCAGGGTCAGAGCCATGCAGTCACCGGAAAGGGTGGAATGTCACAACAGTTAAAAAGTCGCGTTGTAACAGCGGGTTACGACAAGATAGGACAATCCAGAAAAAGGAGCGGCAATGACAAAATGTGCGCTCCGTTTCCTTCAAAACATCCAAAATTATAAGGTATCATTACGCGTTCGACCCAAACCCGGACCGACTTACCAAGGCCTTACGGACAATTCCAAGAACGTCCGGCGCTTTCCGCCCTGGCTTTGCAACGGCCTCCGGTAGACTCCCCCGCGGCTTCAAGTTCATGTGGCGTCGCTACCGCCCGGTTGAAGCTGTTATTTTTCCGCTGCCGCCCTACGCATACGGTGCGAGGCCCGGCCCCCAGCGAGACAGGATTTTGAATGTTCGGTTTTTTGCGCAGCTACTTCTCCAACGATCTGGCGATTGACCTCGGCACCGCCAACACCCTTATCTACATGCGCGGCAAGGGCATCGTTCTCGACGAACCGTCGGTCGTGTCGATCCGCCAGGAAGGCGGCCCCAACGGCAAGAAGACCATTCAGGCAGTCGGCAAGGAAGCCAAGCAGATGCTCGGCAAGGTGCCGGGCAACATCGAGGCGATCCGCCCGATGAAAGACGGCGTGATCGCCGACTTCACCGTCACCGAGCAGATGATCAAGCAGTTCATCAAGACTGCTCACGAATCGCGCATGTTCTCGCCGTCGCCTCGCATCATCATCTGCGTGCCGTGCGGTTCGACCCAGGTCGAGCGTCGCGCGATCAAGGAAGCCGCGCACGGCGCGGGCGCCTCGCAGGTGTATCTGATCGAAGAGCCGATGGCTGCCGCGATCGGCGCGGGCCTGCCGGTGTCGGAAGCAACGGGTTCGATGGTCGTCGACATCGGCGGCGGCACGACAGAAGTCGGCGTGATCTCGCTCGGCGGCATCGTGTACAAGGGCTCGGTGCGCGTCGGCGGCGACAAGTTCGACGAAGCGATCGTCAACTACATCCGCCGCAACTACGGCATGCTGATCGGCGAGCAGACCGCCGAGGCGATCAAGAAGGAAATCGGCTCCGCGTTCCCTGGCTCCGAAGTCAAGGAAATGGAAGTGAAGGGCCGCAATCTGTCGGAAGGCATTCCGCGCAGCTTCACGATCTCCAGCAACGAAATCCTCGAAGCGCTGACCGATCCGCTGAACCAGATCGTGTCGTCGGTGAAGATCGCACTGGAACAGACGCCGCCGGAACTCGGCGCGGACATCGCCGAGCGCGGCATGATGCTGACCGGCGGTGGCGCGCTGCTGCGCGACCTCGATCGCCTGCTCGCCGAAGAAACCGGCCTGCCGGTGCTCGTCGCCGAAGACCCGCTGACCTGCGTCGTGCGCGGCTCGGGCATGGCGCTCGAACGCATGGACAAGCTCGGCAGCATCTTCTCGTACGAGTAAGCGAGCCCTTCCTCCCATGTCAGTAGCGCGGATCTGGCACACGGCCCCTTGTGGGCCGCTTTGTCGTTGGCTGGGCCGACCAGCCTCCGCGCGCTGACCGCGCGCGCCTTGCGCGTCGCCGTCTCACCCAACCGCTCACGCCCCCGGCGCCGACCATGGAATACAGTCCGCCGCCCCTGTTCAAGCAAGGCCCCTCCGCTCTGGCCCGACTGGTGTTCTTCGTCGTGCTGGCGCTCGCCCTGCTGATCTCCGATGCTCGCTTCCAGACGCTCGAAATCGTCCGCGGCGTGCTCGGCGCGGGTCTTTATCCTTTGCAGCGCGCAGCGCTCGTGCCGCGCGACATCTTCATGGGCGCCGCCGACCTCGCCGTGACGAGCGCCACGCTACGCGACGAGAACGCGAAGCTGCGCGCGAAGGATCTGCGGCTGTCGCAGCAGGCCAATCTGGCCGCGTCGCTCGCCGCCGAAAATGGCCATCTGCGCGCGCTGATGCAACTGTCGCAGAGCCTCACCACGCAATCGCTGCCCGCCGAAATCCAGTACGACACGCGCGATCCGTTCACGCAGAAGGTCGTGATCGGACGCGGCGCGCAGCAAGGCATCCAGAACGGCTCGCCGGTCGTCGACGAAGATGGCGTGATCGGCCAGGTCACACGGGTGTTCCCGCTGCAGGCCGAAGTCACGCTGCTGACGGACAAGGACCAGGCGGTGCCGGTCGAAATTCTGCGCACCGGCTTGCGCAGCGTGATCTACGGTACGCCGAAGGGTGACACGCTCGATCTGCGCTTCGTGCCGATCAGCGCCGACGTCCAGACCGGCGACGAGCTCGTCACGAGCGGCCTCGACGGCGTGTATCCGCCGGGGCTGCCGGTCGCGAAGGTCGTGCGCGTCGACAAGCAGGCCGACACCGCGTTTGCGCGCGTAGTCAGTCTGCCGGTCGCCGCGGTGCGCGGTGCGCGTCAGGTGCTCGTGCTGCACGTCCAGAACAACGCGCCGCCGCGCCCGGCGGACGAACCCGACGCGGCAACCGTCGCGAAGGAAGCGAAAGCGAAGAAGGGCGCCAAAGCAGCGGACGGCAAGGGCGCGGCGGACAAATCCGCCGCCAGGCCAGCCGACAGGAACGCCGCCGACAAAGCGCCGACCGAAAAGCCCGCAGCCAAACCCGTGGAAAAGGCGCCGGGCAAAGCTGCGGCCGACAAGAAGTCCGAAAAGCCCGCAGCCGACAGAAAAGCCGAAAAGCCGGCCGCCGCGAAGAACGTGAAGCCGCAAGCCGAGCCGGGGGCTCAGCCATGAATCGCCCGCAATACATCCTGCAGCCCGTCAACCCGTACTTCATCGCGTTCAGCCTCGCTTCCGCGTTCCTGCTGAACCTGATGCCGTGGGGGCGTCTCGCCGGCGTGCCCGATTTCGTCGCACTCGTGCTGCTGTTCTGGAATGTCCATCAGCCGCGCAAGGTGGGCATGGGCATCGCGTTTCTGCTCGGTCTGCTGATGGACGTGCACAACGCGAGCCTGCTCGGCGAGCACGCGCTCGCCTACACGCTGCTGTCGTACGGCGCGATCACGATTCACCGCCGCGTGCTGTGGATGTCGCTCGGCGTGCAAATGTTCGCGGTGATGCCGCTGCTCGTCGTCGCGCAACTGGTGCCGTTCGTGATCCGGTTGTTGACCGGCGCGGCGTTTCCGGGCTGGAGTTATCTGATCGACGGTTTCGTCGAAGCGGCGCTGTGGCCGGTCGCCAGCATCTTGCTGCTGATGCCGCAGCGCCGCCCCGCCGACCCGGACGATACGCGCCCCATTTGATCCCGCATCGGGCCCACCGGCCACGGCCAGTTTGGGCGCACACTCTTGATGGCCGCATGCCGGCCTTTTGCAGAATCGCATGACCGAATTCAAGGACACTCAACAGCAGCTCACGAAATTCCGCCTGCGCGTCGCGGCGGCGGGCCTGTTCGTGTTTGTCTGCTTCGGGCTGATCGGCTTCCGCTTCCTGTTCCTGCAGGTCTGGCACTACAGCAAGTACTCGCTGCAAGCCGATGAAAACCGCATCTCCGTCGCGCCGATCGTGCCGAACCGCGGCATCATCACCGACCGGAACGGCGTCGTGCTCGCGAAGAACTACTCCGCCTATACGCTTGAAATCACCCCGTCGAAGCTGAACGACACGCTCGATAACGTGATCGACAACCTCGCCGCCGTCGTGTCGATCGATGCGCGCGACCGTCGCCGCTTCAAGAAGCTGCAGGAAGACTCGAAGAACTTCGAAAGTCTGCCGATCCGCACGCGGCTGACCGACGACGAAGTCGCGCGCTTCACCGCGCAGCGCTTCCGCTTCCCTGGCGTCGAAGTGCGCGCGCGGCTGTTCCGCCAGTACCCGCTCGGGCCGACCGCCGCGCACGTGATCGGCTACATCGGACGGATTTCGCAACGCGACCAGGACCGCATCGACGACGCCAGCGATCAGAACGACAGCGACCCGGACCACTACGATCCGCGTCTTGACGCGAACAACTACAAGGGCACCGATTACATCGGCAAGATCGGCGTCGAGCAGAGCTACGAGACCGAGCTGCACGGCCAGACCGGTTTCGAGGAAGTCGAGGTGACGGCGGGCGGCCGCCCGGTGCGTACGCTGTCGCGCACCCAGGCGACGCCGGGCAACAACCTCGTGCTGTCGCTCGACATCGGCCTTCAGCAGGTCGCCGAGCAGGCGTTCGCCGGACACCGCGGCGCGCTCGTCGCGATCGAGCCGTCCACCGGCGACGTGCTCGCGTTCGTGTCGGCGCCGAGCTTCGATCCGAATTCCTTCGTCGACGGCATCGACCAGCAGACCTGGGACGAACTGAACAACTCGCCCGACCATCCTCTCCTGAACCGGCCGCTGCACGGCACCTATCCGCCGGGCTCGACCTACAAGCCGTTCATGGCGCTCGCCGCGCTGACGCTGCACAAGCGCACGCCGAGCTGGGGCTTCCAGGACCCCGGTTACTACACGTTCGGCGGCCACACGTTCCGCAACGACGTGCGCTCGGGCCAAGGCTGGATCGACATGAACCGCGCGATCGTCGTGTCGAACGACACGTACTTCTACATGCTCGCGCACGATCTCGGCGTCAACAACATCGCCAACTTCATGAAGCCGTGGGGCTTCGGGCAGATCACCGGCATCGACATCGCCGGCGAAGCGAAGGGCATCCTGCCGTCGACCGACTGGAAGCGCCACGCGTACCGCCGCCCCGAGCAGCAGAAGTGGTACGAAGGCGAAACGGTCAGCCTCGGCATCGGCCAGGGCTACAACTCGTTCACGATCCTGCAGCTGGCCCATGCCACCGCAACGCTCGCGAACAACGGCGTCGTGATGAAGCCGCACCTCGTGCGCGACATCGAGAATCCGATCACGAAGGACACGCGGCCGGTGGTGCGCGATCCGAGCGACAAGATCGCGGTCAAGCAGCAGGACATCGACTTCATCAAGCGCGCGATGGAAGGCGTGGTCACGAACGGCACGGCGGCCAAAGTGTTCGCGGGCGCGCCATATCAGGCGGCCGGCAAGACCGGTACCGCCCAGGTGTACTCGCTGCAAGGCGCGAACTACAAAGGTCACGCGGTTGCCGAGAATTTGCGCGATCACGCGCTGTTCATCGCCTTCGCGCCGGCCGATCAACCGAAGATCGCACTCGCGCTGGTCGTCGAAAACGGCGGCTGGGGCGCGGAGGCGGCCGGTCCGATCGCGCGCAGGGTGCTCGACTATTACCTGGTCGGCAAGAACAAGCCCGGCGCTGAAGAAGCGGCCGTCGCGGTAGCGGCATCGACCACGCTCGAAGCATCCGCGCCGCAGGTCGGCGATACGCCGGCCTCGCATGAGAGCGCTCACTCGCTCAAGATTGCGGCGGGCTTTACGGCACTGCCGATGCCTGGGGCGGCGGCTGCCGCGGCGGCCTCGGGTGCGTCGGCGGCCGTTGCGGCTTCGGGCGCGAATGGCGCGTCTGCGCCGGTGGCGGCGTCGGCTGGCGCGGCGGCAACGGTGCCGGCCAGCGCGCCGGCAGCGGCTTCGGCCACCGCAGCGCGCGCGGCCTCGGCGGCGAAGCCGGCATCGGCTTCGTCCGCGGCAAAGAAATCTGCGTCGCGTACGTCCGGCGCCCCGCACCAACCCCGTCCGGCAAGCGAGCCGGCGCCGACCGTAGCGGCACCATCGCGCGAGGACAGCTTCCAGGGCGCGTCGCCGCGCCAGCCGGCCGCCGGCGGCATCGACGAATAAGGAGAAAGGCATGCAATTCGACAAGCGCGCCTGGCTCGAGCGCATCAAGCGGATGTTCGTAGGCTTCGACCGTCCGCTCGCACTGATCGTGTTTCTGCTGCTGTGCGTCGGCATCGTCACGCTGTACAGCGCGACACTCGACATGCCGGGCCGCGTCGAAGACCAGTTGCGCAACATCCTGCTCACCTTCGTGCTGATGTGGGGGCTCGCCAATGTGCCGCCCAATACGCTGATGCGCTTCGCGGTCCCGCTCTACGCGTTCGGGATCGCGCTACTGGTCGCGGTCGCGATGTTCGGCCTTACGCGCAAGGGCGCGAAGCGCTGGATCAACGTCGGCGTGGTGATCCAGCCATCGGAAATCATGAAGATCGCCACACCGCTGATGCTCGCCTGGTACTACCAGCGCCGCGAAGGCGTGATGCGCTGGTACGACTACCTGGTCGGCTTCGTGATCCTGATCGTGCCGGTCGGCCTGATCGCGAAGCAGCCCGACCTCGGCACGGCCGTGCTCGTGTTCGCGGCCGGCCTGTTCGTGATTTACTTCGCGGGGCTGAGCTTCAAGCTGATCGTGCCGGTGCTGATCGCGGCCGTGATTGCGGTTGCGTCGATCGCGGCGTTCCAGGACAAGATCTGTCAGCCCGAAGTGCAGTGGCCGCTGATGCACGACTACCAGAAGCACCGCATCTGCACGCTGCTCGATCCGACCTCGGACCCGCTCGGCAAAGGCTTCCACACGATTCAAGCGGTGATCGCGATCGGCTCGGGCGGCCCGCTCGGCAAGGGTTGGCTGAAGGGTACGCAGGCGCATCTGGAGTTCATCCCCGAGAAGCACACCGACTTCATCTTCGCGGTGTTTTCGGAAGAGTTCGGTTTGGCAGGCGGAATCGTGCTGCTCACGCTGTACATGCTATTGATCGCGCGCGGGCTCTACATCGCGGCCAACGGCGCGACATTGTTCGGGCGATTATTGGCCGGCTCGTTGACGATGGCATTCTTCACGTACGCGTTCGTCAATATCGGCATGGTGAGCGGGATTCTGCCGGTGGTCGGCGTGCCGTTGCCGTTCATGAGTTACGGTGGCACCGCGCTGACTACATTGGGCGTCGCGATCGGGCTGATCATGAGCGTCGCGCGACAGAAGCGGTTGATGCAGAGCTAACCCGTAGCTAGCGGCACGCAGCAAACGACAATGCAAAAAAGGGGCGCTCGTTGCGAGCGCCCTGTTGCTTTATTGCTGCTTCATTACTGCGGCTTCACTTCCTTCTGATCGCGCAGCTGCGCGCTCAACTGCTGATACTTCAGGCGCGCGGCCGGATCGCCCTGCGCCGCCGCGGCAGCGTAATACGCGCGCGCCACATTCAGATTCCGGTCGACACCATCGCCGCCACGCTCGTAGAACGAGCCGGTCACGTACTGCGCGGTCATGTCGCCGCCCTGCGCCGCTTTCTTGTACCAGACGAACGCCTGCTTGTTGTCACGCTCGGTACCGCGTCCGTCGAGGAACTGATTCGCGAGCGCGAGCTCCGCCTGCACATGGCCCTGCGCGGCCGCCTTCATGAACCAGCGATGCGCCTCCACCGGATCGCGCTCGACGAACTCGCCATCGTCGTACATCTTGCCGTACACGTATTGCGCGTGCGACATGTTCGCGTCGGCGGCCTTGCGCAGCCACTTCTTGCCTTCGTCGACGTTGACCGGCGTGCCTTCGCCGTTGAGCAGCATCATCGCGTAGTTGAACTGCGCAAGCCGGCTGCCGCGCTCGGCGGCCTGGCGGAATTCGCTCAGCGCCGCGCCAAGGTTGCCGGCGTTGTAGTCGGCCACCGCGGATTGCGTCTGCGGATCGTTCGCCTTGGCGACGCGATCCTGTGCATACGCGGCGTTCCACGCCCCAGTCGCGAGCAGCGCCGCCGCCATGGTCACTTGCGCGGTCACTCGCGTGATCATCCGCCCGGCGCCCCCCTGCACTGTGCCGTTCATGACCTCACCTCCTGTAATGCCTGGCGCGTCGCGCGCAACATCCAGATCACGTCGGCGGCTAGCGCGACGAAGCGAAAACCGGCGTCGCGATGCTGCCGCGCGCTCGCCACGTCCATCGCGAAGATGCCGGCGGCAATGCCGGCCTTGTCCGCCGCGCTGACGATACGCGCCATCGCCGCCTGCACGTCCGCGTGTTTCGCGTCGCCGAGATGACCAAGGCTCGCGGCGAGATCGGCCGGCCCGACGAACACGCAATCGACGCCCGGCGTCGCCGCGATCTGCTCGACCTCCCGCAGACCGCGCGCCGATTCGATCTGCACAATCGTCGCGATCTGTGCGTTGGCCGTCTGCACGTAATCACGCCGCATGCCGTAACCGGCCGCGCGCACGACGCCCGCGACGCCGCGCAGGCCGTCGAGCGCCTCGGCGGTCGGATATTGGGTGAGCCGCACGGCGCGTGCCGCGTCTTCGGCGGATTCGATGTTCGGGAACATCAGCGTGCGCGCGCCGGCGTCGAGCACGCGCTTGACGAGCCACGGCTCGCTCGCGGGCACCCGCACCACCGGCTCGCTCGGCAGATGGGCGGCGGCAATCGCGCGCAATTGCGACTCGACGCCGCCGCTATCGTTGGGCGCGTGCTCCATGTCGATCAGCAGCCAGTCGAAGCCGGCGTGCGCGAGTGCTTCCGCGGCGGCCTCGCTGCCGAGCGACAACCACAGCCCGATCAGCGGCGCGTTGTCCTTCAGACGTTGTTTGAGGGAGTTGGTGAAGGTGCTCATCGGCTGGCCTCGCGCAGGTTTGCAATGCGAAGCGGGGCCAGATAGTGGATCAGGCAGGCACCGGGGCGCTGACGGCCTCGTTGCCTGCTGCGACGCGATGCGGTGACCGGCATGTCTCGCTCCGTGTGTTGGTCGGAACGATCATACCGTGACAATAACGCGAGAGTTCGTTCGCGTGGCGGGGCGTGGATTCAGGTGGGAAGCGAGTCGCGGACCACCTCGGCCCAGCAATTCGGCGTCTCGTACAGACGCACTTTGTGCAGGCGCAGGTTCACGCCGTAGTGCGCGTCGTAGACGTTCGCGAGAATGTCGAACGCAATCGCGGCGAGGTTTTCGACGGTCGGAATGCGATCGGTCACGACCGTCTTGTGACCCGCCATGCTGTCGAGGAAGTCACGCACCTGCGTGTCGCCTTCGTAGACGAGAAACGCGTGGTCCCACTTGTCGACCAGGTGCTCGTTGGCGAGCGACTTCACGTCGGCGAAGTCCATCACCATGCCGCGATCGGGCGCGCCTTCGGTGTCGACCAGATCGCCTTGCAGCGTGATTTCGAGCACGTAGCGATGGCCATGCAGATTACGGCACTGGCTGCGGTGATCGGGAATGCGGTGGCCCGCGTCGAATTCGAGTTTTCGGGTAATCGTCAGCACGGCAAATCAGGGAATGTTCAGATACTTGTGAGTCTGCATCGACAGGCGCCACTGCGGATGACGTTTGCACCAGTCGATCGCGAGCTTCGTGTTGATGTCGCGCGACGGGCCGTCCATCGGCTGGACGAGGAAATACTCGAAGTCGAGCTTGGCGTAGTCGTCGAGGCGCTGGTTGTCCTGCGGGATCACGACTTTCAGTTCGTTGCCCTTCGTCACGACGAGCGGCGCGTCGGCCTTCGGGCTCACGCAGATCCAATCGATCGTGTCGAGCACCGGCAGCGAGCCGTTGGTCTCGATCGCGATCTCGAAGCCGGCCGCGTGCAGCGCGTCGACGAGCGGCTGATCGATCTGCAGCATCGGCTCGCCGCCGGTGCACACGACGAAGCGTTCGCCCTCGCCCTGCGGCCATTGCGACGCGATCATCGCGACCAGGTCGTCAGGTGTGCGGTACTTGCCGCCGTTCTCGCCGTCGGTGCCGACGAAGTCGGTGTCGCAGAAACGGCAGACGGCCTCCGCACGATCCTCTTCGCGGCCGGACCACAGATTGCAGCCCGCGAAACGGCAGAACACGGCCGGCCGCCCGGCATTCGCGCCCTCGCCCTGCAACGTGTAGAAAATTTCCTTGACCGCGTACGTCATGCTGCTTTCTGTCCTGTGTTCCTGAATCAATGATGGGCGCTCTCGCGCGAGCCGTCAGACCGGCTCGGTGACTTTTTCTCCGGCGAGGTAGGCCTCATAGCCACGTTTGCGCAACCGGCATGCCGGGCATTCGCCGCAGCCGAAGCCCCATGAGTGCAACTCGGCCCGTTCGCCGACGTAGCAGGTATGCGTCTCGACGCGCACCAGTTCCACCAATGCGTCGCCGCCGAGCTCGCGCGCGAGGCGCCACGTGTCGGCCTTGTCGAGCCACATCAGCGGCGTCTCCAGCGCGAAGCGCGCGTCCATGCCGAGATTCAGCGCGACCTGCAGCGCCTTCATCGTGTCGTCGCGGCAATCGGGGTAGCCCGAGAAGTCCGTCTCGCACATCCCGCCGACCAGCACCTGCAAACCGCGCCGATACGCGATGGCCGCGGCGATCGTCATGAACATCAGATTGCGGCCCGGCACGAACGTGTTCGGCAACCCATTGGCCGTGGCTTCGATTTCGATCTCGCGCGTCATCGCGGTGTCGCTGATCGCGCCGAGCAGCGACAGGTCGATCGTGTGATCGTCGCCGAGACGATCGGCCCACGCCGGAAACGCACGCGCGACGGCCTGACGGAATCCTTCGCGGCATTCGAGTTCGACACGATGACGCTGACCATAATCGAAGCCGACCGTTTCGACCGTGTCGTAACGGTCGAGCGCCCACGCGAGACACGTGGCAGAATCCTGGCCGCCGGAAAACAGCACGAGCGCGCTACGCTTAGCGTCTTTGCGGATCACCGTGATACTCCGTGAATGAGAGTGCCACGTCGCGCTGCGCGAGGTGCGCCATGCAAGCAACGCGGCGCGACGTGTGCCGGCACTGTGCCGGCCCAAAGCAGTATAGGTCGCGCGTTGCGCGGGAACGTGACTGGGCGCTTATACCGCCGATCGTCGGGCGAAGGATTGGGTGCTTCGGTGCGACATGCTCGGCACTGCATTCGCGCGGTGCACGACCGCGTGCGACGCCTGCATGCAAGTCCTTGAACTGGCGCGATTTTATCACGCGACACCGAATGTCGCCGACGCCAGCTGCCCCACGCGCGCGGCTTCAACTGCATGGCAAGCCGAAGTGACGACTTGTCCGCCAAACGGAAAAGCCCCAGGGAATCTTGCGATTTCCTGGGGCTGAATCCTGGTGGCCTGGGGCGGAATCGAACCACCGACACGCGGATTTTCAATCCGCTGCTCTACCAACTGAGCTACCGGGCCAACGAAGAACGAAACTATATCAAGCGATCCGCAGTTCAGCAAGCCCCTTCATAAATAATTTGCCGGGCCGCGTTCGCATGCAACACGTGGCGCTCACTCCCCTTTGTTCTTGCCGAGATCGACGCCGAGTTGCTTCAGCTTGCGATAAAGATGCGTGCGCTCGAGACCGGTCTTCTCCGCGACACGCGTCATGCTGCCGTTCTCGCGCGCGAGGTGATATTCGAAGTACGCGCGCTCGAACGCATCGCGCGCATCGCGCAGCGGAATGTCGAACGAGATCGACGCGGTTTGCGCGGCGAGCGCGCCGCCGCCGACGCCATCGGACGACAGTATCGGCAACGCGGCCGCCGACGCGACTGACGATGCGCTGACCGGCAACGCCGGCTTCGCAGCCACGCCGCCAGGCACGGCCGCCGCGTTACCACGCGCGAGTCCCTGCTCGACCGCCTTTAGTAGCTTCTGCAACGCGATCGGCTTTTCGAGGAAGTTGAGCGCGCCGATCTTGGTGGCCTCGACCGCGGTGTCGATCGTCGCGTGACCGGACATCATGATCACGGGCATCGTCAATTGACCTTGCGCGGCCCATTCCTTGAGCAGCGTCACGCCGTCGGTGTCCGGCATCCAGATGTCGAGCAGCACGAGGTCCGGCGCCTGACGCAGACGGAACTCGCGCGCCTCCTGCGCGTTTTCAGCGGCCTCCACGACGTGTCCCTCGTCGCTGAGGATCTCCGAGAGCAGTTCCCGGATGCCCATTTCATCATCTACCACCAGGATGGTTGCCATTTACGCTGCCCTTGTCTGCACTGTTGCTTTTGTCGTTCCCTGCGACGCGCCGCCGTGCGCCGGATGGGCACCCAAACCAGGTGCACCCGGCTGCGCGGGGTCGTCCGCCAGTTGAAGGAAGAGAATCGAAATCTGCGCGCCTTCGATCACGTCGCCGGCCTTCATGCGATTGCGAATGTCGATGCGCGCGCCATGTTCGTCGACGATCTTCTTGACCATCGCAAGTCCCAGACCCGTACCCTTGGCCTTGGTCGTCACGTACGGCTCGAACGCGCGCGTGAGGATACGCGCGGGGAAGCCTGGTCCGTTGTCCGACACTGTCAGACGGACCGCGACGCGTGCCTTGCCTTGCGCGTCGGGGTCTCCGTATTCTACTGTCCTCGTCTCGAGCAAAACACGCGGATGCGCGACTTCGGCGACCGCGTCCTGCGCGTTCTGCAGCAGGTTGTGGATCACCTGACGCAACTGCGTCGCGTCGCCGCGTATCGCGGGCAAGGCCGCCAGCTCGACCTGGATCGCGCCCTTGCCTTCTTCGATACCGTACAGCGTGAGCACCTCGCTGACCAGACCATTCAATTGCAGATGCGCGAGTACCGCGGGCGGTGTGCGTGCGTAGTCGCGGAAATCGTCGACCATCTGCTTCATCGCGGCGACCTGATTGACGATCGTCGTCGCGCCGCGCTTCAGCACGTCCGCATCCGACGGCGCGAGCTTGTCGGCGAGCTTCATCTGCAATCGTTCGGCCGACAGTTGAATCGGCGTGAGCGGATTCTTGATCTCGTGCGCGAGGCGCCGCGCGACTTCGCCCCATGCGATCGAACGCTGCGCGGAGATCACGTCGGAGATGTCGTCGAACACGATCACGTAGCCCGCGGTCTGCCTGTCTTCAGCGTCGCGCTCGTTCGCCGCGAGGAGGCGCGCGCCGCGCACGAGCAGCGTGAGCGGCTCGGTTTCGCCGGGCACCGGCACCGAGAACTGCTGCTGCCAATGGCCGTTGTCGTCATGGCCGTCTTCACTCGCCGCTTCGCGATCGGCGAATGCCTTGCGCACCATCGCGCCGAATTCGCCGAGCACGCCGATCTGATCGAGCGACGAGCCGAGCACCGTCTGGAACGGCTGACGGAAAATCCGCTCGGCGCCTCGATTCGCGGTGGTCAGCCGGAATTGCCGGTCGAACACGAACACACCCGCGGTCAGGTTCGCGAGGATGCTCTCTAGATACGCCTTCGAATGCTCGAGCGCGATACGATTTTTCTCGACCGCCCCGCGCGCCTCCGACAACTGCCGCGTCATCGCATTGAACGACTGCGTGAGGAAACCGAGTTCGTCGCGCGACTTGATCTCGCGCTTTGGCGTGTAGTCCCCCTCGGTGATTTCCTTCGTGCCCTGCGCGAGCAGGAATAGCGGCCGCGCGAGCTGATTGCCGAGCGCCAGCGCGAGCATCATCGCGATGAAAGTCGCGAGAAACAGCGACAGGGTCAGCGTGCCGATGTACATCTTGCGCAAGCCGGTGCGGCCGAGCGCCTTCTCCTGATACTCGCGATACGCGCGCTGCACCGAGTCGGCATTGCGCGCGAGTGTCGTCGAGACCGGCTGCGTCAGTTGCAGGAAGCGCTCGGCGGGCTGCAATAGCGACGCGTTCGCATCGGGAATACGCTGCACCACGCGCAGACGCAGCGCTCCCTTGCCGCCGTGCGCATTCGGATCGCCGTCGACTTCGCCTTCGATCGCCGCATAGCCGTGGCCACGCGCCTGCTCGATCATCAGCGGTGTCGGCAGATCGTTCGGCAGCAGCATCGCGTAGTTGCCGGACGCCTGCGCGACCACGTGCATGTCCGGCGTCGCGCCAGACATGCTGCGGGTCGGCTCGACGATCGTCGCGTCCTGCACACCGAACTGGTCGCGCAAACGCAGCAGCGTCAACGTGGTGCCAGCCGCATCCGCGCTCGCGAGCTGCTCGGACATCAGACGCGCCTTCGTCTGCAGATCGGACAGCGACGCGTCGAGCATGCCACGCCCGAGGTTGAGGCCGGACGCGAGCGCGGTTTCGACGTTCACGTCGAACCACGACTCGATGCTGCGCGACACGAACTGATACGACACGATGTAGATGATGCCGCCCGGCACCACACCGACCAGCGCCATGAAGAACGCGAGCTTCGCGAGCAGCCGTGTGCCGAATTTGCCCGTGCGTAATCGCACGATGATGATGACGACGAGCGTCACCACCACCAGCAGAAAGATCAACGCGACCGCGACGTTGGCCGCATACAGCCACTGGTAATAGCGGTCGAAGAATTCGGTGTTCGCGCTGGCGGCGGCCAGCAACACGAGCAGCAACACGGCCGTCACCGCGACCGTCGACACGAGCACGCGCACGACGATGCTGCTGACACTGGTGGAAGATGAGCGCACTTTATTTAGCACGATCGGCGGCCGTGAAAGTGAAGCGCTTCCAATCGGAGGCGAGGTTCCAGTCGCGGTTGTTCACCGCGTCGATCTGGAACGGCTTGGGCATCAGCCCGATGTCGAGTTGCATGCGCACGGACGCGTTATAGGTTTCGCCGACCCGCACCTGATTGCGGTCGATCACGTGCCACGACGTCACGTGCTTGATCACCGCGAGCGCATCGTTGAGCGTGGAAAAGCCCAGCTGCAAGCCGCCCGACTGCACGCTCGACACGCGATATTCGCGCGTGAGTGGCTGGAACGACAGCCGCAAACTTTGCGACACGCTGACCGGCTGCTCGTCGAACCAGTACCAGCGCGGTCGGCTCAGTTCGAAATCGGTCGTGAAATAAAGCGGAATGCCTTTGTTGACCGCGTCTTCGAGATTGCTGTTCAGCTCGAATTCGAAATGCGCGTCGAGACTCCAGCCGCCGTTGTCGGCCTGCAGCGACGCCCGCTGCACCGCTATCGAGTCAGCGTGCGCCGCGCCCGGCGCTGCAAGCCAGACGGCCAGCGCGATCCAGAGCACGGCAGCGAGCCGAAGCGGGAAGAAGCGTTTTATGGTCACCGTTTCTGAAAGCGCGCGTAGAAAAATCCGTCGTGGTCTGAGTTCGTGCCGGCGCTGAATTCAGCGGGTCGTCCAGCATGAGAACCGGCCGATGGGTCGGCGGGCGCGCGGGCAGCTGAGGGTAAAAGCTGCCCCGGCGCGTCCAATCGTACCGCATCCTGGTGCTGGTTTCCAAACCACTGTGCCTGCAACTCGCCCTCTTCGGGGAAGATCGAACAGGTAACGTAAAGCAACTCGCCGCCCGGTTTCACGAGCGGCCACAGCGCGTCGAGAATACGGCGCTGTTCGGCGACGAGCGCGGCGATATCGGACTGCCGACGCAGCCAGCGAATATCCGGATGACGCCGCACGATGCCCGACGCCGAGCACGGCACATCGGCGAGGATGCGGTCGAACGGCTGGTCGAGGTCGTCGTGCCATTGCGCGGGGTTGCCCGCGTCGCCGATGCGCACTTCCGCTTCGAGCTTCAGACGCCGCAGGTTTTCGCCGATGCGGCGCGCGCGAGACGCATCGCTTTCGAGCGCGACCACTTGAATGTTGGCGAGTTCGAGCAGATGCCCGGTCTTGCCGCCAGGGGCCGCGCATGCGTCGAGCACGCGCATGCCGTCACGCACGCCAAGTAATTGCGCGGCGAGTTGCGCACCTGCGTCCTGTACGGACACGACACCATCGCTGAAGCCCGGAATGCGCTCGACCGGCATTGGCGTCGCGAGCGTGACCGCGTACTCGCCAGCCTTGCTTGCGGCGATCTGCTGGCGTTGCAGCACTTGCAGATAGGCGTCGACCGTCGAATGGCGCGCGTTCACGCGCAACGTCAGCGGACCTTGCGTGTTGCCGGCGGCCAGCACCGATTGCCACGCCTCGGGCCATGCGCGCTTCACCGCGTCGATCCACCAGGCCGGATAGTTCCAGCGCGCGACTCCATCGGCTTGCACGGAGGCGAGCAACGTGTCGCGCTCGCGCAAGAAGTTGCGCAGCACCGCGTTGACGAGCCCCTTCGCGAACGCGAACTCGCGACGCGCGCCAATCACCCTGACCGCCTGGTCGACGATCGTGAACGGCGTGTAGGCGGCGCTCGCTTCGTCGTCGACGAGCAGCGCGAGCGCGCACGCGAGCACATGCGCGACGTGCGGCGGAGGCGCCTTCTTCACCAGCTTCGCGATCAGCCACTCGGCGGTCGCGAGACGGCGCAGCGTGCGATAGGCGATATCCTGCACCGCGCCGCGCGCCGCTGCGGCGTTGTCCTCGGGCACCGCCACGAAAACGCTTTGCAGCGCCGCGGGCAAGGCCGCGCCGAGACGCACGGCGCCGACGGCCTGGGCCGCGCAATCGAGTGCGAACCCGAGCGATTCGGGCGACAGTTGCAGCGTCGACAAACGGGATTCGCGCGAACGCGCCGACGAGGAAGCAGAACGCGAAGAAGGCTTTGGAGTCATGAAGGGAGCAAGGGCAAGCCGCACGGTGCGCGCGGCGCAATCAGCGCACATTGTAGCGTGGCGCCGGTGGGGCGCCGCCATGCGTGGGTGGTGGCCGCAGACGCTGTCGCGCAGTGGCGACGAACGGTGTGAAAAAAAGCGGGCCTCGCGGGCCCGCTCTTCAGTACTTCAGGCTCGACGCGCCGAGCGACGCGGCGCCTCAGTCGAAGCGCCCGGTGCGCGCCATTTCCATCAAACGCGCGATGCGTTCCTCGGTCGCAGGGTGCGTCGAGAACAGACTCGCGATACCGCCGCCCGACAGCGGATTCATGATCATCATCTGCGCGGTGGCCGGATGCGCCTCGGCCGTCGGGAACGGAATGCCGCTCGCATAGCGATGGATCTTGTCGAGCGCCGACGCCAGTGCCTGCGGGTCGCCCGAAATCTGCGCGCCGCCCCGGTCGGCTTCGAATTCGCGCGCACGCGAAATCGCCATCTGGATCAACGCACCCGCAATCGGCGCGAGCAGCGCAACCGCGATGCTCGCGATCGGGTTGGCGGGACGGCCGTTTTCGTCGCGGCCGCCAAAGAACATCGCGAAGTTCGCCAACGCGGAAATCGCGCCGGCCATGGTCGCCGAAATCGTCGAGATCAGAATGTCGCGATGCTTCACGTGCGCGAGTTCGTGCGCCATTACACCTCGCATTTCGCGCTCGGACAGTACGCGCAGAATGCCGGTGGTCGCCGCGACTGCCGCATGCTCCGGGTTGCGGCCGGTGGCGAACGCGTTCGGCGCGTCTTCGTTGATCAGGTAGACGCGCGGCATCGGCAGGTTCGCGCGCGTGGCGAGATCGCGCACCATCCGATAGAACTGCGGCGCGCTGTTTTCGTCGACTTCCTGCGCGTTGTACATGCGCAGGACCATCTTGTCGGAGAACCAGTACGAGAAGAAATTCATCCCAAGGGCGATCACGAGCGCGACCATCATGCCGCGCGACCCGCCGATCATCCCGCCGATCACGATGAAAAGGGCCGTAATCGCGGCCATCAACATCGCGGTTTTCACCCAGTTAAACATGTCTGCAACTCCTTGCCCCGAGCGTGGCCTTCATCTCAGTGCCGCGCGATTGCGGCGCCAGATTGTAAGCGAAATGTTAGATAGGGGCGATGCGGGAAAATTCAATCATCGCGAGGCGCTCGCGAGTTTGATGCCCAGCCCGACGAACGCGCTGCCGACGCCGCGATCAAGCCAGCGCTTGACCGCCGGTTTGCCCGAGAAACGCTGCGTGACGCTGCCCGCGATCCACGCGACGAAGCTGTTCCAGACCATGCTCATCAGCACGAAGACCGCGCCGAGCGTGAGAAACGCGAAGGTCTTGTGTTCGCTGCCCGTCGTGACGAATTGCGGGAAGAACGACACGAAGAACAGCACGACTTTCGGGTTCAGAACGTTGGTCCAGAAGCCTTGCAGGAACAGCTGCCGCAGCGACTTCGGCGTGGACGACGCGCGCGCATCGCCGGCGGGCGCATCCGCGGCCGGTTTCGTGAAGATCAGGCGCACCCCCAGATAGATCAGATAAATCGCGCCGACGAATTTGACGATGGTGAACGCCGTAGCCGACGCGGCCAGCAGCGCGGTCAGTCCAAACGCGCAGGCAAGCGAGTGAATGCAGCAGCCCGCCGAAATGCCGAGCGCCGACATCAGCCCCGCGCCGCGGCCCTGGGCAACGCTGCGCCCGACGATATAAGCGGTATCCGGCCCCGGCGTGATGTTCAGGAGAAAAACCGCGACGATGAAAAACTCGAAATGGACGATGCCGAACATGTGATGCACCCTCGAAAACCTGGTCTGCTGCATGGAAGATTCTAACGCGCGTCGCGCTCGCGGCGGGCGCGGAGAACACCGGCCGAATGGACGATGCTCCGGCGTGCGAGACGCGCTTATTGCGCCTCGGGAAGCTGGAAGCGCTGGCCTGCGGCGAGCGGCGAGCCAGCAAGGAATTCGCGCACCGGCAGGCGCTTGCCGCCGGGCTTCTGCAATTGCGTCAGACGCAGTGCACCTTCGCCGCAAGCGACCAGCACGCCGTCGGGCGCAACCTCGACGATGGTGCCTGGCGCCTTCTTGTTGCTGCCCGACGCCGGCGGGGCCACGGCGGTGGCGGCCCAGATCTTGACGGTGCTGCCGTCGTCGAGCGTGCCGGCGCCGCCGGGGAACGGGTCGAACGCGCGCACCTGACGCGCAAGCGCCTCGGCCGGCCGGCGCCAGTCGAGCGCCGCTTCGTGCTTGGCGATTTTCTCGGCGTAGGTCACGCCGTCGGCCGGTTGCGGGATCGACGTCAGCTTGCCGCTGCGCTCGAGCTCGATCAGTGCGTCGACGATCAGTTGCGCGCCGTCCCCGGCGAGGCGGTCGTGCAGCGTGGCGGTGGTGTCGTCGGCGGAGATGGGGGTGCGTACTTCGGAAATCATCGCGCCGGTGTCGAGTCCAGCATCCATCTGCATCAGTGTGATGCCGGTTTGCGCGTCGCCCGCCTCGATCGCGCGATGAATCGGCGCCGCGCCGCGCCAGCGTGGCAGCAGCGACGCGTGGATGTTGATGCAGCCGAAGCGCGGAATGTCGAGCACTTCCTGGGGCAGGATCAGCCCGTAGGCGGCGACAACCATCACATCGTGCGGCGTCGCGCGCAGTTGCTCGATGCCGGCGGCGGCTTCCTGTGGATATTTGCCAGCGCGGCGCAGCGACGTGGGCTGCGCAACCGCGAGGCCGTGCTCCTGCGCGTAGCGCTTGACCGGACTCGCCTGCAGCTTCATGCCGCGACCCGCCGGCCGGTCCGGCTGCGTCAAGACGAGCGGCACGGCAAACCCGGCGCCATGAATCGCGGCCAGCGCGGCCGCGGCGAATTCCGGTGTGCCGGCAAAGATGACGCGCAACGAATGACTCATGAATGGGGCGGTAGGCAAGTTGAAAGCGCGTTACATCGCGTGGGCGAGCTTCTTCATCTTGCTCCTGATGCGCGTTTGCTTCAGCGGCGACAGATACTCGACGAACACGCGGCCCATCAGGTGATCCATTTCGTGCTGAATGCACACGGCGAGCAGCCCCTCGCAATCGAGCTCGAACGTTTCGCCCTTCTCGTTGAGCGCACGCACGCGCACTTTCTCGGCACGCTCGACGTTGTCGTAGATCCCGGGCACCGACAGGCAGCCCTCTTCCGACAACTTCCTCTCATCGCTCGACCAGACGATTTCCGGATTGATGAACGCGAGCAGTTCGTCGTGCGTTTCCGACACGTCGATCACGATCACGCGTTCGTGCACGTCCACCTGGGTGGCAGCGAGGCCGACGCCGGGCGCCGCGTACATCGTTTCGGCCATGTCCGCGACGAGACGGCGGATACGGTCGTTGACCTCCGGGACTGGCTTCGCCACCTTGTGCAGCCGTTTGTCCGGGTAATTGAGGATGCTCAGTAAAGCCATGATTTCGAGTGTGATTTGAGACGCCGCCAACCGTTGGAGGCTCGCGTTGGCCATTTGGCCAGGTTGTGAGCCCGTCGTAATACGCAGAGGATAGATGATGTCGAACCGGTTCGATTCAACGCGCCTCGTGCGCCCGACGACGAACCCGCGCCGGTAAGCGCGGCGCCGCGATTATTCGCGGCTCATTGCCGTTTTATTTCCGCGTTTTTATTTCGGATGATGAAAATTTTAGCATGGCGCCCGCCTGCCCGCAGGCCCCGCCAGAGGAGCGATCCGCATGCAGAGCTTGCCCGCGACCCGTATCGAACTTGCCGCCTGGCTGCGGTTGTCACTTGCGCCGGGCCTAAAACCCGCGGCGTTGCGCCTGTTGCTGGGCGCATTCGGGCTGCCGCAGGCGCTGTTGGCGCAGTCGCCGGAGACGCTCGCGGAGGTCGCCGGTGACGCCGCAGCGCGCGCGGTGCTGGCGCCGCCGGGTCCAGCGTTCGACGGCCAGCTCGATGCAGTGCTCGCATGGCGCGAGCAGCCGGGTAACCAGATCGTCACGCTCGACGATCCCGCCTATCCGCCCGCGCTGCTGACGATCCCCGATCCGCCACCGCTCCTATATATAAAGGGCCGGCTTGATTTGCTGCATACGCGCGCGGTCGCGCTGGTCGGCAGCCGCAGCGCGACGCCGCAGGGCATCGAGGATGCGCGGCGGTTCGCGCGAGAGCTGTCGGCGGCGGGCGTGACGGTCGTATCGGGGCTCGCACTCGGCATCGACGGCGCCGCGCATCGGGGCGGGTTGGAAGGTGTCGGCGGAACGGTCGCGGTGGTAGGCACCGGCGCGGACCTCGTATATCCCGCCGCGCATCAAGCGCTCGCGCGGCAGATCGCCGCGCAGGGTGCGATTCTCTCGGAGTGGCCGCTCGGCACGCCGGCACGCGCCGCCAACTTCCCACAGCGCAACCGGCTGATCGCTGGGCTGGTCAGCGGAGTCGTGATCGTCGAGGCGGCTATGCGTTCCGGTTCGCTCATTACCGCGCGGCTTGCCAATGAGATGGGGCGCGACGTGTTCGCGTTGCCCGGATCGATTTACGCGCCGTTGTCGCGCGGCTGTCATCGGATGATCAAGCAGGGAGCGCGGCTCGTGGAAACGCCTGACGAGGTGCTGGAGGAGCTCGGTTTTGCCCGGCGGCCGGCGGGCGATGCGAGACGCTCGACGAAGCGGGCCGTGCCGCTGGAGCATGCGGGTTTGCACGTTTCGTCGGGTGGCACCGCTTTGCCCGCTACGACCGCAGCCTTCGCCGACGCACCGGCGTCCGGGCCGGCCCCGCAGCCGGCGCTCGCCCCTGACGCACAGCGTCTGCTCGCCGCGCTCGGCCATTCGCCGACCACGCTTGAAATTCTCGCCGCCCGTACCGAGATGGAGAACGCCGCCCTGCACGCCGCCTTGCTCCGGCTCGAACTCGCCGGCGAGGTCACGCTGCTGCCCGGCGGCCGCTTCATGCGAGCCCATCATGACTGAGCCGAGACTGACCGGCGTCAATGCAGATTGGCAACTTTTCGCGACCGGCCATGCTACATTCGCGCCAAAGCACCCGACAAAACACACAAGGAAATCACTTCATGCCCGCGCTGAACCTCGACACCGACCAGGACCGGATCGCCGAGCGCGTCAACGAACCCGACACGCTGTTCGTTGCATGCCTGTGCGCGGAGTGGTGCGGAACGTGTCGCGAGTACCGGGACGCCTTCAACCAACTGGCCGAGCGGCACCCGGAAGTCTGTTTCGCATGGATCGACATCGAAACTCATGCGGATCGGTTCGACGATCTGGACGTCGAGAATTTCCCGACCGTCCTGATCGAAGACTCGGTGACGACACGGTTTTTCGGTACGGTTTTGCCACAGGTGTCGATCGTCGAGCGGATGCTGTCGGATCTGACCGCGCTGCCCGGCGTAACCGGTGCGCCAAAGCTGCGGCCGGCGCTGGCGGTCGCCTGAAGGCGGCCTCGCGCGCCGCCCGATCAAACGGAAAGCCTCGCGACGCGCGGCTTGCGGCACAGGCCCCCGCCGATCATTTGGGACAGCATCGCGGCTGGCATCGCTGTCCGCACGCGGCGTTTGCCGCAGTTGCTCAACCTCTGGACGCGCAATTATGATGACGCGCTTTTATGGCACTTGACCCGTTGGGTTCGCACCTTGTGCTATAAAGCGGTCGTTATTGGGTCGAAAGAGGTCTCAAGCGAGCGTCGCGCGCCATGTTGGCCCTCAAGGCCACCAACCCGGATCTACCAACCTCACATCGAGTCATGTCCAAAGCACTGATCATCGCCGAAAAGCCTTCTGTCGCGAACGACATCGCGCGCGCTTTGGGCGGCTTTACCAAGCATGACGAGTACTACGAAAGCGACGACTACGTCCTTTCGTCGGCAGTGGGCCACCTGCTGGAAATCGCCGCGCCCGACGACTACGAAGTCAAGCGCGGCAAGTGGAGCTTTGCCAATCTGCCCGTCATTCCTCCGCATTTCGATCTGAATCCGATCGCGAAGAGCGAGTCGCGCCTGAAGGTGCTGACCAGGCTGATGAAGCGCAAGGACATCGACCGTCTGATCAACGCATGCGACGCGGGGCGCGAGGGCGAACTGATTTTCCGCCTGATCGCGCAGCACGCGAAAGCCAAACAGCCGGTGCAACGGCTGTGGCTGCAGTCGATGACGGCCGGCTCGATCCGCGACGGTTTCGCGCGTCTGCGCAGCGACGAAGAGATGCAGCCGCTCGCCGACGCGGCGCGCTGCCGCTCGGAGGCGGACTGGCTCGTCGGCATCAACGGCACGCGCGCGATGACCGCGTTCAACAGCAAGGGCGGCGGCTTTTTCCTGACCACGGTCGGGCGCGTGCAGACGCCGACGCTATCGATCGTCGTCGAGCGCGAAGAAAAGATTCGACGCTTCGTGCCGCGCGACTACTGGGAAGTGAAGGCGGAGTTCGTCTGCGCGGCCGGCTTCTACGAAGGCCGCTGGTTCGACCCGAAATTCAAGCGCGACGAGTTCGACCCGGAGAAGCGCGATTCGCGCCTCTGGGCGTTGCCCACGGCAGAGACGATCGTCGCGGCTTGCCGCGGCCAGCTCGGCACGGTGACCGAGGAGTCGAAACCGTCGACGCAGCTGTCGCCCGCGCTCTTCGACCTGACCAGTCTGCAGCGAGAAGCCAACGGCCGCTTCGGCTTTTCGGCGAAGAACACGCTGGGTCTCGCTCAGGCGCTGTACGAAAAGCACAAGGTACTGACCTATCCGCGAACCGACGCGCGCGCGTTGCCGGAAGACTATCTGGACACGGTCAAGCAGACGCTCGGCATGCTCAAGGAGAGCAACAACTACCTGCCGTTCGCGAAGCAGGTGCTCGACAAGGGCTGGGTGAAGCCGAACAAGCGCATCTTCGACAACTCGAAGATCAGCGACCACTTCGCAATCATCCCGACGCTGCAGGCGCCGAAGAATCTGTCCGAGCCGGAGCAGAAGCTCTACGACCTTGTCGTGAAGCGCTTCCTTTCGGTGTTCTTCCCGGCCGCCGAATACCGTGTGACGACGCGTATCACCGAGGTGGTCGGCCATCACTTCAAGACCGAAGGCAAGGTGCTCGTCGAGCCGGGCTGGCTGCAGATCTACGGCCGCGAAACCAGCGGCGATGACGCGAACCTCGTGCCGGTGCAGAAAGACGAAAAGGTCAAGACCGACAAGATCGCCGCACAGCAACTGGTCACGAAGCCACCAGCGCGCTACAACGAAGCGACGCTGCTGTCGGCGATGGAAGGTGCGGGAAAACTGGTCGAAGACGACGAATTGCGCGAAGCGATGGCGGCCAAGGGGCTCGGCACGCCGGCAACGCGCGCGGCGATCATCGAAGGTCTGCTCACCGAAAAGTACCTGATCCGCGAAGGCCGTGATCTGATTCCGACCGCCAAGGCCTTCCAGCTGATGACGCTGCTGCGCGGCCTCGGCGTGAAGGAGCTGACTGCGCCGGAGCTAACCGGCGAATGGGAATACAAGCTGTCGCAGATGGAGCGCGGCAACCTGCCACGCGACGCGTTCATGCAGGAAATCGCGCGCATGACGCAGACTATCGTCAAGCGCGCGAAGGAATACGATTCCGACACGATCCCGGGCGATTACGCGACATTGCAGACACCTTGCCCGAATTGCGGTGGCCAGGTGAAGGAAAACTACCGGCGTTTCGCGTGCTCGAAGTGCGAGTTCTCGATCTCGAAGATTCCGGGCGGCCGTCAGTTCGAGATCGCCGAAGTCGAAGAACTGCTGCAGAACAAGACGATCGGGCCGCTGTCGGGCTTCCGCAGCAAGATGGGGCGGCCGTTCTCGGCGATCCTGAAACTGTCGCTCGACGACGAGATCAAGAATTACAAGCTCGAGTTCGACTTCGGCCAGGACGCGGCCGGCGAAGACGGCGAGCCGCCCGACTTCTCCGATCAGCAGCCGGTCGGCGCGTGTCCGAAGTGCCAAGGCCGCGTTTTCGAGCATGGCATGAGCTACGTCTGCGAAAACTCGGTGGCGAATCCGAAGTCGTGCGACTTCCGTTCCGGCAAGGTGATCCTGCAGCAGGAAATCGCCCGCGAGCAGATGGCCAAACTGCTCGAGGAGGGTCGCACCGATCTGCTGACGAACTTCAAGTCGTCGCGTACCGGCCGTAACTTCAAAGCTTTCCTCGTCAAGCAGAACGACGGCAAGATCGGCTTCGAATTCGAGAAGAAGGAGCCGGCGGCGGCGAAGACCGCAGCGGCGAAAACTTCGGGTGCTCGTTCCGGAACCAAGGCGATGTCGGAAGCGGACGAAGGTGATACCGCGGTGGCCGTGAAGGCCGAGCCGGCGGAAAAGAAGGTGGCGGCGAAGAAGGCGCCCGCCGCCAAGTCCGCGGCGGCCAAAAAGGCACCGGCGAAAAAGACCGCGGCGCGAAAAACCGGCTAGTAGGGCGAGATTCGGATCGGCGGCTCGCGGTGGCAGCAGGAATAGCTACATTAGCCACCGCAGTCGGCGATCCGTGCACAGCCCGCGGTGTAGTCCGCATCTGTCCATGAAAAAAGGCGCAGTCACTTGAGGTGACTGCGCCTTTTTAATGCCGGCCCGCATCGCTGCGGGCTTCGACATTCAGAGATTTACAGCGGCGATAACGCCGTCGGGCGTGGACTGCGATTGGACGACTTCGTCATCGGCTTCGGCACGGCCGGCGACAGCTCGCTATCGAGAAGCCGCGACAGCGGCTCGGCGCCATCGAACGCTTCCGGTGCGCGCGACTCGGCAGTCTCGAACGCGGCCGACGTCGCCGGACGCTCCAGACCGTCCTTGATCCACTGCTCGCCGAGCACGCTGTTCGGCGTCTGGTTGAAGTGCTCGACCAGATGGTCGATGAACGTGCGCACCTTGGCCGGCAGGTGACGGCGGCTTGGGTACGCAATATTGATCTCGACCTGCGGCAAACGGTAATCGCCGAGCAAACGCACGAGCCGGCCGCGCGTCATGTCGCGACCGATCAGATAGCTCGGCAGAATCGCGGTGCCCATGCCGAGCAGCGCAAACTGTCTCAGCATCTCCGTGTTGTTCGCGACGATCACGTTCGACGGCCGCACGCGCACTTCGCCTTCCGGCCCCGTAAACACGCGTTCATCGCCCCAGTATTCGGATGGCAGGCTCAGGCACGGGTGCTCGAGCAGATGTTCGGGACGCGTCGGCATGCCATGCTTTTCCAGATAAGCCGGCGTCGCGCAGACGGTCATGCAGCCCGTGGTCAGACGCCGCGTAACGATACTCGCGCTGCGCATTTGCCGCGCGATCACCACGCCGACGTCGAAGCCCTCCTCGACGAGGTCCACCTGACGATCGACCAGCGTGACGTCGGGAATGACTTTTGGATAGCGCTCCGCGTACGTTTGCAGCACGGGCGCGAGGTTATGCAGCCCGAACACGACGGGCGCGACGATGCGTAGCGTGCCGACGGGTTCGTGATTGCGAGCGACCACCATCTGTTCGACGTCTTCCAGTTCGTCGAGAATCTGACGGGCGCGCTCGAGGTAGACCTGACCGGATTCGGTCAGCGACAAGCTGCGGGTCGTGCGATTGAGCAGCCGCGTACCAAGACGGCCCTCGAGGTCGGCAACGTGACGGGTGGCGACCGCGTTGGAAATATCCATGGCGCTCGCGGCGCGGGCAAAACTGCCGAGATCCGCCACCTTGACGAAAACTCGCATCGACTGCAAATGATCCATAGGACAACTCCCTGCCTTGTTACTGCTTCCTGACAATTGGTGAAAACCAGTGAAGCGAACTTGGAATTCTCCTACGACTCGCAAAATCGTGCAGAAGTTGCCCGCAAAATAGGAAATATTGTCAATTTTGGTACGACTGTGTCGATAAAACCGGGGTCCGACCAGCGATTATTCCCAAATCAAAAACAATCTGCTGCGCTGCAGCTTGCTCTGTCTTTTTTGTTCGAACAGACGCAACGGTCGTTCGGCCGTTGCGGAACTCGAAAAAACGGAAATAAACCGGGCGCCCAACGAAAAAACCGCCCGAGGGCGGCTTTTTATGCTGAGTGTGCACTCACATAATCAAGCTGTGAGTTTTTCCTCGAGCGCGCGCTTCGCCTCAGTCAGTGCCGGCGGCAAACCGTGTTGCAGCGTGTCAAACAGCTTCGTGTGCAACACGAGCTCGTCGCGCCATGCAGCGTCATCGACGGAAATCACCTGCTCGAACTGCTCGCGGCTGAAGTTCAGCCCGCTCCAGTCGATGTCCTCATAGTGCGGCGAAATGCCGAACGCATGCTCTTCGCCCTGCGCGGTGCCTTCGATGCGGCCGACCATCCAGCTCAGCACGCGCATGTTCTCGCCGAAGCCAGGCCACACGAACTTGCCGTCCGCGCCCTTGCGGAACCAGTTCACGCAGAAGATTTTCGGCAGCTTCGCGCTCAACTGGTGCAGACGCTCGCCGGTCTTCAGCCAATGAGTGAAATAGTCGCTCATGTTGTAGCCGCAGAACGGCAGCATCGCGAACGGATCGCGGCGCACCACGCCCTGCTGTCCAGCCGCCGCGGCGGTGGTTTCAGAGCCCATCGTCGCCGCCATGTAGACGCCCTCGACCCAGTTGCGCGCTTCAGTGACGAGCGGCACGGTGGTCGAGCGGCGGCCACCGAAGATGAATGCGTCGATTGCCACACCGGCCGGGTTTTCCCAGTCCGCGTCGATCGACGGGCACTGCGAAGCCGGCGCCGTGAAGCGCGCGTTCGGATGCGCCGCCTTGCGGCCGGTTTCCTTTGCCTCGGCCGGCGTCCAGTCCTTGCCCTGCCAGTCGATCAGATGCGCCGGCGGCTCGTCGGTCATGCCTTCCCACCAGACGTCGCCGTCGTCGGTCAGCGCGACGTTCGTGAAGATCACGTTTTCCTTCAACGTGGCGAGCGCATTGTAGTTGGTCTTTTCGCTCGTGCCGGGCGCTACGCCGAAGTAGCCGGCTTCCGGATTGATCGCGTACAGGCGGCCGTCCTTGCCCGGCTTGATCCACGCGATGTCGTCGCCGATCGTCGAGATTTTCCAGCCGTTCAGGCCCGCCGGCGGGATCAGCATCGCAAAGTTGGTCTTGCCGCACGCCGACGGAAACGCCGCCGCCACGTGATGCTTGCGCCCGTCCGGCGAGGTGACGCCGAGAATCAGCATGTGTTCGGCGAGCCAGCCCTCGTCGCGGCCCATCGTCGATGCGATGCGCAGCGCGAAGCACTTCTTGCCGAGCAGCGCATTGCCGCCATAGCCCGAGCCAAAGCTCCAGATTTCGCGCGATTCGGGGAAATGCACGATGTACTTGGTCTTGTTGCAAGGCCACGACACGTCCTGCTCACCCGCCGCGAGCGGCGCGCCGACCGAATGCACGCACGGCACGAACTCGCCGTCCTCGCCGAGCACGTCATACACCTTGCGGCCCATGCGCGTCATGATGCGCATATTGGTCGCGACATACGGGCTGTCGCTCAACTCGACGCCGATATGCGCGATCGGCGAGCCGAGCGGGCCCATCGAGAACGGCACCACGTACATCGTGCGGCCGCGCATCGCGCCATCGAACAGGCCGTCGAGCGTCGAGCGCATTTCGGCCGGGGCGATCCAGTTGTTGGTGGGGCCAGCGTCCTCTGCGCGCTGCGAGCAGATGAAGGTGCGATCCTCGACGCGCGCGACGTCGGACGGATCGGACCAGGCGAGATAGGAATTGGGACGCTTGGCGGGGTTGAGTTTCTTCAGCGTTCCGGCTTCGACCATCTGCGCGCACAGGCGGTCATATTCTTCCTGCGAGCCGTCGCACCAGACCACTTTTTCAGGCTTGGTCAGCGCGGCGATGCGCTGGACCCAGTCGATCAGCTTGCGGTGTTTGATCCATGTGGGCGCCTCGATAGTGGGCTGGCCTTCGAACGAGGGATGATTCATCGACTTGTCTCCGTTTGAAGCAATAGAAAAACGGTACAAGCCCGGGGACGCTGCATGCGAGAGGCATTGAATTCATCGCGCCGACGTGTCAATTTTCCACTGGCGGCGCATGATTGCGCAGATCGTCCTGGGCCACACAGCTTGCCAGGCGGAGGCGCGCTTCCTACAAGGCTTCTGCAACCTTGTGTAAAGCGGCTTGCCTCAACACGCAACAAACTGCTAAAAACGTTCTCAATTCGCCTTCACGTAGCGTTGCCGTTCTTTTGTGTGCGACAGCTTCTACGGTAGGGCATCTAGCCAGACTAACGTGTGACCTAAGTCACATGGTGGGACAGTCAGCATAACATTCCGTTCGCACCAACGAGGTGCGCCGCAAATTACATACCATGAAGATTGCCATCCTCGACGATTACCAGGACGCCGTTCGCAAGCTCGACTGCTTTCAATTGCTGGCCGACCAGGAAGTCAAAGTATTCAACAATACCGTGCGCGGTCTCGGACAACTTGCGAGCCGTCTTGCGGAAGTCGACGCCCTCGTTCTGATTCGCGAACGTACCCGCATCACGTCGCAGCTACTCGACAAGCTGCCGCGTTTGCGCATGATCAGTCAGACCGGCAAAGTGTCGAGCCACATCGATCTAGCGGCCTGTACCGAGCGCGGCATTGCCGTGCTCGAGGGCAGCGGTTCGCCGGTCGCGCCGGCCGAACTGACGTGGGCACTCATCATGGCCGCCCAACGGCGTATTCCGCAATACGTGGCAAACCTTAAACAGGGCGCCTGGCAGCAGTCGGGGCTGAAGACGTCGGCGCTGCCGCCGAACTTCGGTTTGGGGCAAGTGCTGCGCGGACAGACGCTAGGGATCTGGGGCTACGGCAAGATCGGCCGACTCCTCGCTGGCTATGGCAAGGCGTTCGGCATGAACGTGCTGATCTGGGGCCGTGAGCACTCGCGCGAAGCCGCTCGCGCCGATGGCTACAGCGTCGCGGCGAGTCGCGAGGAACTGTTCGAGACCAGCGATGTGCTGTCCCTGCATCTGCGTCTGCACGACGACACGCGTGGCATCGTCAGGCAGGACGATTTGATGCGCATGAAACCGACCGCGCTGCTCGTGAACACGAGTCGCGCCGAGCTGCTCGAAGAGAGTGCGCTGGTGAACGCGCTGTCGCACAACCGTCCGGGGATGGTCGCGATCGACGTCTACGAAAGCGAGCCGATCCTGCAAGGCTACAGCCTGCTGCGCATGGAGAACGTGATCTGCACGCCGCACATCGGCTACGTGGAGCGGGAGAGCTACGAACTGTATTTTTCGGCGGCGTTCAACAACATCCTCGCGTTCGATGCCGGCGATACCGCCAGTGTCGCGAATCCGGAGGCGTTGCAGGGCGGGCGTCGGCGGTGATTGGTGGGCGAGGCGGCCGGCGGATCAGATGTGTGCCCGCCCCGCCCGCCCCGCCGCGTCGCTCATCGCGCTTCGTGCGCTCCCGCCTCCATCAATGCAGGGATGCGTTCAAGGAAGACCTCACCGTCGGCACGGCCAAGGTTATAGGCGTGCACCATCTGCGACGGACTCGTGTAATCCCAACTCGAAATCGGCACCTTGCGCGACGGTTGCACGTAAAGCCGCTGCTGGACGCCGTGTGGCACAACGAACATCTGCGGCCGCGGATAAAGACGCGTGACCATCACGAGCACGTTGCCCGGCGCGTCGGCATCTAGCGCGCCGACCGGCACGTTGTCGACCATGCCGCCGTCCAGCACCGGCCGGCCGTTGCGCCGCAGAACCGGCGTGAACGGCGGTGTACTCGACGATTGCAGAATCAGGTCGGCCAACTCGTCGACGCTCGCGCAATCCTGCGCGCGCACGAATTCCGGATGAAAGCCAAGCGTCCGACCGAGCGTCGGATGCAGCGTCTTGCGCACGTATTTTTCGATGTTGTACGCGACCAGCCCTGCCGCGACCGCACTTCTCGCGCCGAGCCAGCGCGGCAGATGCGACACGCCGATGCGGATTTCCGGCGCCTGCGCGAGCCTGGAAAACTTGTCGCCATAGATATCGAGCAGCGCCTGACGGTAGATCCGGTAATGCGGGAACACCGACTCGCCGCGCAGCAGATTGCCCCAGTAGGCGTTGCGCGTGTTGTGGCGCAGTGCGTCTTCGTAATAGCGCATAACCCAGTCGGAGTCGCCGCGCGTGTAAATCATGCACGCGGTTGCGGCGCCGGCCGAAATGCCGGTGATCACGCGCGGACGGATGTCGAGCGGCGGCTGCACGACGTCCCAGAAACCCGCCTGCCACCAGCAGCGGTTGCCGCCGCCGGCGAATACGACCTGATCGAACATGCTGCTTTTCCTTGCTTTCCTTTGCTCTTGCTGCGCGCAGATTGTGTTGGCGGCCCCCTCGGGTCCGACGCGCATTCACTCGAGCAGCGCGTAAGTCGTAGTGGCTTGAACCGCCATGTTGCCGCCTTCGTCGAACAGTTCGACTTCGCCAAACACGAGATTGCGGCCCATGCGCAGCACGCGCGCCTTGATCAGCACATCGCCCTTGCGGACCGCGCGCATGAAGTTGATGTTCAGCGACACCGTGCTCATCGGCTTGAAGCCGCCGAGCGCGGCGGTGATGGCGACGACCATCGCCGTGTCCGCGGCCGCCATGAATACCTGGCCGCTGATCATGCCGCCCGAGTGTCGCCACTCGCCAGAGAACGGCAGACGCAGCGTGGCGCTTTCCTCGTCGACCTTGATCGGCGTCAACGTGAGCGCCCGGACCCAGGGGGCGAGAACTCGGTCGAGCAGCTCGGTAATCTCTTTGTCATCCATGGGAATCCCCGGGCGAAAGCCGCGATGCTGCGTGCGGGAGGTGTCCGCGACATGATACCGGCAGCGTTGGACGCGTCGATGTTTTCGGGATGGCGGCTTTGTCGAGGAAACGCTCAAGTTCGGGCGATGCGGTCTTTTTAATAACACTGCGAAAAGGGCTTGGCAATCTCAAAAAGATCCTGCATAATTTCGCTTCTGTTGGGGCGTTAGCTCAGTTGGTAGAGCAGCGGACTCTTAATCCGTAGGTCGAGTGTTCGAGTCACTCACGCCCCACCAAAGATATCAAGCACTTAGCCCAGCCTACACGGCTGGGCTTTAATGAGATGGTCAGCCTGACCGAAACAGCCCGATCGGCTTACGCTGATCGGGCTGTTTCCTTATGGGAGATCGTCATGGACACCATCT